>NZ_CP099399.1:3180000-3480000 GCF_024721175.1 Rhizobium sp. Pop5 | reverse complement strand
GGTTTCGAAGCGGGGCGGTTCGAGGTCGTTAAGGCGGGCGGGGTCCATTCTGATCGGCTCCAGTAAAACAAGATTGCGGGCGTGCCCCTGTCTGCGCACCGCATCCGGCGTCATGCCGAACTGGTCGCGGAAGGCACGGGTGAAAGCCTCGTGCGAGCCATAGCCCGCACAAAGCGCAACCTCGAGAATGGTGGACGAACCGCCGACGAGCGCAGGCACGGCGCGGCTGAGGCGCCGCCCTCTGATATAGCCGCTGATCGAGTGGCCGGTGACGAGCCCGAAGACGCGCGACAGATGGTAACGCGACAACCCGGCTGCTCCGGATATTTCTTCCAGCGATAGATCGCTTTCGAAATGGCTCTCTATGAACCAGATCGCCCGTGCGATGGCGCTCATTCTCACTCCCTACAGCGCCGCGCGTCCTTTGAGACGCGCAAAGGACGCTGTAGCACTTTGAATTGCTGCATAGTTATGCAGCGGTTGCGGCTTCTTCCTTAGAGAAAAGCCGGCAGCCGGGTTTGATCGTTATTGCGGAATTTTGGGCGATGAAAGGCTGCCGTCAAGGACGGCTCAGGCGTTCTCGTGCTGGCGCACACCGTAGGCGGCCATGAAGACCCGGATGGCGCCGCGGATGACACGCTCGATTTCGTCGCGCGGTGGCGGCTCTTCCATGCTTCCAAACAGGCGAAGCTTGAAGAAGCTGCCGCTGGCAAGATCGAGAAACTGACCGGCGGCCAGTTCGATATCGTCAATCTCAAGCGCGCCATCGGCGATGCGCCGTTCCAGGAAGTCGCGCAGGACGGTGCGCAGGTTTTCAGGCCCCTTGAAGAAGCGCTGACAGAGGACCGGCATGCGATCGCGAACACCAAGAACGGTGCGCATCGCGCTGATGACCTTTTCGTCGGTCATATGGGTGACGAAGCTGATGCCGAATTCGTACAGGCCGGCTTCCGGATCGTCGTGTTCGGCAAGCGCCGTGCGCATGGTCGCCAGGAAGGTGGCGCGCTCGGCCTCGATCATCGCCGAAAACAGTTCTTCCTTGTTGGTGAAATAGACGTAGAGCGTACCCTTGGAGACACCGGCCTCGCGCGTCACGTCGTTCATGCTGGCGGCGTCGAAGCCCATCTTCATGAAGACGCGTTTGGCGCCGGCGAGAATCTGCTGGCGCTTGTTCGGATCTTCGCCCGCGGCAAATCGGCCTCCGGCAGCGGGAGGACTGAATACGGCGGCGTTGTCGGGTTTAAGCGTCATATCTCCTTAACCGTATTTACGGTTTCGCATTTTCCTTAAAGAAATCGAACCGATTGGTTCTATACATCTTGATATGACGATAGAACAGGTTTATGTCAACTGAACCGAACCGTTCAGTTCGATTATTTACTCCAAGATCGGTAAAGTGGCCATGTCGAGCAACCAGAAGAGCAACGTCGCGCGTATTGTCAGCGAAAATGCCGAGGCCGAAGAGGCAAAGGCCGATGTCGCGGTCGTCGCAGACGCTCCAAAGTCGGAAGCCCGCGAAACGCCGCCAGCGCCAGCCCAGTCGGCGCCGGCCCAGGCTCCGGTTGCCCCTCCCGCTGCCGCGAAAAAGCGCCGTAGCCCGGTGCTGCCGATCGTCGTGCTCGCCCTTCTGGCGGGCGGCGGCTGGTATGGATACGAATGGTGGACGAACGGCCGGTTCATGGTGTCGACCGACGACGCCTATATCGAAGGCGATATCGCGACCATCTCGCCGAAGGTTACCGGCTATGTCGCGAAGGTGAATGTTGTTGCCAACCAGGAAGTCAAGGCAGGAGATATTCTCGCTACCCTTGATAACGGCGACTACCAGAATGCCCTCGAACAGGCGAATGCCCAGATCGCGACCGAGCAGCTTTCGCTGAGCCGTATCGATGCGCAGATCGAAGGCGCCAAGGCGAGCCTCGTGCAGGCTCAGGCGCAGAAGACTGCCCTTGAAGCCACGGTTCGCGGCGCGGAAATCAAGCAGAAGCGCCAGAGCGACCTGCAGGCAAAGTCGGTCGGCACCACCGCAGATCTCGATGATGCCAATACCGCACTCGATCAGGCCAAGGCCAATCTCGCAGGTGGCGATGCCAATATCGTGGCTGCGCAGGCCAATATTGCCATCCTCGAAGCGCAGCGCAAGGAGGCCGAAGGCTCGGTCCGCTCGCTGGAGATCTCTCGAGACAAGGCCGCCCGCGATCTCTCCTTCACAGTGCTCAAGGCGCCGTATGACGGCATCGTCGGTAATCGCTCGGTCCAGGAAGGCGATCTCGTCTCGCCCGGCCAGCGCCTGATGGCGCTTGTGCCGGTACATGAACTCTATATCGACGCCAATTTCAAGGAAACGCAGATCCAGCATCTCGTTCCCGGCTCGAAGGTCAACGTCCACGTCGATGCCTATAGCGATCATCCTGTCGTCGCCACCGTCGAGTCGATCTCACCGGCGTCCGGCTCGGTCTTTTCGCTGCTGCCGCCGGAAAACGCCACCGGCAACTTCACCAAGGTGATCCAGCGCGTACCGGTGCGCATCGCGCTGCCGCAGGATGCCCTCGATAGCGGGCGCCTGCGCGCGGGCCTCAGCGTCGTCGTCGACGTCGATACGCGTACAGCGCCGAGCAAGTAGCCTTTTAAAGGGCGGAGGTGGTCCGATGGCCGGGAGCGCGACAGCAACAGCAGGAACGATTCCGGCAGCGCCTGCCCATGCGGGGGATCGCATGGATCCGAAGAAGCTCATCGCTTTCTTCGCGATGGTGCTCGGCATGTTCATGTCGATCCTCGACATTCAGATCGTCTCGGCCTCGCTTGCCGAAATCCAGGCCGGCCTTTCAGCCGGCAGCGACGAAATCGGCTGGGTGCAGACGGCTTATCTGATCGCCGAAGTGATCATGATCCCGCTTTCGGGCACGCTCGCCCGCATTATCTCGACGCGATATCTCTTCGCGATCTCGGCCGCCGGCTTCACCATGGCGAGCGCGCTCGCGGCGACGGCTACGAATATCGATCAGATGATCGTCTACCGCGCCATCCAGGGTTTTATCGGCGGCGGCATGATTCCGTCCGTCTTCGCGGCCGCCTTCACCATCTTCCCGCCGTCGAAGCGCAGCATCGTCTCGCCGATCATCGGCTTGATCGCGACGCTGGCGCCGACCATCGGCCCGACCGTCGGCGGCTATCTCAGCCACGCCTTCTCCTGGCATTGGCTGTTCCTCGTCAATATCGTTCCCGGCATCATCGTCACGCTCGTCACCTGGAACTTCATCGATTTCGACAAGCCGGAACTGTCGCTCTTCAAGAAGTTCGACTGGTGGGGATTGATCTCGATGGGCGTCTTCCTCGGCACGCTGGAATATGTGCTCGAAGAGGGCAATTCGAACGACTGGTTCAACGATAATTCCATCGCCATTGCAGCGGTTGTTTCCGGCATCGCAGCGATCGTCTTCTTCTACCGCGCCTTCTCGGTGGAATTCCCCGTCGTCGATCTCAAGGCTTTTGCGAACCGGAATTTTTCGTTCGGCTCTGTCTTCTCCTTCATCATGGGGATCGGGCTTTACGGCCTCACCTATATTTATCCCGTCTATCTCGGGCGCATACGCGGCTATGATTCGCTGATGATCGGCGAGACCATGTTCGTCTCGGGGCTTGCGATGTTCTTCACCGCGCCGATCGCTGGGCGGCTGTCGACCAAGATGGACCTGCGCCTGATGATGGTGATCGGCTTCCTAAGCTTCGCCGCCGGCACGTTCATCATGGTGCATCTGACGGCGGACTGGGATTTCTACGAGCTGTTCATCCCGCAAATCCTGCGCGGGTTCGGCCTGATGATGTGCATGGTGCCGATCAACAACATTGCGCTCGGTACGATGCCGCCCTCGCGCATTCGCGGCGCATCCGGCCTGTTCAACCTGACCAGAAACCTCGGCGGCGCTGTCGGCCTCGCCGTCATCAACACGGTGCTCACCAACCGGCAGGACGTGCATTACGAGCGGTTGCGGGAGAATATGGATTGGGGCAATCCGGCGGCGATCGACCAGATGAACAACATGACCGCCAATTTCAACACCTATGGCATGGATGGTGCTTCGGTCGCGATCAAGCAGATGGTCGGCCTTGCCACCAGACAGGCGGTTATCCTTTCCTTCAGCGATGTGTTCCTCATTCTGACCGCGCTTTTCGTTGCGATGATCTTTGGTGTCGCCATGATCAAGAAACCCGCGCCGCAAGGCGGGGAGGAGGTGGCGGCGGCCACTGACCTCCGGCCTGCCGCCCCTTGAAAAGGCCCTCTTCGGAGGGCCTTTTTGTTTGCCGTTTTCGGGGTTATCGTGTCATCAGCCGTATGATCGGTGGTTGACTCGGCGGGCCGCAAGACCGGAAAAATGACGTTGAATCCGCCTCCTTCGATTTTTTGATTTACGTACATCAAAATTGGCGCTAATGGTCTCGCCAGGAGGAATGATGAGGCCAACCGTTCACGATATCGCCGCTGCCGCAGGCGTCAGTCTCGCGACTGTCGACCGGGTTCTCAACCATCGTCCCGGCGTGCGCCACGTCACGCGGGAAAAGGTCGAGACCGCCATTCGCGAGCTCGGCTATATCAGGGATGTTGCCGCCGCCAACCTCGCCAAGGGGCGCACCTATCCGCTGGTCTTCATCCTGCCGGCGAGCGACAATTCCTTCATGCACGGGCTCAATGCCGAGATCCGGCAGGCGATTCTCCGCTCGCCCGCGGAGCGCACCGACATCCGCACCATCGAGGTCCCGGCCTTCGATCCCGCCGCGCTCGTCGCCGTGCTCGAAGAACTTTCCCGGGAAAAGCCTTGCGGCATTGCGATGGTTGCGACCGATGCGCCCGAAGTGCGTGCCGTCGTCGACAGGCTGGTGCGCGCGGGCTTTCCCATCGTCACCCTGGTTTCCGACCTCACCGGCTCGCTTCGCCATCACTATGCCGGTGTCGACAACATCGCTGCCGGTCGCACGGCTGCGCGCCTGCTCGGCCGGTTTCTCGGCCCGCGACAAGGCGAGATCGCGGTGCTTGCCGGCTCCATGCTGGTGCGCGACCATCGCGAGCGGCTGGAGGGCTTCACGTCCGTGATGACCGAGGAATTTCCCGATCTTGCGATCCTGCCGGTTCTTGAAGGCCGCGACGATCCCGAGATCGCTCATATGCTGGTTGCCGATGCACTATCGAGAAACGCCGGCATCATCGGCGTCTACAGCCTCGGCGCCGGCAATCGCGGCCTGGTGCGGGCGCTGAAGGAGAAGGCCGTCGACCGGACGCTGACCGTTATTGCTCACGAACTGACTACCCATACGCGCGCGGCACTCATCGACCACACGATCGATGCGATCCTCAACCAGGACGCCGGACATGAGGTGCGAAGCGCGGTCCGCGTACTGAAAGCCAAGGCGGACGGGCTTGCCGTCATTGAAGCGCAGGAACGCATCCGCCTCGACATATTCCTGAAAGACAATCTGCCGTAACGGCAAAGGAGAATACCAGATGTATCTCGGTCTCGATCTCGGAACCTCCGGCGTCAAGGCGATGCTGATCGACGGCGATCAGAAGATCGTCGGCTCCGCCAATGGTTCGCTCGACGTCTCGCGTCCGCATTCCGGCTGGTCGGAGCAGGAGCCGGCCCACTGGGTGCGCGCCACGGAAGAGGCCGTAGCCGGCCTCAAGGCAAAACATCCCAAGGAGTTCGCCGCGGTCAAGGGCATCGGCCTTTCCGGGCAGATGCATGGTGCGACGCTCATCGATGCCTCCGACAAGGTGCTGCGCCCCTGTATCCTGTGGAACGATACGCGCAGCTACGTCGAGGCCGCAGCCCTCGATGCCGATCCGCGCTTCCGCGCGCTTACCGGCAACATCGTCTTCCCGGGCTTCACTGCGCCGAAGCTCGCCTGGGTCGAGAAGCACGAGCCCGAAATCTTCGCCAAGATCGCCAAGGTTCTGTTGCCGAAGGACTATCTGCGTCTTTGGCTGACCGGCGAGTATCTCTCTGAAATGTCGGATTCGGCCGGTACCTCCTGGCTCGACACCGGCAAGCGCGCATGGTCCTCTGAACTGCTTGCCGCCACCCACCTTTCGGAAGAACAGATGCCGGCGCTTGTCGAGGGTACAGAACAGGCCGGCACGCTGCGGCCTGAACTGGCGGCGCAATGGGGTATCTCCGGGACGGTCGTCGTTGCCGGCGGTGCGGGCGACAACGCGGCTTCGGCCTGCGGCATGGGTACAGTCAGCGATGGCGCCGCCTTCGTCTCGCTCGGTACGTCGGGCGTGCTTTTTGCTGCCAACGGCTCCTATCTGCCGAAGCCCGAAAGCGCCGTGCATGCCTTCTGCCACGCGCTGCCGAACACCTGGCACCAGATGGGCGTCATCCTGTCGGCCACCGACGCGCTCAACTGGCACTCCGGCGTCACCGGCAAGTCGGCGGCTGATCTCACCGGCGAACTCGGCGAAACGCTGAAGGCGCCCACCGGCGTCACCTTCCTGCCTTACCTCTCAGGCGAACGCACGCCGCATAATGATGCCGTCATTCGCGGCGCCTTCATCGGCCTCGAACATGAAAGCAGCCGCGTCGTGCTAACCCAGGCCGTACTCGAAGGCGTGGCCTTCGCCATCCGCGACAATCTCGAAGCGTTGCGTTCGGCCGGTACCGGCATCTCCCGCGTCACGGCGATCGGCGGCGGTTCGCGCTCGCGTTACTGGCTGGCCTCGATCGCGACCGCGCTCGGCGTTCCGGTCGATCTGCCCGCTGATGGCGATTTTGGCGCAGCCTTCGGCGCAGCACGCCTCGGCCTGATCGCGGCAACGGGCGCGGACCCGATCGCAGTCTGCACGCCGCCGGTGACGGCAGGGACGATCGAGCCGGCAACGGCGCTGAGCGGTGCTTATGAGGATGCCTATAAGCGCTACCGGGCGCTTTATCCGGCGATCAAGTCGCTGGCGCATTGAGAACTGGAGCCTGTGGCCCCCTCATCCGACCCTTCGGGCCACCTTCTCCCCGAGGGGAGAAGGAAAAAGAGGCGCTGCAACCCGTCTCTTCTCCCCTCGGGGAGAAGGTGCCGGCAGGCGGATGAGGGGGCCTCTGGCGTAGACCAACGACTGAGAACTTCGAAAAGATACGAACCCAAGGAGACCCAGTATGAGCACCGGATTTTTCGGCGATATCCAGAAAATAAAGTACGAGGGGCCGGACAGCACCAATCCGCTGGCCTTCCGCTATTACCAGCCGGACGAGATCGTCCTCGGCAAGCGCATGGAAGACCATCTGCGTTTTGCGGTGGCCTATTGGCACACCTTCACCTGGCCGGGCGGCGATCCCTTCGGCGGCCAGACCTTCCTGCGCCCCTGGTTCGAAGACACGATGAAGGCTGCAAAGCTCAAGGCCGACGTCGCCTTCGAATTCTTCTCGCTGCTCGGTGCGCCCTACTACTGCTTCCACGACGCCGACGTGCGCCCGGAAGGCAAGAACTTTGCCGAGAACACCAAGAACCTCAACGAGATCGTCGACTATTTTGCCGAGAAGCAGGCCGCAACCGGCACCAAGCTGCTCTGGGGCACGGCGAACCTCTTCTCCAACCGACGCTACATGTCGGGTGCGGCGACCAATCCGGATCCCGATGTCTTCGCTTTCGCAGCCGCGACGGTGAAGACCTGCATCGATGCCACGCAGAAGCTCGGCGGTGAGAACTACGTGCTCTGGGGCGGCCGCGAAGGCTACGAGACGCTGCTCAACACGGATCTCAAGCGCGAGCTCGACCAGCTCGGCCGCTTCCTCAACCTCGTCGTCGAATACAAGCACAAGATCGGCTTCAAGGGCACGATCCTGATCGAGCCGAAGCCGCAGGAGCCGACCAAGCATCAGTATGACTACGACGTCGCGACCGTCTACGGCTTCCTCAAGAAGCACGGTCTCGAAAACGAGGTGAAGGTCAATATCGAGCAGGGCCATGCGATCCTTGCCGGTCATTCCTTCGAGCACGAGCTGGCGCTGGCCAATGCGCTCGGTATTTTCGGCTCGATCGACATGAACCGCAACGACTACCAGTCCGGCTGGGATACCGACCAGTTCCCGAACAACGTTCCCGAGATGGCGCTCGCCTATTACCACGTTCTGGCAGGCGGCGGCTTCAAGACCGGCGGCACCAACTTCGATGCGAAGCTGCGCCGCCAGTCGCTCGACCCGGCTGATCTGCTGATCGGCCATATCGGCGGTATGGATTGCTGTGCCCGCGGCCTGAAGGCAGCCGCCAGGATGATCGAGGACAAGGCTCTGTCGCAGCCGCTCGCCGATCGTTACGCCGGCTGGGAATCGGCCGAGGCGCAGAAGCTCTTCCGCGGCGAATATTCGCTGGACGAGATCACGAACTGGGTCGAAAGCAAGGACGTCAATCCGCAGCCGAGATCCGGCAGGCAGGAACTGCTCGAGAACGTCGTCAATCGTTACGTCTGATGACAGGCGCCGGCGGCCATGGGTCGCCGGCGCTATTCTTCCGGCCGCTACTGCCGGCTCAACGCTTCAACCAGTTGCGCGACGGTGCGGAAACTGAATTTCGCACCACCAGATCCGGCCTCAGCAGAATTTCCGTTTCGGCCGGCCGGCCGTCGGACAGGAGTTCCAGCAGCAGCGCCATCGCCTGTTTGCCGATCGCCGTTCGTGGCTGGCGGATCGTGGTCAGCGACGGCGAGATGAAGACGGCCTGCGGCACGTCATCGAAGCCCGTCACCGAGAAATCCCGGGGAATATCGTAACCTCGCGCGCCAAGCCCGACCATGACGCCGATCGCGGTCTGGTCGTTGACGCACATGAAGGCGGTCGGAAGCGTGTCGCGCATGAAAAGCTGTTCGACCGCATGTCGTCCGCTTTCGATGGTGCCGTCGCCTTCGAGCACGATCCTGGTGTCTGGCGGGACGCCGGCGGCGTCCAGGCCGGCATCGTAACCCATGCGGCGCCTGGTGTAGGCGAGCCGGGTGCGGGAATCGCCGATGAAGGCGATCTTGCGATGTCCCTCGGCCAGCAGCAGGTCCACGGCCTTTCGCGCGCCCTCGGTGTCATCGACGCCGACATAGGGAATGCCGCCGTTGAAGACCGGTTCGAAAACGCCGACGCTCGGCGGCAGCCGGGCGGTCATCGTCTGGTGGCCGAAGGGGAGGATGCCGGTGAAGAGGATCAGGCCGGCGGCCTGATTGGAATTGAAGAACTTCAGATATTCGAGGCCCCGCTGAGCATCGTTCTGGGTGTGGCCGATCAGGATGCCGTAGCCATGGGCGCGCGCCTCGTTCTCCAGTCCGACGAGAATGTTGGAGAAGTTGGGATCGCCGATATCGGGCGCCACCACGAGGATCATGTTGGAGCGGCCGAGCCTCAGGCTGCGCGCCATGGCATTGGTCGTATAGCCGGTGATGGCGATCGCCTGGTTGACCTTGAGCCGCGTCGAGTTGGCGACCTTCTCCGGCATGTGGATCGCCCGGGAAACCGTCGCGATGGAGACCTCGGCGATCCGGGCGACGTCTTCGATTGTTGCGGGCGTAGAATTCGACACTGGCTCTGCCTTGGGGCTGTCTTCGCCGCGACACTACACAGACTTGCCGATAGGTCAAAGGCAGGCTTCGACGGTTCTGCGTAAATCCACCATGTAAACCTTTACATAGGTGATGTAAAGGTTTACACAAAGGTCAAAGCGGACGGGAGCCGCGAGTGCATGGCACTTTGAAGACCGGAGGCGGTTTTCAGAAGGGGAATGTGCACTAGTTCAAGGTGAGGGAGCGTCGCCGGGCGGGTAGCCGGCATATAGCGCTTCCTGGGGGAGGCATGATGACCGTGGAAATCGCCGACACCGCGCCCGTGGTGCTGTCCGCCAGGCGCATCTGCAAATCCTTCAGCGGCGTGCAGGTCCTTTTCAGCGTGAACTTCGATCTTCGCCCCGGCGAAATCCACGCCCTCATGGGGGAGAATGGCGCCGGCAAATCCACGCTCGTCAAGGTGCTGTCGGGTTTCGAGCAGCCGAGTTCCGGCGAGATCCTGCTCGACGGCCAGCCTGTCGTGCTGCCGCCCAATGGTGGTGCGGAAGCGCTCGGCATCGTTATCATCCATCAAGAATTCAACCTGGCCGAACATCTGACCGTGACGGAGAGCCTTTTCCTGGGGCGCGAGGTCACCCGTTTCGGCTTGCTCGACCGCAAATACATGCGTTCCGAGACGCGCAAGGTTCTCGACGTGCTCGGTTCGCATGTCGACGAGAATGCACTGATCAGTACACTTTCCATCGCCGACAAGCAGATGGTCGAGATCGCCAAGGCGATCAGCCGCGATGCGCGCGTGGTGTTCATGGATGAGCCGACCGCCGTCCTGTCACGGGAAGAGATCAGCATGCTCTTCAAGCAGGTCCGCAAGCTGCGCGACCAGGGCACCAGCTTCGTCTTCGTTTCCCACAAACTCGACGAGGTGATGGAGCTGACCGACCGGGTCACGGTCCTGCGCGACGGCCAGTGGATCAAGACGTCGCCGACATCCATTCTGGACGGTGAATCGATCGCGCAGCTGATGGTCGGTCGCGAGCTTTCCAGCCTCTATCCGGCCAAGGTCGAGCCCGATGTCGACGAGGAGGTCGTTCTCAGAGTCTCTTCGGTTTCGACCGGCTATGTCAGGGATGCGAGCTTCGAGGTCCGCAAGGGCGAGATCATCGGCTTCTCCGGCCTGATCGGCTCCGGCCGGACAGAGCTGATGGAGGCGATCGCGGGGTTGCGGACCCGTCTCGAAGGCGAGGTGGTCATCAAGGGGGAGGCGGTTCCTTCGGGTGACGTGCATGCGGCCAATCGCTGCGGGCTCGCCTACATGACCAAGGACCGCAAATCGAAGGGCCTGCTGCTGCGCTCCGGCATGGCGACCAATCTGACCCTGCAATCGCTCGGAAGGCATTCGCGCCATGGCTATCTCAGCCCGAGCAGCGAGGCAGCCGCCCTGGCGAAGGCCAAACGCCGTTTTGACATCAGGGTGCGCGACACCAATATCGTCGCCGGCCGCATGTCGGGCGGAAACCAGCAGAAGCTGCTGCTCGCCAAGGTCATGGAGACCGATCCTGACATCATCATCATCGACGAGCCGACGCGCGGCATCGATGTCGGCACCAAGCAGCAGATCTATCATTTCATCTCGGCGCTCGCCCGGGACGGCCGGTCGATCATCGTCGTTTCGTCGGAGATGCCTGAAGTCATCGGCCTCTGCACGCGGGTGGTGGTGATGCGCGAAGGGCATATCGTCGGCGTGCTCGAGGGAGACGAGATTTCCGAGCAGGAGATCATGCGCTACGCCGCCGGCCTCAAAAGGAAGGCGGCCGCCTGACGCATGTCGCCCAAAAGTGTGCCGCGGTTTTGGGAGGACGACATGCACGGAACAAAGATGAGGGCGCAGCGGGACTTCGCCGAAGCGGAAAATGGATAAGGTGCCCAGAGGTTCTGGGACGGGAGGTTGGTTTTGGACATGAGTGTTAACGAGGAGACCAGGGAAATCCGGCGCAGGTCCTGGCGTGACGTCGATCTGCGCGCGGTTGCCCCGTTTGCCGCCTTGGCCTTGCTTCTGATCGTCGGTGCACTGGTCAATCCGAATTTCATCGGCATCACCAATCTTGCCAACGTTGCGACGCGCTGCGCTTTCATCGCCATTATCGCCGTCGGCGCAACCTTCGTGATCTCCGCCGGAGATCTCGACCTTTCCGTCGGCTCGATGGTGGCCTTCGTCGCCAGCCTGATGATCCTGCTCATCAATTCCGGCGTCATTGCCGACCCGGTGCTGATGCTGACGGCTGCCGCGGCCTTTACCGTCGTTGCAGGGGCGCTTTGCGGCCTCGCCAACGGCCTCATCACCACTGTCGGGAAGATCGAACCTTTCATTGCTACGCTCGGCACCATGGGCATTTTTCGCGGTCTGACCACATGGCTGTCGCAGGGCGGCGCGATCACGTTGCGCTCGAGCGAAATCCAGACGCTCTACCGTCCGGCCTATTTCGGCAACATCCTCGGCATCCCGGTTCCGATCGTGGTGATCCTCGTCGTGACCGCGATCGCGGCCTTCATCCTGTATCGCACGCGTTACGGCCGCCATGTCGTGGCAGTCGGCTCGAACAGCGACGTCGCGCGCTATTCGGGCATTGCCGTCAATCGGGTGCGCACCATTGCCTTCGTGATCCAGGGTCTCTGTGTGGCGATCGCGGTACTGCTTTATGTGCCGCGTCTCGGCTCTACCTCGGCAACAACAGGCATCCTGTGGGAGCTGCAGGCGATTACCGCTGTCGTCGTTGGCGGCACGGCTCTCAAGGGTGGCGCCGGCCGTGTCTGGGGCACGATCTGCGGTGCCTTCATTCTCGAACTCGTCGGCAACATCATGCTGCTGTCGAACTTCATCAGCGAGTATCTCATCGGCGCGATCCAGGGTGCGATCATCATCATCGCTATGCTGGTGCAGCGGTCGCTGGTGCGCAAATCCTAAAGCGTGTCGCGATCTTTCAGATTCGCTTGTCACGCTTTAGGTCTTTGTTTTTACGCATGTCTTTATCGCAAAACCACTGCACACTTTTGCGAGACATGCTCTAGGCAGACGGTTCTCGGATTGGTCGGGCTTTACAGGGCACCCGGCTCGGATTGGACAAGTCCCTGATATTTTTGGGAGGAAATAAGCATGCGCAAGCTCATGTTGGGTCTGGCCGTTGCGGGGGTGGCTTTTGCCAGCGCAGCCTACGCCCAGGACAAGAACTACACGATCGGTGTGTCCATTCCGGCCGCCGATCACGGCTGGACCTCTGGCGTCGTGTTCCATGCCGAGCGTATTGCCAAGAAGCTGATGGCCGAACATCCGGGCCTGAACGTCATCGTCAAGACCTCGCCGGATGCCGCCACACAGGCAAACGCCGTGCAGGACCTCGATACGCAGGGCATCGACGCGCTCGTCATCCTGCCGTCGGATCCGGATCCGCTTGTCAACGCCATCAAGGAAGTCAAGGGCAAGGGCAAGTTCGTGGCGCTTGTCGACCGTGCACCTAGTAGTAACGACAATTCCGTGCGTGACCTCTATGTCGCCGGCAACAACCCGGCGCTCGGCGAAGTCGCCGGCAAATATATTGCTGAAAAGACGCCTGACGCCGAAGTCGTCGTCATCCGCGGCCTGCCGATCCCGATCGACCAGCAGCGCCAGGACGGTTTCGACAAGGGCATTGCCGGCTCCAAGGTCAAGGTTCTCGACCGCCAGTATGGCAACTGGAACCGCGACGACGCCTTCAAGGTTATGCAGGACTATCTGACGAAGTACCCGAAGATCGACGTCGTATGGTGCCAGGACGACGACATGGCGGTCGGCGTTCTCCAGGCGATCGAGCAGGCCAAGCGCACCGACATCAAGTATGTCGTCGCTGGCGCCGGCTCCAAGGACATGGTCAAGAAGGTCATGGACGGCGACAAGCTGATCCCGGTCGACGTTCTCTATCCGCCGGCAATGGTCGGCACGGCGATGGAACTGACGGCTGCTGCGCTCTATGACCAAGTCCCGGTTCACGGCAACTACATTCTCGACGCGACGCTCGTCACCAAGGAGAATGCCAAGGACTTCTACTTCCCGGATTCTCCGTTCTGATCCCGCTGCAGAAGGCGCGCCCATTCGAAAGGATGGGCGCATTTTTTTATGTTTTCCCGATGGCGGGCGGTTGAAAATTGCCGCACGTACATCTTGCCCGACAATGTCCGTCATGGTTAGCTCGCAGCCATACCCATCCGGCTTCACGCCAAATACGCCAGCAAGCAAAGAAGCGTCTTGCTCCAGAAAAATTGCGTGCTACAAGTTCTTCAGAAACGTTTACGGTCGATATTCAGGGAGGAATCTGACATGAAAACGATCAAGGGCCCCGGCCTTTTCCTTGGCCAGTTCGCGGGCGATACCGCTCCTTTCAATTCCTGGGACGCGATCACCAAATGGGCTGCCGACATCGGTTACAAGGGCGTCCAGGTGCCGACCTGGGCGAGCCAGCTGATTGATCTGAAGAAGGCTGCCACGTCGAAGGATTATTGCGACGAATTCGCCGGCAAGGCCCGCGAAAACGGCATCGAGATCACCGAGCTCTCGACCCATCTGCAGGGTCAGCTTGTCGCCGTTCATCCGGCTTATGACGAGGCCTTCGACGGGTTTGCGGCACCTGAGGTGCGTGGCAATCCGAAGGCGCGGCAGGAATGGGCGGTCGAGCAGGTCAAGATGGCGTTGACGGCATCGAAGAACCTCGGCCTCAAGGCGCATGCAACCTTCTCCGGCGCGCTTGCCTGGCCCTTCATCTATCCCTGGCCGCAGCGCCCGGCTGGCCTCGTCGAGACCGCCTTCGACGAACTTGCCCGCCGCTGGACGCCGATCCTCAACCATGCCGATGAGAACGGTATCGACGTCTGCTACGAAATCCATCCGGGTGAAGACCTGCATGACGGCATCACCTTCGAGATGTTCCTGGAGCGGGTGAAGAACCATCCGCGTGCCAACATGCTCTACGATCCCTCGCACTACGTCCTGCAGTGCCTCGATTATCTCGACAATATCGACATCTACAAGGACCGCATCAAGATGTTCCACGTCAAGGATGCGGAGTTCAATCCGACGGGGCGTCAGGGCGTTTACGGCGGCTATCAGGGCTGGGTCGAACGCGCCGGCCGCTTCCGCTCGCTCGGCGACGGCCAGGTCGATTTCGGCGCGGTCTTCTCAAAGATGACGGCCAACAATTTCGACGGCTGGGCCGTGGTCGAATGGGAATGCGCGCTGAAGCATCCGGAGGACGGGGCCCGCGAAGGGGCTGAGTTCGTAGCGGCCCATATCATCCGCGTCACCGAGAAAGCTTTCGACGATTTCGCCGGCAGCGGCACGGATCAGGCGGCCAACCGGCGGATGCTGGGGCTTTAAGTTTCATTTTCCCTTCTCCCCAGCGGGGAGAAGATGCCCGTTAGGGCAGATGAGGGAGATGAGGAGCGATAGCGACGAATGCCTTGAGCGACAAGCGAAAGGCAACTGCCGCGAAGCTCCTTCATCCGACCCTTCGGGCCACCTTCTCCGCGCTGGGGAGAAGGGAAGAAAGATTGAGGAGGACCAGAATGGCAATCGAAGCATCATCCGAACAGACCCGCGAGCCGCGCATCCGGCTCGGCATGGTGGGCGGCGGCGCGGGCGCGTTCATCGGTGCGGTGCACCGTATCGCGGCGCGCATCGACGATCAGTACGACCTCATCGCCGGAGCGCTGTCGTCGACGCCAGAGAAGGCCGTCCAGTCCGGCCGTGACCTCGGTCTCGATCCGTCGCGCACCTATTCCAGCTACCGCGAGATGGCAATCCGCGAGGCGAAGCTGAAGAACGGCATCGAGGCGGTGGCGATCGTCACGCCGAACCACGTGCATTACGACGCAGCCAAGGAATTCCTGAGGCGCGGTATCCATGTCATCTGCGACAAGCCGCTGACATCGAACCTTGCCGATGCGAAGAAGCTGAAGAAGGTCGCCGACGAGAGTGGCGCGCTCTTCGTGCTGACGCATAATTACACCGGCTATCCGATGGTCCGCCAGGCACGCGAAATGATCGCGAACGGCGAGCTTGGCGATATCAGAGTGGTCCAGGCCGAATATCCGCAGGACTGGCTGACGGAAGCGGTCGAGCAGACCGGCCAGAAACAGGCCGCATGGCGCACCGACCCGGCACAGTCGGGCGTCGGCGGGTCCACAGGCGATATCGGCACGCATGCCTATAATCTTGCCTCCTTCATCACCGGGCTGGAACTCGACAGCCTGGCTGCCGATCTCGACAGCTTCGTTCCGGGCCGCCGGCTTGATGATAATGCCCACGTCATGTTGCGCTTCAAGGCCAAGGGCTCGGAGAAGCCGGCTAAGGGTATGCTCTGGTGCAGCCAGGTGGCGCCCGGCCATGAAAACGGCCTGATGGTGCGCGTCTACGGCACCAAGGGCGGGCTGGAATGGACCCAGAAGGACCCCAACTACCTCTGGTACACGCCTTTCGGCGAGCCGAAGCGACTGATCACCCGTGGCGGCGCCGGCGCCGGCGCGGCTGCCGGCCGCGTTACGCGCGTGCCATCTGGGCATCCGGAAGGTTATCTCGAGGCGTTTGCGACGATCTATACGGAAGCCGCGCATGCGATCAACGCCCGCAAGAAGGGCAAGGACGTCGACAAGGCGGTGGTCTATCCCACGGTCGATGACGGCGTAAAGGGTGTGGCCTTCGTCGAAGCCTGCGTCGCGTCTTCCAAGAAGAACGGGGCATGGGTCAAGGTCTGAATTGTCCGATCCGACCCGCGCGTAGCGCTTGATGAAAATGCCGAGGCGGCTGGAGCCGCCTCGGCATTTTTGTTTCAATCTTGATCAGGCAGCAGCGGCATGGCCTTCCTGTAACGTTGCAGTTTTTATCGCCGCCGGCCTGTACTTTGCCCTCGGCCTTGGCTAAATCCCGCGCAAAGGGCCTCAGCTGAAGCGTGGCGCGATCTTTTAGATTCGCCTGCCCCACTTTAGATTTTTGATTTTCCGCATGTCGTCGTGGCAAAACCGCTGCACACATTTGCGCGACATGCTTTAGAGATAGGATTCCAGATGATCGATCCGAAAAAACTCGCAGAGCGCTTTCCCGGCGACTTCACCTTTGGCGTCGCCACCGCCGCGTTTCAGATCGAGGGCGCCAGCAAGGCCGACGGCCGCAAGCCGTCGATCTGGGACGCCTTCTGCAATATGCCGGGCCGCGTCTATCATCGCCACAATGGCAATATCGCTTGCGACCACTATAACCGGCTTGATCAGGATCTGGATCTCATCAAGGAGATGGGTGTCGAAGCCTATCGTTTCTCCATCGCCTGGCCGCGCATCATTCCCGACGGCACGGGTCCGGTGAACGAGGCCGGCCTCGATTTCTACGATCGGCTGGTCGACGGCTGCAAGGCGCGGGGGATCAAGACCTTCGCGACGCTTTACCATTGGGACCTGCCTCTGCTGCTTGCCGGCGACGGCGGCTGGACGGCGCGTTCGACAGCCTATGCCTTTCAGCGTTATGCCAAGACTGTCGTGAACCGCCTCGGCGATCGTCTCGACACAGTTGCCACCTTCAACGAGCCCTGGTGCATCGTCTGGCTGAGCCACCTCTACGGCATCCATGCGCCGGGTGAGCGCAACATGCAGGCCGCTCTCCACGCCATGCATCATATGAACCTTGCCCACGGTCTCGGCGTCGAGGCAATCCGCTCGGAAGCGCCAAACGTGCCTGTCGGGCTCGTGCTCAATGCCGCATCGATCATTCCCGGCTCCGACGGCGCAGCCGATCTTGCCGCCGCCGAACGCGCGCATCAGTTCCACAACGGCGCCTTCTTCGATCCCGTCTTCAAGGGCGAATATCCGAAGGAGTTCGTCGAGGCGCTCGGTGAGCGCATGCCCGTCATAGAGGACGGCGATATGAAGCTCATCAGCCAGAAGCTCGACTGGTGGGGTCTGAATTACTACACGCCCGAGCGCGTTACCGACGATGCCGAACGAAAAGGCGATTTCCCCTGGACGGTGAAAGCGCCGCCGGCAAGTGACGTCAAGACCGACATCGGCTGGGAAATCTATGCGCCCGGATTGAGGCGCCTGGTCGAGGACCTCTATCGCCGCTACGATCTGCCGGAATGCTACATCACCGAGAATGGCGCTTGCGACAACACTAGTGTCGTCGATGGCGCGGTTGACGACACGATGCGCCTCGACTATCTCGGCGACCATCTCGACATCGTGGCGGATCTCATCAAGGACGGGCATCCGATGCGTGGTTATTTCGCCTGGAGCCTGATGGACAACTTCGAATGGGCGGAAGGCTACCGCATGCGCTTCGGCCTCGTCCATGTCAACTACGAGACCCAGGTGCGCACGGTGAAGAAGAGCGGCAAGTGGTACAGCGACTTGGCGGCGCAATTCCCGAAGGGCAACCACACGGCGCCCTAGATTTCATCCTCGTTAAGTGACTGACATTGCTTGGCAGAAGCTTCGCGTCATCGGCAGATGCAGAAATAGATCGCCGGAAAATCTTCAACAGGCGGTTGCTTAAACGTTTTTGAACCCTTGACTGGCAAAATCCGACGGTCAGGGAGTTGTAATGCGTACAGTTGCAAAATCGAGGAGCAGGGGATCGGGAATAGGCCGTCACACCACCGTCACGGGTGTGCTTTTCTCCTTCGCCGTCATTGTCGCCGTCGTTACCATCATGGTGCTGACGGCGCTCGAACGGGTGGCCGAAAATGCCAATCTTCTCGACGACGAGCGCTCGCGCGAAACGACGATCGGCGCGTTGAAGACCTTCGAGGATCAACTCGGCGCGACGCTTGACGATTATGCCGCATGGGACGACGCCGCCACCAATGTCTATGCCCCCGACGGCATGGCCTGGACGGTGAGCAATTACGGCGAGATGTCGGTCAACAGCGCGCTTTTCGACATGGCGATCGTCATCGACGATGAGAGGAAGGCGATCATCGCCTATCGCGACGGCCAGCCGATGGAGGAGTCGCTCACGGATTTCTTCGCGCCGTCACTCTGGACCCTGCTCGACAAGGTCAAGGCCGCCGGCCCTGCCGATCGTCCCCAAGCGGCCGGTTTCGTCACCACCAAACGCGGTATTGCCGCAGTTGGCGTCGCACTGGTGCGGAAAAAATCCGGTGCGCTGGAGGCGCCCGCGGGCCAGCATCGCTATCTTGTTTTCGCCCGTCATCTCGACGATGACAGGGTGACAGGGCTCGGCCAGACCTATGTTATCGGCGGGCTGAGGCTGGCGCCGCCGGCCCTCGAGGCCGATTATTTCGTGCCGATCGCCGATCCGACCGGGGCAATGCTTGCCAAGCTCGTCTGGACCTCGCGTTCGCCCGGCGATGTCGCCTATGCGCAGGTGCGGCCGATGGTCATCCAGGCGCTCGGACTGGTCGGGCTGTTCTTCATGGTGCTGCTTGTCATCGGCTGGCTTGCCGGCCGCCGATTGAAAGGCGAGGAAAACAGCGCCCGTGAGGAGGCGCTGCGCGACAGAGCTGAGCGGTCTTTCCAACCGCGATGGCCTCGGGCTCGCCGTCGATCGCTTCGTCATCGAGGCACGCCAGACCAAGCGCAACGTGCTGCTCCTCTATCTCGACCTCGACGGCTTCAAGGAAGTCAACGACAGCTATGGCCACGGCACCGGCGACCAGTTGATCCGCGCGGTCGCAGCCGGTCTCGATGTGCTCATCCCGCAAGGCGCGGTCCTCGCCCGCATCGGCGGAGACGAGTTCGCCATCGCCTTTCTCTCTGACGGGGAACATGCCGCCGCTCTGCAGCTTTCCGAACAGATCCTCGATTTCCTCGCCGAGCCGCTGGAGATCGGTCGCCGTGTCGTGGTCGTCGGGGCAAGCATCGGCATTGCCATGTCGCCGGCCGGCGCCACCGAACGTGAGGAGCTGGTGCGCCGCTCCGACCTTGCGATGTACAAGGCGAAGGAGGCCGGCCGCGCGCGCATGACGCTCTATGATCCGTCGATGGACGCCGACCGGGAGCAGCGCAATGCGCTGGAAATCGATCTGCGGATCGCCATCGAAAGCGGCGATCTCACGCTCGCCTATCAGCCGCTGGTCGATGCGACGACACATGCGATCACCGGCGTCGAGGCGCTGGTGCGCTGGAACCGCCCGGGCCATGGGCCTGTTTCGCCCGAAGTATTCATCCCGATCGCCGAGACGAGCGGCCTCATCGAATCGCTCGGCCTGTTCGTGCTGCGCAAGGCCTGCGAGACGGCCAAGCAATGGCCTGGCCTCAACATCTCCGTCAACGTCTCGCCGGGCCAGTTCCGTAATCCTGCCTTCACCGACTATGTGCGCTACGTGCTGAAGCAGACGGAGATCGAGGCCGGCCGCGTTACGCTCGAAATCACCGAAGGCTACATGATCCAGAATCCGCAGCGCACCCGCCAGTCGATCGAGCGGCTGAAGGGGCTGGGTGTGAAGGTGGCGCTTGACGATTTCGGTTCCGGCTTCTCCTCCATCGGTTATCTCAGGCAGTTCGGCTTCGACCGCATCAAGATCGACCGTTCGCTGGTCATGGGCGTCAATGAAGACAAACGGCAGCGCGAGATGCTGCAGGCGACGGTGGCGCTTGCCCGCTCGCTCGATATTCCCGTCACGGCCGAAGGCATCGAGACCGAGGCGCAGGCGGTGGCGATGCGCCTGTTCGGATGCGATTGCCTGCAGGGCTATTTTTTCGGAAAGCCTGTCACATCAGATCTCATCTCCGAGATGCTGGAGGAGCGACAGGCAGTGGAGCCAGAAGCCCGGCGTCGTCTCGGCGCTGCCTAAACGGCTACGGGGTTCGGCCGGCCTCACAAAGAATCCAGATTCAGCTGCCGATATGGCGCTGCCCGCGCTTTTTCGCGAGCGCGATCTGGTGCTGCCGCTGGCGGTAGCGCAACCGGTCTTCTTCAGTGCGCGTGTGGTAACAGTGGCTGCAGGAGACGCCTTCCTCGTAGAGCGGTGAGCTGATTTCCTCTGATGTGATCGGGTTTCGGCAGGCGTGGCAGAGCTTGTGTTCGCCTTCCCTAAGCCCGTGCTCGACAGAGACGCGCTCGTCGAAGACGAAGCAGGCGCCGTCCCAGAGGCTTTCTTCGTGCGGCACTTCCTCCAGATATTTCAGGATACCGCCCTTCAGGTGATAGACCTCGTCGAAACCCTCAGCCTTCATGAAAGCGGTGGCCTTCTCGCAGCGTATGCCGCCGGTGCAGTACATGGCGATCTTCGGCTTGTTGTGCAGGCCGGTGTTCTGCCGCACCCACCCGGGAAACTCGCGGAACGTCTTGGTCTTCGGATCGACTGCGCCGCGAAAGGTGCCGATCGCCGTTTCGTAGTCGTTGCGGGTGTCGATGACGATCGTATCGGGATCGGAAATCAGCGCGTTCCAATCCTGAGGCGCGACATAGGTGCCGACCACCTTGTTGGGATCGATGTCCTCGACGCCCATGGTGACGATTTCCTTCTTCAGCTTCACCTTCATGCGCAGGAACGGCATTTTGGAAGCGCGGCTCTCCTTGTGCTCCAGGCCCGAAAACTCCGGCTGGGCGCGCAAGAAGGAGAGCACGGCGCCAATGCCGGTATCCGGTCCGGCGATCGTGCCGTTGATGCCCTCATGCGCCAGAAGCAGCGTTCCCTTGACGCCGTTTTCCTCGCAGAGCGCCTGCAACGGCTCCTGCAGGCTCGCAAAACGCGGCACGGAAACGAAATGGTAGAGCGCCGCCACGAGGAACGGGCTGGTGTGTGTCAGGCTGTCGGTCATCGGCCGGAAATACAGAAAATCGGCGAGCAGCGCAATTGCCTTCACCAATGGCGGCTGCTTCTCAGCTTCCCGCCGTCAGCCAGAGAAGTTCGATACGCTCCGCTTCGTCGTCGGGATCGTCGGTGAAGACAGCTTCGGCCTTGGCAAGCGCCAGCCGCCGGTCTTCCTGCTGGCGGAAGATGATGGCGTCGAGCAGATGCGCCAGATCGTCATTGCGGGTGAAGAGCTGCGGTTCGGACTCGACCAGTTCGGAAAGCACGGTGAGATCGTGAATGTGACCGAGATCCTCGACGAGTTCCTTGGCCGCATCGCGCTTGGCCTGCATCGCGCCCGGCCAGACGTCGCGCAGGAGGCCATGGAAGAGCCGGTAGTCATAGGTGCGTTTGCGCAGATCGTGGAAATCGTCGGCCGATGCCTCGCCGTGGCAGGCCGCAAGGGCAGCCTTCGCCTTGCGCGCCGTGCGGCGCCAGCTTTTCCCGAGCATGCGGGCATTCTTGCGGTGGCCGCCGTCGAAGGCAACCGTATCCACGGCAGCGATCGCTTCCTTCAGAACGTCTGAGGCTTCCATCAGCCGCTGCTCCAGGCCGCTTTCGGCTTCTGCCATCCAATCGCGGCGTCCTTCGAGAATGGTGACGATGCGGCCAAGCGCCTCGCTCTCTTCCTTTTCGCGGGCGGTTTTGTGCAGATATTGGGCGGTGCCGATGAGGGCGGCAGCGTCGCGGATTGCCGAAAGCGATCCAGCGGCATCGCGCAGCCGCACATTTTCCTGCGCCTGGAAATCCGGCACCTCGCGGCGCACCAAGCGGTAGAGCGAGCGCGCGCGCTTCAGGTTC
This sequence comes from Rhizobium sp. Pop5, assembly GCF_024721175.1. Classification (NCBI taxonomy): domain Bacteria; kingdom Pseudomonadati; phylum Pseudomonadota; class Alphaproteobacteria; order Hyphomicrobiales; family Rhizobiaceae; genus Rhizobium; species Rhizobium sp. Pop5. The sequence continues at coordinate 3,457,848 of NZ_CP099399.1, read as the reverse complement.
TTGCGGAAGGAATGGATCGCCTCATGCGCACCCTCCGGCCGCTCTTCGAGAACCGTGACGGCGCGGTTTAACTGCTCGGTGGCGACGCTACGGAATTCCTCGGTGAAATCGGCGTCAGGCCGTATGCGATAGGCCATGCCGGTCGTGCCCATATTCTGTGGCTAGGGCCTGGTTGGAATAGCGGAAATCGCCGGTCACTTCGCGGCCAAGCCATGAGGGCAGAGCCGGACTGTCGGCTTCCGACCTCATTTCGACCTCGGCGATGACCAATCCTCGGTGTTCACCGGCAAAGACATCGACCTCCCAGACGAAGCCTTCATGCGGAACGCGGTAGCGCGTTTTCTCGATGACGATGCCAATGGCGTTCTGCAACAGCTCTTCGGCATCGGCGACCGGAATGTCATATTCGAATTCATCGCGGGTGATGGCGCTGCGGCCGATCTTGATCGTCAGTCTGGCCTTCTTGTCGTCGAGGGTGCGCACCCGGACGGAACGATCGTCCATCGAGGCGATGTAACCCTGCTTCAGGACGGATTTGGCTTCGACGGCGGAACGCCATCCATCGCTGCGTACAAGGAACTTCCGTTCGATCTCTTTCGCCATGCCGATGAACCTTTTGTGACGATTGCGACACGGTAGCCCAATTTCCACGCATTTCATACCCATGCTGTAACGTGAACTGGTTTTATCTCGACAAGGTTCCGCGGGGGCGTTATTCGGAATCGGAATTCAATCGTTTCAAGTCAAGAAAGTCGTACGACCATGGGCGAGAAAACAGAGAAGCTCCTTTCCATCCTGAAACTTCAGCCGGTCGTTCCGGTGTTGATCGTCGACGACGCGAAGTCGGCCGTATCGCTGGCCCGCGCGCTCGTCGCGGGCGGTCTGAAAGCGATCGAGATCACTATGCGCACGCCGGCGGCGCTCGAAGCCGTGCGCGCTGTCGCCGCAGAGGTCGAGGGCGCCGAAGTCGGCGCAGGTACGATCCTGAACGCGGCCCATTGGGAAGCCGCCGTTCAGGCCGGTTCGAAATTCATCGTCAGCCCGGGCACCACGCAGGAGCTGTTGGATGCGGCCGCCGATTCCGACGTGCCGCTGCTTCCCGGCGCTGCGACCGCCAGCGAAGTCATGGCTTTGCGCGAAGAAGGCTACCAGGTGCTGAAGTTCTTCCCCGCCGAGCAGGCCGGGGGTGCTGCCTATCTCAAGGCGCTCTCCTCGCCGCTCGCCGGCACATTGTTCTGCCCGACCGGCGGCATTTCGCTGAAGAACGCCAATGATTACCTCTCGCTGCCGAACGTCATCTGCGTCGGCGGCTCCTGGGTGGCCCCGAAGGAACTGGTCACCGCCGGCGATTGGGCTGGCATTACCAAGCTCGCGGCGGAGGCCGCCGCGCTGAAGGCCTGAGGTCGTATATCTGGGGGTAGGGCACGCTTCCCGGCGAGCCCTCCCATTTGTATTTCACCCGTCGCAAACCTATGTTCTCCTCCAGCCTCAAACAGGGAGATGACGACGGATGTTCGACGCAAAGAAGCTTCTCGACCAGTTTTTGGGTTCACAGGTGCCTGGCCTCGGCGGCACGGTCCGCGACAGGGCGGGCGAGGCCGTGCAGACGGCCAGGAACAATCCGCTGGCGACGGGCGCGATCGCAGCCGTGCTTCTCGGCACCAAGACCGGCCGCGGCATTGCCGGCAACGCGCTGGCGATCGGAGGTCTTGCCGCCATTGCGGGCCTCGGCTACCAGGCCTACAAGAATTACCAGTCGGGCCAGGCGCCGGCTGCTCCCTCGGATGCGCCATCGGCCAACAATCCGGTCCTCCTGCCGCCGCCTGTCGAATCCGGCTTCGGGCCGGCGTCGCCTGCCGGCAGCAATGAATTCGTGCTGGTGTTGATCCGGGCAATGATCGCCGCGGCCAAGGCCGACGGCCATATCGACGATGCCGAGCGCGCCCTTATCATGGACAAGATCAAGGCGGCCGATGTCAGCGGCGAGGCTGCGGCTTTCATCGAGCGGGAACTCGCTTCGCCGACGGATATCGATGCGCTTGTCGTCGCCGCGACGACGGAAGAGCAGCGCGTCGAGCTCTACACCGCCTCGCGGCTCACCATCGAACCGGATTCGCGGGCCGAGCGCGGTTATCTCGATTTGCTCGCGGGCCGGCTCGGCCTTGCCGACCAGCTGGTCGATCATATCGAGGCGACGGTCTCTTCCGCCAAGGTTACCTTGTCACAGTAACATCTAGGCCGGTTGCCTTTGTCAGGCGGCTGGCCTATCCCACTCTTCTGAAAAGTGGAGTGAACATGCGCGATCTTTCGAATTTCAAGGGCTGCCCGGCACCGAAGCCGGTCACGCTGAAAGGCCGTTTCGTCACCGTGGAGCCCTATCGGCGCGCGGAACATCTTGAGGCGCTGTGGGAAGGGCTCGGCGGCATGGGCATCAACCCGCTGCTTCTCTATTTCGCGCAGGACGATTTCTCCGGCATCGACGATTTCGCCAACTGGCTGGAGACCGTCTACACCAAATCCGGCTGGCTCACCCATATCTTCCGCGACAACGCCACCGGCAAGATCGTGGGCATGGCGAACTACATGCGCGCCGACCCGGCAAACGGCGTCGTCGAGATCGGCGGCGTGGCCCACGGCCCGGAGATGAAGCGGTCGCCGCTTTCGACCGAAGCGCATTACCTGATGGCCAAGCACGTGTTCGAAGATCTCGGCTACCGCCGTTACGAGTGGAAATGCGACAACAAGAACGAGGCGAGCAAGACGACGGCTGCGCGTTACGGCTTCAGCTTCGAGGGCGTCTTCCGCCAGCACATGATCTCCAAGCGCCGCAACCGCGACACCGCCTGGTTCTCGATGATCGACAGTGAATGGCCACTGATCAACGATGCCTTCGAAGCCTGGCTTTCGCCCGAGAATTTCGACGCTACCGGCGATCAGATCCGCCGACTGCAGGATATCCGCGCAGATCTGGAAAAGGAAAGGCTCGCGTGAGCCCCGAGAGCCGTTCGCAGGCGATCGCCGCCGCCATTATTCTGTTCGGCGCCGGCCTCGTCCTCTATTTCCTGCCGACCATCGTGCTGTGGATCGGCAGCTTCTCGCCGGTGCTGGCGATCTTCGTCGGCGTCTGCCTGATCATGGCGTTTTTCGCGGTCTTCTGGCTGCGGGCGCGCTACCAGCGGGGCAGGGGCAAGTAGGCTCTAACCCTGCAACGAAGCGCCGAGCAGCAGGGCGCCCATCGCGATGACGAGCAGGGCGCCGAAGATTTCGATGGCGTTGCCGACCCAGACCGAAGCCGTCGAGCCGCGTCCGGAGAGGCGAACGGCGGCGCCCTTGGCCGTGACGGCAAGGGTCGCGAGCAGGGAAACGGTGATTGCCGTGCCGAGCGACATGGCGGCGACCGAAAGCATGCCACCGAGATAAAGCCCGTTCAGCAGCGAGAAGGTCATGACCAGCAACGCGCCGGAGCAGGGGCGAAGGCCGACGGCAACGATTGCCGACCAGGCCTCTCGGGCGCTGAACCTGTCGCCGCCGAGCAGCGCCGGGTCAGGCACATGGGCGTTGCCGCAGGTTTCGCAGACCATTCCGGGAACGAAGGTGTGGCCGACTTCCACTGGCTGCGCCTTGCCGTTGAAGGCATAGGCCTTGCGTTCGGCCGCGTTGTCTTTCCAGTCGAGCATCATGGAGGCCGGACCGGCCGGCGTCGCCAATAGCCGGCGGCGCGGCAGATTGCCTGCCATCGAGCGCAGTTTGCGAAACAGCAGCCAGGCGCCAAAGAGAATGACCATGACGAAGCTTGCGATCTCCATCGCATGGGTCGCCGCCGTCAAGGTAATGCCGGTGCCGCGCAGCACCAGCCAGGCGCCGCCGACGAGCGCCACCGCGACCACACCCTGGACGAAGGCCGAGATGAAGGAGATCACTACGCCGCGCTTCAGCTCCACCTCGTTGGCGATCATATAGGAAGAGATGACCGCCTTGCCGTGGCCGGGGCCTGCTGCATGGAAGACGCCGTAGGCGAAGGAGAGGCCGATCAGCGAAGTCAGTTGCCAGGGGTCTTCGCGCATCGCCTTCAAGGCGCCGGTCAGCGCCCGATAAAACGCCTGCTGTTCATAGTTCACATAAAGCAGAAGCGGCGCGAGCGGCCCTCCGGTCGGCTGGAAGCTCGGCTCCGCCGTGCCGATGCCGAGCGGCGATTGCGCATGGGCGAGGCTTGCCGTGGCGAAAAGCGCAAGAACGCCGGCGGATAGAAGGACGAGCGGCAGGCGTTTCGTCAGCATGTGACCTCCAGCCGGGTGGCGAAGAGCTTGGACATGTTGGTGCCTGTGGGATCGTTGAAGAAAGCGTCCGTCAGCGATTGCTTGTTTTGCGAGATGACCTCATCGGCATCCGGCCTTACTACCTGGTGCTTGCAGGTCTTGAAGCCATCGCCGACGATTGCCAGTTCGTTGTCTGTGGGAAAATCGATCGAGGTATAGAGGGTCGGATCGTAGATGCCGAAGGTGAGTTTGCCCTTGAGCGGCATCTTTTCCGCCGGCTTCACCGCGAAGAACATCAGCAGCTGGCCGTCCTTATAGTCGACATGGATGGTGTCGGGCTTCTGGACGGTGATGTTCTTCCCGTTGATCGTCAGGTTCATATAGTAGTCGTAGTCGGCAAGCGATTGCTTCACCGTTTTTCCGACTTCCGCGAGCTCGTCCGGCTCCAGCTTCAGGTCGGTGTTCTTGTCGAAATCCATGACGACGGAGGAGGAGAAGACCTCGTCGAAGCGCCAGACGTTGCGCAATTCCTCGACGCTGCCATCTTTGCCGGCGACGACTTCGAGGCGTGCCTCCACGAAGATGTGCGGATGGGCAAAGGCGGCGGCCGGCGCCAGCGAAAGAAGCGCGGCCATCAGTATCGTCGAATATCTCATCTATCCCGCTGCCCTGTTCGGTGACCCTGACTTCTTGCCAGAAATTGGGACGGAATTGGGACCGGATTCCGCGCCGGAATCATGTGAGGGGCGGCTGGCGCGGGACGGGATGTCGCAGCGCGGCGCAGGCAACGCTAAGGGTGCTTCTTAAACCAGTTGTGCAGATAATCGACGAAGATCCTCACCTTAGCCGGCAGATAGCGCCGGTGCGGGTAGACGGCATAGATGCCGCGGTCGGTCGGGATGTAATCATTGAAGAGCGTCACCAATTCGCCGGTCTCGATCGGCTTGCGTGCGATGAAATCCGGAACGAGGGCGATGCCGATGCCGGCGAGCGCTGCGCGTAATGTCGCATGCGGGCTGTTGACCTCGATCGGCCCTGATATGGCGACGGCAAAGGTGGTGTTGTCAGGGTTGTAGAAGCGGATGCTCGCCTGGGTCCGCGCATTGGTATCGACAATGAAGGGGACGTTGGAAAGATCCGCCGGATGTTCGAGATCAGGATAGCGTTCGAGAAAATCGGGTGTGGCGCAGAGATGGACGCGGAAATCGGAGATCTTGCGCGCGATCATGCCGGAATCCTCGAGCTTGGTGATGCGGATTGCCACGTCGAAACCTTCCTCGATCAGATCGACGAAACGATCGTCGGCAGCGATTTCAAGCGACAGGTCCGGGTTTTCCCTGGCGAAATCGATCAACGACTGACCGACATCGGCATCGACGAAGGTGCGCGGCACCGAGATGCGCAGGCGCCCCTTCAACTGCGCATTGTTTTCGCGCACGAGATCGGCAAGGTTGTCGATCTCCTTGAGAATATCGGAGGCGGTGCGGTAATAGGTGTGGCCGGCTTCGGTCATGGAGAACTGCCGGGTGGTGCGGTTGAGCAGCAGTGCGCCGAGCTCATCCTCCAGTTCGCGCACATATTTGGAGAGCAGCGCCTTGGAGCGGCCGGTACGCCGTGCGGCGGCGGAAAAGCCTTCGGCCTCGACGACATCGATGAAGGCACGTATGCGGGTCAAGGTATCCATGCAAACCCCCGAAGCTGTTTTGGAATATTGAACAAATCGTGCCGATTTGTTCAATTATTTTTTTGACGGCCAGATCAAAAAAACGCTTGATTATGAAGGCGAATATTCTTATTTCCCACTCAGCCCAAAGTCGCACGTGCCCATGGGTGTCCGCCGAACCCTCGAATTGGTGAGGAAATCGGTAAGGTACCTGGAATTAACCCCTCCAGTCGCTATTCCGGCCAACCGGAAAATGCGAGGACGCCTGAAGCAACGACGGTGCGGGCCTTTTTGTTCTCTCCCTGCTTTCCATCAGCGGGGGTTACTGAAGAGGCACACCATCATTGCCGGAAGTGCGGTTGGGATTCTCCCTCCAATCCATGGCAGACAAAGCCGAACTTACACCGCGTCCGCGGCGTTGGTTCACTATCCGCGCATCGAGCGCTTGCTATGGTTCCGGGGTCTCCACCGGCTGGTTCCAATGCGAGTTCTCGTATGCCCTTTGTCCTCCGGTTGATGCCGGAGCTCTGGAATTGGAAGAGGGAATCGATATGACCACCCAGCGCATCCGCGACTTTCTCGCAACCCGACGTCCCGACGGTCCCTGCCTCGTGGTTGACCTCGACGTCGTTCGCGACAATTTCCACGCCTTCCGTCACGCCATGCCGGACAGCGCCATCTACTACGCCGTCAAGGCAAACCCGGCTCCGGAAGTGCTGAAGCTGCTCGCAAACCTCGGCTCCAATTTCGATTGCGCATCCGTTGCCGAAATCGAAATGGCGCTCGAAGCCGGTGCGACCGCCGCCCGCATCTCCTTCGGCAACACGATCAAGAAGGAACGCGACGTTGCCCGCGCTCATGCGCTCGGCGTCAGCCTCTTTGCGGTCGACAGCCACGAGGAAGTCGAGAAGATCTCGCGCGCCGCTCCCGGCGCCCGTGTCTTCTGCCGTGTCCTGACGGATGGCGAAGGCGCCGAATGGCCGCTGTCGCGCAAGTTCGGCTGCGTTCCGCAGATGGCCGTCGACGTTCTCGTCTACGCTCATCAGCTCGGCCTGCAGTCCTACGGCGTCTCGTTCCATGTCGGCTCGCAGATGACCAAAGTCGATGCCTGGGATTCGGCTCTTGCCGATGCCAAGCGCGTCTTCGTCCAGCTTGCCAAGCAGGGCATCTACCTGCAGATGGTCAACATGGGCGGCGGCTTCCCGACCAAGTACCTGCGCGACGTTCCGTCCGCCGAGGCTTACGGCAAGTCAATCTACCAGGCGCTGCGCAAGCATTTCGGCAACCAGATCCCGCAGACGATCATCGAGCCGGGTCGCGGCATGGTCGGCAACGCAGGCGTTATCAAGGCTGAAGTCGTCCTGATCTCCAAGAAGTCGGACAATGACGATGCGCGCTGGGTCTTCCTCGACATCGGCAAGTTCGGCGGTCTCGCCGAAACGATGGACGAAGCCATCCGCTACCCGATTCGCACGGATCGCGACGGCGACGAGATGGAGCCCTGCGTCATCGCCGGCCCGACCTGCGATTCGGCCGACGTGCTCTACGAGAAGAACCTCTATCCGCTGCCGATCTCCCTTTCGATCGGCGACGAGGTCCTGATCGAAGGCACCGGCGCCTACACGACGACCTATTCGGCGGTCGCTTTCAACGGTTTCGAACCGCTGAAGGCCTACGTCATCTAAGGTCGTTTCCGCCGGCCCCGTAACCAGCCGGGGCGGCAATTTCACAATTTCCTTCATCGCCGCTGATAACGGTATTGGGTACGGGAGGCCAAGATGGCCGCTGTTCTTGATTCTGTCCGCGCATTCTTTGCGCCCACCACCTTCACCATCGAGGCCGAAAATCCCTCTGATGTCGTTGCTCGCGAGAACCTGCTCAACCGCGTCATGGGACCGGATCGCCGCAAGAAGTCTTCCGAGAAGATCCGCCGCAACCGCGTTCCGGCCGAGGGCCTTGCGCTCGTCGCACGCGACCGCGATGGCCATGTCATCGGCTCGGTACGGCTCTGGAACATCGAGGCCGGTGTCAACGATGAAGGCACGGCGATCAATGCGCTGCTGCTCGGGCCGCTTGCGGTTTCCCCTCACCACGGCGGCAAGGGCATCGGCTCGGCGCTGATGCGCGCGGCGCTCCTCGAAGCGAAGAATCGCGGGCACGGCGCCGTCCTGCTCGTTGGCGATGCAGCCTATTACGAGCGCTTCGGCTTCTTTGCCGAAAAGGCTCGCCATCTTGTCATGCCGGGTCCGTTCGAACGCTCGCGCTTTCTGGCGCTCGAGCTCACGGAAGGCTGGCTTGACGGCGCGGCCGGGATGATCGTCCCGTCGGGGCGCATGCTGGCTAGCGCGCCGGTTCGCCGCGCAGCCTGACGCATCAGGGCCTGAAAATCGGATCGATTTTCGGAAGACGCGATGCGGGGGTGAAGCTGTTATGGCGTCCTTCGCGTGTCTGAACAGGCGCGCGGCGCCGCAAGGCCCAGCCGATCGGCCGGCCGGGGTTGGGAACCTCTCTCCGGCTGGCAATATCCGCGCCGCTTGACCATGGAGGCAGGCGGGCCTGCCGTGGTTGCGGCGCGGATTGTCTTTTGAGAGCGGCGGGTTCGCCCCGGATACATCGCCGAAAAGTGCCGCCGGCACGCGAAGATGCCGCAGCCAGACCTTTCGCGAACTCTATCCCGGAACGATACTAGATGTTCTGATCCATCGTCTCGGCGGGGATTTCGTCGGCGCGATGGATGCGTACGACGGCTGCCGGCACGCCGGCGACCGTGCAATGCGGGGGAACCGCTTTCAGTACGACGCTACCGGCGGCGATTTTGCTGAAAGCGCCGATTTCGATGTTGCCCAAGATCTTGGCGCCCGCGCCGATCATCACGCCATGACGGATCTTCGGATGACGGTCTCCCGTTTCCTTGCCGGTGCCGCCGAGCGTGACGTTTTGCAGAATCGACACTTCGTCCTCGATGACAGCCGTTTCACCGATGACGATGCCCGAGCCATGGTCCAGCATGATGGACGCGCCGATCTTCGCCGCAGGATGGATATCCGGCCCGAAGACCAGCGAAGCAAGGTTGGAGAGCCAGCTTGCGATCTCTCGCCGGCCGTCGCTCCAGAGCGCATGGGCGACGCGGTGGGTCTGCAGCGCATGAAAGCCCTTGAGATTGAGGAGCGCGTGCAGGAATGTCGTGCAGGCCGGATCGCGTTCGCGCACCGCGAGGAGGTCGGCCTCGACCTTGCGCATGATATCGTCATCAAGCGTGGACAGGATGAGGTCGAACAGATCGTCCGTTTCCACCTGCGCTGCGCAGAGCCGCGCGGCCAGCACGCGGGCGACCAGTTCATTATTGCCAGCGGTGTCCATGACCTCCATGGCAAGCAGCCGCCGCAAAATCGGCTCGCGCGCGGCAAGCGCGGCCGCCTCAGAGCGGATCACCGCCCAGACGGACGTGTCGCCCGAGGGCTGCGGCGGTTGCTCGGCCGAGCCGAGGCCGGTCGATTTCGGCATTTCCCGTTTCCTCTGTCAGCCGCGGCGCAAGACGCTTCCTGCGCTGAGTTCATGTTTCGCCCGTGCAAGGAATTTGGCAAGCCCCAATAGCCTATGCCTTGGGCGCGCGATCCCATATTCTAACCGCCGGTCGGTTGCAGACCGAGTGTCAGCTCCGGAAGCCGGCGCCAGTGATAGAGCACGTCAGGCTCTTTTTCCTCGTTGTCGAGGCCATCTGTCTCCTCCCCGGCGGTAAACCCATGCCGCTCGTAAAAGGCGTGCGCACCGGCATTGCGCTGGAATGTCCAGAGCCGGATCTCGTTCATTTCCTCCTTGGCGCAGTCGAGAAGCAGGGAGCCGATGCCGATACCCTGGAAATCCGGGAGAACGTAAAGTTGCTCTATCCAATCATCGCCATAGGCGATGACGCCGACGAGCTTGCTTCCCACGGCGGCGCCGAGGATCGTGCAGTTCGGCAGGAGATGCATGCGCCAATATTGCTCTTCTTCCTCAGGCGTGTGCAGAACGGGCAGCCAAGGCAGACGCTGCCAGAGCGCTATCCGCCTGATCCCTGCCGCCGCCTGCATGTGGTCGACGCCAAGGATGACGATTTCGGGTTCCGTCAGGACATCGTCCATTTCAGGCAACGCGGCCTCAAGCCGAGATGTCGATGACGCCGCAATCGCCGGCTTCGGAGGCGAAGGCGAGCAGTTTGCCGTTCCCACTCCAACTCATCGCCGTGATTGCACCCTTGCCGGGCCGGCGTAGCAGCGCCTCCTTGCTGTCGGTAATGCGCACGGCCAGGATCATGCCGTCGACGAAGCCGATGGCGAGGATATCCTCCAGCGGATGGAATCTCACCGAGGTCGCCATGATGTTGGCGCGGGTGCCGAGTTCCAGCGGCGCCTTGCCCATCGGCCCGTCCTTGCCCTGAAAAGGCCAGACGATTGCCGCAGGCGCACCCGAGGAGGCGAGCCATTTTCCCTTGACGGACCAGGAGAGGGACTTCACCTTGGCGGGATAGCCGGTCATGCGCATGTGGCGGGCTTCTGCGCCCGGCTTGCTGTCGAGCTTCCAGCCATGCAGGGCGTTTTCCTGCATCGAGGTGACGAGGAAATTGCCGTCAGGCGAGAAGGTGACGCCGGTATGCGCGCCCTTCCATTCGAGATCGACCGGTTTGGCGCTCATGCCGACCCAGTGCAGCGACACCCCGTTATAACGTGCGGCCGCAATGCGCAGCCCCTTCGGTGCGAAGGCAATACCTTCGACCGTGCGCTCCTCGGGAAATTCCTTGGTCGTGCCGTCGGCGAGGCGCACGAGCGAACTCTTGCCGTAGGAGTAGGCAATGGCGCCCTGCGGGCCGGCCGCGACCTGTGAAATCCACTTGCGTGGGGCGACGGCAAGCTCGCTGACGCTCCCGTCGGCCGCGATGCGCAGGACCTTGCCGTCCTCGCCACCTGAGATCAGGCTCTCGCTATAGGGATCGCGGATTGCGGTGAGCATGCCCTGATGGGCTTCTGAAACCCTCTCGCCGCCGTCCAGCCGGTGAAACGTGCCGGCCGCGTTCGCGAAGAAGGGAACATCACCTAAAAATTCGACGGCCAGAACGTGGCCGTCGAGATCAAGCGGTGCAACTGTCGGCATCAGGCGGCTGCCTCGCAGGCCTTGAAGGAGGCTTCTAGCTTTTCACGGTCGAGATCACGGCCGATGAAGACGAGACGGCTTTCATGCTTCTCGCCGTCCTTCCACGGACGCTGGTGGTCACCCTCGATGATCATGTGCACGCCCTGGACGACATAGCGCTCAGGATCGTCCTTGAAGGCGACGATGCCCTTGAGGCGAAGAATGTTGGGTCCCTGCACCTGGGTGATCTTCTGGACCCAGGGGAAGAAACGCTCGGCGTTCATTTCGCCGCCGCGCAGCGATACCGATTGCACCGTCACATCGTGGATCGCCGACATCGCGCCGTGGTGATGATGATCGTGATCATGATGATGGTCGTGATCGCAATCCGGGCCGCAGACGTGGTCGTCATGGCCGTGTTCCAGGAAATGCGGATCGTTTTCGAGCGCGCGCTCCAGGTTGAAGGCGCCCTGATCGAGCACACGGGCAAGGTCGACGCCGGAGCGGCTGGTCTTGTAGACGCGAGCGGCCGGATTGATGGCGCGGACGATGTCTTCGATGACATCAAGTTCTTCCGGGGTGACGAGATCGCTCTTGTTGATGACCACGACGTCGGCGAAAGCGATCTGGTCTTCGGCCTCGCGGCTGTCCTTCAGGCGCAGCGGCAGGTGCTTGGCGTCGACGAGGGCGATGACGGCGTCGAGCTCGGTCTTGGCGCGCACGTCGTCGTCCATGAAGAAGGTCTGGGCGACCGGGACGGGATCGGCAAGGCCCGTCGTTTCGACGATGATGCCGTCGAACCGGCCGGGGCGGCGCATCAGGCCTTCGACGACACGGATCAGGTCGCCGCGCACCGTGCAACAGACGCAGCCGTTGTTCATTTCGTAGATTTCCTCGTCGGACTCGACGATCAGGTCGTTATCGATGCCAATTTCGCCGAACTCGTTGACGATGACCGCATATTTCTTGCCGTGGTTTTCGGAGAGGATGCGGTTGAGCAGCGTCGTCTTGCCGGCGCCGAGATAGCCGGTGAGCACGGTGACGGGAATAGGCTTCTGGGTGGAGATCGCGTCGGTCATGAGAACCTCTAGGATTAGGCGTGCGGCCGACCCGCTTGGATCGGCTGCTTCAGCGGTTGGTCTCATATAATGGCATGGGCACGGCAGTTCAAAGGGTTTTATATGTTATAAGATCACGTCGCCTGGTCGGCGCCCATGGCCGTATCAGCGAAGCTGCGTAACGTCGAAGGCGTCGACATCTTCCAGCAGTTCCAGCAACCCTTTCACCGCATGCGCAATCAGCGCCTCACCCTTTTCAGCCGTCGCCGCCGCGGCATTGCCTGCCACCCCCTGCGCACCGAGATCCGACATCTTCCAGCCGAAGGCATGCGGCCCGTAGGCGCGCAGATGTGTGAAGCGAGCGGCGAACTCCGTCTGCCGCGAGGGAAAATCCTGCGCTTTCGTCATGTCGACCCTGTCGGGATGCAGCGCCAGCATCACCGAGGTCTCGATATCCCCGCCATGGATGCCGATCGCCTTTTCCTCCGGCGCCACCACGCCATCGGGAAGGCCGAAACGGGTCCAGCTCGTCGCCACTGCCAGCATGGCAAAGCGGACCCTTGCCTCGGTCGCGACGATAGTCATGAGAGGCGAATTGCCGCCATGGGCATTCAGCATCACGAATTTGCGGATTCCCTGCGTCGCCAACCCTTCGGCAATGCCGAGCCAGCGGTTGACCGCTTCGTCGAAGGCGAGCGTCTTCGTTCCTTCAACATCCATGTGCTCTATGGAATAGCCGACCGATTCGGCGGGCAGGAAGGTGACCGGCAGGCCGGCGCGCAGTGCCATCTTCAAGCGCCCGACGATGCCTTCGGCGATCAGGGTGTCGGTTTCGAAGGGCAGGTGAGGGCCGTGCTGCTCATGGGCGCCGAGCGGCAGCACGGCGATCGGGCGGCGTTCGTCATGGGCAAAAGCGGGATCGCTATCTTCGAAGCGGAGCGAAGGCGTCATCATCCGGTGGTTGCCTCTTGTTTATGACGAGATCCTGGGCAATGTCATATCGCAGTGGCGCTGGGGCTTAAAGATCAAAGGGATGGCTATGGGCAAGAAGCATAAGGACGGCAAAAAGAACAAGTCCAAAAAGAAGGACCAGACCGAGTATACGCTCGTCGATCTTTCTCCGGCGCTGACCCAGGCGGCTCGTTCCATGCGCACGGTGCTCTCGCGCAACCTGCTCGAAAGCGGGCTCTATGCCGGCCAGGACGGCGTCATTCTCTCGCTTGCAGAGAGCGACGGCATGACGGCCGGCGGCCTTGCCCAGAAGCTCGGCGTCAAGGCGCCGACGATGACGCGCACGATCGGCCGCATGGAGGCGCAGGGCTTCCTCGAGCGCAAGCCCGATGCCGAGGACGCGCGTCTCACCAAGGTCTATCTCACCGAACTCGGCCGCGGCAGCGTGCAGGCGATCGAAATGGCGGCTTCGGCCTGCGACAGGCTGGCGACGCTGGAATTCTCCGAAAAGGAAATCCGCAACCTCGTCCGCCTGCTGAAGGCCATCGACGGCAATCTGCAGGCCGAAGCCCTTCATATCGAAGAACCGGACGAAGAGTGAAATTTCCCTCGAGAGACAAATTGCTTCCGGCGGTTAAATCTTTTAATTAAACATTTTAAGGGGCCGCGCCGGTTTGCCGGTGGGGCCTTGCTGTCTTGCGTGCTGCCTGGAGGAGGACACGTGGTCCAGAAGATCAAGCTTTCGACGATCGCCGAAACGCTCGGCATTTCAACGGCGACCGTATCGCTTGCCTTACGCGACAGTCCGCTCGTCGCCGGCAATACGCGGGAGAAGATCAAGGAACAGGCGCGCGCACTCGGCTATATCTACAATCGCCGCGCCGCCAGCCTTCGCACCTCCCGTTCCGGCATCATCGGCGTCGTCGTGCACGACATCATGAACCCCTTCTACGGGGAGATCCTGAAGGCGATCGAAAGCGAACTCGATCGCAGCCGTCACACCTTCATCCTTTCCAACCATTACGACAATGTCGAAAAGCAGCGCACCTTCATCGAGACGCTGCTGCAGCTTGGCGGCGATGGTGTCATCATGTCGCCGGCGATCGGCACGCCGCCTGAGGACGTGCAGCTGGCGGAAGAAAACGGCATGCCGGCCATCCTCGTCGCCCGTTCGATGGAAGGGCAGGACCTGCCGACCTATCGCGGCGACGACAGCTACGGCATTTCGCTCGCCACCAACCACCTGATCGGCCTCGGCCACCGCTCGATCGCCATGATCGGCGGCACGGATCAGACGTCCACCGGCCGCGACCGCTACCAGGGTTATGTCAACGCGCTGCGCAAGGCCGGTATCGAGGTCGATCCGAACTTGCGCATTCCTGGCCCGCGCTCGAAGCAGGGCGGTTTCGAGGCGGCGGTGCATTTCCTCTCGCTGCCGCAGAAGCCGACGGCGGCTGTCTGCTGGAACGATCTCGTTGCGATCGGCCTGATGAACGGCATCGCGCGCGCCGGCCTGGTGCCGGGGCGCGATATTTCCGTCACCGGTTATGACGATCTCGAGGAAGCTTCGATCGCCACGCCGGCGTTGACGACGGTGTGGAACGGCCAGACCGAGGTCGGGCGCCTCGCCGCCCGGGCGCTCCTCGACCGCCTCGCCGGCAGCCACGAGCCAGACGGAATGCATCTCATCAAGCCGGAAATGCGCATTCGCCAGTCCACCAGTCCCCATCGGCCGCGCGCCTGAACCAGACCGCCACCCAAGAGGAAAAGCCATGTCCCGCATCGCCATTCTCGTTCCTGGGAAGATACACGACCGTGTTCTCGAAAGGCTGAAGGATCGTTTTGAGATCATCGCCGTCGCGCGCGAGGAAAGGCTTGCGTTGGACGGCGAAACCGCCGGCCGCATTCGCGGCGTCGCCGTCTCCGGCACCTTCTCCGGCGCCTGGATGGACCAGTTGCCTAATGCCGAGGTGATCGCCAGTTTCGGCGTCGGCTACGACGGCATGGATGTGAAGCGTGCCGCCGAAAAGGGCATCGTTGTCACCAATACGCCCGATGTTCTGAACGACGAGGTCGCCGATACCGCGATCGGCCTACTCTTGAACACGATCCGCGAATTGCCGCGGGCCGAAGCCTGGCTGCGCGCGGGCAACTGGAAGCCGGGTGCTGCCTATCCGCTGTCGCGCTACTCGCTCAAGGGCCGCCATATCGGGCTCTACGGCCTCGGCCGCATCGGGCTCGAAATCGCCAAGCGGCTGGAGCCTTTCAAGGTGAAGATCAGCTATCACACGCGCTCGCGCAATGCCGATGCGCCCTACGATTATCACCCGACGCTGAAAGAGCTGGCGGAAGCGGTGGATACGCTGATCGCCATCGTTCCGAAGACGCCGCAGACGCACAAGACGATCAATGCCGATATCCTCGCCGCTCTCGGCCCGGACGGCATTCTCGTCAATGTCGGCCGTGGCTGGACCGTGGACGAGGAGGCGTTGAGCGCTGCCCTTGCATCGGGCGCCCTTGGAGCGGCCGGCCTTGACGTTTTCTACGAAGAGCCGACCGTTCCGGCCGGCTTGCTTGCGCCCGAGAATGCCGTGCTGCTGCCGCATGTGGCTTCCGCATCCGTGCCGACGCGCAATGCCATGGCCGATCTCGTCGCAGACAATCTCATATCCTGGTTCGAGAGCGGGGCGGCGCTGACGCCGGTGCCGGAGACGCCGCAAAAAGCTTAGGCGCATCGCACAGAAGTTGATTCATCAGAGGCAGCTCAGATCTTCGATATCCAGGCGGCTCCGTCAATCGACTGTTATTCTTGGGCGATATGTTGCCGGGCGCGATACCTTCGGTTACATTCGCGTCGATTTTTTACAACCGGGTTCGCAACCCTTCCGTGCGGCTGATGCCGTATCCATGGGGCAGCCAAAAGGGGGACTGGCGGCATGTCCGAGCCGAGCGCATCGAATACGACGACCCTCGAGACCGGCCGGGGTCTGATTCCGGCGCTTTCGACCGGCAGCCTTCCCGCCGTCGTGACGGTCATTCTTCCCCCGGAGAAAGTCGGTGAGGCCACCGATCTGGCGGAGCGGTACAGGCTGGCAACGGTGGAGCCGCATGGTCTCATCACCTTCGGCCAGGAAGCCATCGGCGGCTTCGGCGCCAAGCTCGACGCCATCCTCTCGCAAATCACCAATGCGCAGTCGCCGGTGCTGTTCGAATTGTTCCGGACGATCCGGGACGGCATTAATGATGCCGATCTCAAAGGGCTCGAAGCGAGCATTCGCGAGAAGCTGAAGGGGAGCTTCTTCGAGCGCCTGCTGATGGCCGTCGGCCTTGGCGACCCGGCCAGGCGACTCAAGACGGTAACGGACGAGGTTCGCGGCATGCTGCAGAGCAAGGCCAAGTCTCTCGGCGATCTGGTCAAGCCAATGGAGGCTCAGATCGAGGAGGAGAGCGGCAAGCTCATTCTCGAAGTATCGCGTATGAGCACACTGGCGCAGGGATATCGCGATACGATCGTGTCTCTCGGCGTTTTCGTCGAGGCCGGCCGACGCATCCTTGCCGATGCCGGCCGCGAGCTCGATCGGCTGACGAAGGAGGCGGCCTCCGGCGATCCGCTCAAGGTACAGGAAGCCCGCGACTTCTCGCAGAAACTCGACATCTTCCAGAACCGGGTGCTGGTTCTCGAAACCGCCTATGCCAAGGCGCCGGCCGATCTCGATTCAATCGGAATTGCCCGAGGTGCCGCGCTCGCGACCCTTGCGGATACGGTCACGTCGGCGAATGCCGAGTTCAACGACATCAAATCGATCCTGATCCGGCTGCATGCGCTTTTCCAGATGCAGTCGATCCATCAGATGAACGCCATGCGGCGCGAACTGCGCGCATCGCTCCAGCAATATGGATTGCAGGTGCTTGAGGATGTCTCGGTCAATTCGGTCAAGGCCTCCGGCGAGACCCGGCTTGCCGATGCCGAACTGGTGCTCGGCACCGCCCAGCGGCTACGAGCTATCGCCGACAAGGTGGTTGCCGAAGGCGAACGGAACAAAGAGCGTTATGCCGCCGCCCGCGCCAAACTCGAACAAGCACGGCAAATCGTGACCGATCGCCCGATCTGAAGATTGCAGGAGAAAGACAGCGCATGGCAACGTTCAAGCTCAACAAGGGTCAATCATTCCAGATCCAGAAGGAGATCCAGCTCGTCCATTCAGGACTTGTCTGGGATCCGCCCGAGGGTTCGGGGCCGGCCTTCGACCTTGATGTGCATTGTTTTGCGCTTGTCCACCCCGGCGGCGATGCGAACCGGGCGCGGCTCTACAATGAAGGTTCGCATGCACTCTGCTATGCTTTCGTGCGCAGCTCCGGCAATCCGGAAGGGTCGCTCACCAAGAATGCCGACGGTTCCTTTCAGACCGACGACGGCTCGATGTGGCACGAACGCGACGACCGCACCGGGCGCGGCGGCCTGATCAAAAAGTCGGAACCTGACGAGGACGATGATGATGACCATCACGGCGGCGGTCATCATGACGAAGGGTTCCGCGAGGAGTTCAAGATCGTGCTGGCAAAGCTGCCGAAGGAGATTTCGGAGCTGGCAGTCTGGGCGACAATCCATGACGCGGAGCGCAAGAAACAGGACTTCGGCAAGGTCAAGAACGCCTATATCGAGGTCTGCGATGCGATGGACGACGAGCTTTGCCGTTATCAGCTGACGGCCGAGTTTGCCGGCAAGACGACGATACAGGTGGCGTCCTTCCTGAAGCAGCCGGACGGATCCTGGAGATTCCACGCCGTCGGCGCGGGTTCGAACGCCGGACTCGGCGACGTCATCAACGCCTATTTCGGCTGAACAGAAAGTTCATTTGATGAACGGCAAGGCAGACGGACCGCCGGAAAGGCAACCGGGCCAGTCGCCGAAGGTGCTTTTTCCGGAAAGCGCCTCGCCTGATGTTGCCGATCACCCCCGACAGTCCATCGAGCCGAAAGTCCTGTTCGGTTCGCCACGCCCGCCGACACCCAAGGGTGACAAGCCGCGGGTTCTTGCTGCGGGAGAAATTCGCCAGCGGATTCCCTGCAGCGCGGAGGCGCTCCTGAGGATCGACGCCGGTGCCGATATGCCGGTTGCGACGGCGGCGCTGCGCATCATCGATGGGACCAATCTCGACGACCATTATTTCGACGATGTCGTGCGCTTCGGCGCGCGCCTGCAGACCGAGCATGGCAAGCTTGCCGAAAGAGAACTCGCCCTTGCCGATAGCGAGACGTTGGCGAGGGGGAGACAGCTTGGCGCCGAGTTGCTCCAGCGCCTTGGCGATCTTGATCCGGACCGTGTATTTGCCGTGCGCGGCGGCGTCCTGAACGCGATCAAGGCGCTGGCGGCGCCGCGCGATCCCGACACTCTCTTTTTTCAGCTCTATCCCGGGATACAGGCCTCGGCGAGAGAACTCGATGCGCTTGCGCCTGACATCGTCGCGGTCGCCAAGCGGCTTCGTGCGGTCGGCAAAGCCTACGCGGCGCTCGATCGTGATCTTTGTGCCCATATCCTGGCGGGGCGTTTCCTGGTCGATTATGCCGGCGGCGTCCAGCTTGCCGATCGCGAGCGGCAGGCGCATTACGCCTCGCAAGCCGATGCGATCGAGACGAGGGTCGCCAGCCTCTCGGCCACGAAGGCGACGATCGAAATGAGCATGCGCACCGTTGCCGGGATGGCACGGCACGTCGACGCATTGGGACACGCCGCGGAAGGCCTGCTGAATGAGGAGCTGCCGGCCTGGCATGCGGCCTACTCGGCGGCGCTGACAGCGGCCCGAACCCCACAACCGCCAGCTCAGGTAAGCGCCAGATCACTGCTTCGCGACATTCACACACGCATTCTTGCAAAACTCAGACCGGAGGGATGACTTTGACGACATTCAAGCTGCACAAGCCCGAGGAAGAAGTTCGCCGCGTCGGCTTCGTCCTTCAGAAACAGGGCATTCACGAGCGCATTCCTGCGCAGGTTGGTATCAATATCGATGTCTCGGGCTCGATGAACGGCCTTTTTAAATCCGGAGCGGTCCAGGCGGCGATCGAGCGTATTCTTCCTGTCGCTCTTTATTTCGACGATGACGGGCGCATCGACACCTGGGTCTTTTCCAACGGAAACGCAATGGCCTCGATCATCCCGGCGACAGCGAAAAACTATGAAGATTATGTCGAGCGCGAAATCATCACTAACCCGGCTCTTGACGGCGTGCTCTGGGGCGGCACCGACTACGGTCCGGTCATCCGCTCGAACCTGATGGCATATGGTTTGATGGAGGAACAGAACGCCGGCGGCCTGCTCGGCATGATCTTCGGCATGCGGCGTGACCGGTTCGGCGAGGAGACGCGTTCCGGCGTTCCCGCGATCAACTATTTCCTCACGGACGGCGAGAATGCTGACCGGGATGCAGCTTGGGAGTTGCTGGAGAAGGCTGAACATGCCGAATCCCAAATCTACTACGTTATGGTCGGCATCGGCGATGAACGTTTCGACTTCCTGCGCGAAGCGGCCGAGCAATTTCCAAATGTCGGCTTCGTCAGGGTCAAGGATCTTGGGGAATTTGTCGGCAGCGACGACGCCTATCAGAAACTGCTGCCGGCCGAACTCTGCGCATGGCTCAAGCACGAGCATGACGACGAGGACGACGATCACCACTGATAACAGGGCCTGCCGGCCTGCCGACGCGTGCCGTCAGGCGATCGCCTGTGCCGGGACTATCTGCAGTTTTCCAGCGGCGTGACTGCGCACGGCGTCGCCGAAAGCGGCAAACAGCTTGTTCGAAGGCTTATCGGTTTCGGCCCAATATTCCGGATGCCATTGCACTCCGACGGCAAAGGCCTTGGCGTCGATGACGGAGACCGCCTCTACCGTGCCGTCTTCGGCGATGGCTTCCACCTGCAGGCGCGGTGCGGTTCTGGCGATCGCCTGGCGATGCAGGGAATTCACGCGGATTTCGCCCGCGCCGAGAATGCCTGCGATGCAGGAGCCTTCCTTGACGTGGACGGTCTGGCGGATGGCATACATGCCGTCGCGGTCGACGCCTTCAGGGCGACGGTGGTCCCAGATGCCCGGCTGCTCCTGGATCTCGGTTGCGAGCGAGCCGCCGAGAGCGACGTTCAGCTCCTGAATACCGCGGCAAATGGCGAGCATCGGGATGGCGCGGTCGATGGCGCGGCGGATGAGGGGCAGGCTGGTGGCGTCTCGGGCGGAGTCGAAGGGGCCGTCCCTTTCAGTTGCGTCGGCGCCGTAGAGCGAGGGATGCACATTGCTGGCCGAGCCGGAAACCAGGAGGCCGTCGACGCGATCGAGGATCGCGTCCGCATCGTAGCCTTGCTCGAAGGCGGGGATAATGAAGGCCATGACGCCGGCCGCATTCAGCGCGGCACGCAAATATTGATGCTGCACGGCGTGCCAGGTCGCGCCGTCGAAACTGCGGATATCGGCAGGAATGGCAACGATCGGTTTCGTCATGTTTGCACCGGTTAAATCTTTCTGTGTCGTTTTGGCGCCAGAACTGCCGCCAAGTCAACGCTTGGCTGTGTCCGATGGCCAAATTGCGGCATAGACGGCTCGGCAGCGGCCCTAATTTGCCGCTAAGCTGCTGATTTTGATAGATACGCTGATATTGTCTTATTGTCGTCTTGATGCCAAAGGCTAATAGACTAAAGCTTGAATCGCGGCCTTCGCCATGCTTAGCTCTGCCCTCGCTGCGGGTAGGGGTGAAGATTGGCCGCGCAGTGCCATCTATACGGGAGGTTTTTGATGGATCGTCGTTCGTTTTTCAAGAAGGCGGGGACTGCCGGCGCCGGAGCGGTTGCTGCAACGGCATTGGCAGCGCCTGCGATCGCGCAGGAGAATCCGAAGATCGCATGGCGCATGACGTCGTCCTTTCCGAAGAGCCTGGACACGATCTATGGTGGCGCTGAGGATATCGCCAAGCATGTCGCCGCCGCAACGGATGGCAATTTCACGATCCAGCCTTTCGCCGCCGGCGAAATCGTCCCCGGCCTGCAGGCCGTCGATGCCGTAGCCGCCGGCACGGTCGAGGCAGCGCACACCACCTCCTATTATTTCGTCGGCAAGGACCCGACCTACGCCATCGGAACTGCCATTCCGTTCGGCTTGAACAGCCGCCTGACCAATGCCTGGTTTTTCGAGGGCAACGGCAACAAGCTGATGAATGAATTCTATGCCACACAGGGCATGTATGCGCTGCCGGCCGGCAATACCGGCGCGCAGATGGGCGGCTGGTTCCGCAAGGAAATCAATACGCTCGACGACCTCAAGGGCGTGAAGATGCGCATTGCCGGCCTGGCCGGCCGCGTCATGGAGAAGGTCGGCGTCATTCCGCAGCAGATTGCCGGCGGCGATATCTATCCGGCGCTGGAAAAGGGCACGATCGACGCGGCCGAATTCGTCGGTCCCTATGACGACCTGAAGCTCGGCTTCCACAAGGTGGCGAAGTACTATTACTATCCGGGTTGGTGGGAAGGTGGCCCGACCGTGCATGCCTTCTTCAATCTCGAAAAGTGGAGCAACCTGCCGAAGCATTATCAGGCGGCGCTCACCGACGCTTGCGCCTTCGCCAACACTAACATGCTCGCGAAATACGACACGAAGAACCCGACGGCGCTGAAGCAGCTCGTTGCCGAAGGCGCGACGTTGCGCCCGTTCAGCCAGGAGATCATGGAAGCCTGCTTCCAGGCGGCGACCGGCATCTACACTGAAATCTCCGGCACGAACCAGTATTTCAAGAAGATCTACGACGACCAGACCGCCTTCAAGCGGGACGCCTATCTCTGGATGCAGCTTTCGGAATATACCTTCGATACGTTCATGATGATCCAGCAGCGGGCCGGAAAGCTTTAAGCTTTTCTCCGACGTCATCCGTCGACGCTTGATCCCAGCAGATGACAAAACCCCCGGATTTCGGTCCGGGGGTTTTCTTTTCCAGGTTATTTGGCGGGCGCCGGCGGCGATCCTGGCAGGCCGTTCAGTGGCGGCAAGGTCAAGCCGGGGATCTGCGGCGCGTTGTTGCCGCCGCCGCCCACCGGCGGGAGGCCGAGCTGGCCGCCGGGCACTTCGATCTTGATCGAGTTCGGGTCCACTTTCGGGCCGTGGTCCAGCCAGTAGGTGACCGATTGCGGCCAGAAGATCACGATCGCCACCAGAATGAGCTGCATGCCGACCCAGGGGAGCGCGCCCATATAGATATCCGAGGTCTTGACGTCCTTGCTGGCGATCGAGCGCAGGTAGAAGAGCGCGAAGCCGAAGGGCGGGTGCATGAAGCTCGTCTGCATGTTGACGCAGATCAAGACGCCGAACCAGATCAGGTCGATGCCGAGATTGGAGGCGACGGGGGCGAGCATCGGGATGACGATGAAGGCGATCTCGAAGAAATCGAGAAAGAAGGCGAGTACGAAAATGAAGATGTTGACGAAGATCAGGAAGCCGACCGGGCCGCCGGGGAGACCCGAGAGCATATGCTCGATCCAGCGCGAGCCGTCCATCCCCTGGAAGACCAGGCTGAAACAGGTGGAGCCTATGAGGATCATCACCACCATCGAGGTGATATGCGTGGTCGATGTCATCGCCTCACGGATCAGCGGCCAGGTGAGGCGGCGATTCATGGCGGCGAGCGCCATGGCACCGACGACGCCGAGCGCGCCTGCCTCCGTCGGCGTCGCAAGGCCCATGAAGATCGTGCCGAGCACCAGGAAGATAAGCACGATCGAGGGCACCATGCCCATCAGCACCCTTACCAGCAGCGCCCGGTTGAAATCGCCGCGCACTTCCTTCGGCAGCGGCGGCATCGATTTCGGCCGGATGATCGACATCACCGCGATGAAGAGCACGAAGATCGTCACCTGCAGGATCGAGGGGCCGATGGCGCCGAGATACATGTCGCCCACCGACCGCCCGAGCTGATCGGCAAGAACGACGAGCACCAGCGAGGGCGGGATCACCTGGGTGATCGTGCCCGAGGCGGCGATGACGCCGGTGGCAAGGCGCGGGCTGTAACCATAGCGCAGCATGATCGGCAGCGAGATCACCCCCATGGTGATGACGGAGGCCGCCACCGTGCCGGTGATCGCGCCAAGCACGGCGCCGACGAGAATGACGGCATAGGCGAGACCGCCGGGAATGCCGCCGAAGAGCTTGCCAGTGCCTTCGAGCAGGTCTTCGGCAAGGCCGCAGCGCTCCAGCACCGCTCCCATGAAGGTGAAGAAGGGGATGGCGAGCAGCAGGTCGTTGGAAACAATGCCGAAGAAGCGCAGCGGCAAGGCTTGCAGAAAGACCTCGCCGAAATGGCCCGTGGCGATGCCGATGATGCCGAAGAACAGCCCGACGGCGGCGAGCGAGAAAGCGACCGGAAAACCGTAGAGCATGAAGATGACCATGCCCAGGAACATGGCCGGCGGGATGATGCCGAAATCAAACAAATCCGTTCCTCCCCATCCGCCTTACTGCAGCGGCTTTTCGTATGTCGTGTCGATCCGGATGGTGCCGGTCAGTGCTGCTATCCGCTTGATCAGTTCGGACACACCCTGAAGGGAAAGCAATGCGAAGCCGGCGACGAGGATGAGCTTGACGGGCCAGCGGATCAGCCCGCCGGCATTGCCGGATATTTCGCCCTGTTGATAGGAGATCGCGAAAAAGGGCCAGCACAGCCAGGTGAGATAGATACATGCAGGAAGGAGAAAGAAAATCAGGCCGATGATGTCGATCCAGATCTTCGCCTTGTCGGAAACGGCGCCGTAGATCAGATCGACGCGGACATGCTCGTTGTTGCGCAGTGCATGCGAAGCACCGAGCATGACGACGAAGGCGAAGAGATACCACTGGATCTCAAGCCAGCCGTTCGAACTGTAGTTGAAGGCATAGCGGACGATAGCGTTTCCAGCGCTGATCAGACAGCAAAACAGCACCATATATTCGGAAAGTTTGCCCATGATCCGACTGACCGAGTCAATCAGCCGGCTGGCGGCCAGAAGTGCCGACATTCGCCTCCCCTTCTTCTTATCCTGCCGGTGTTTCGGCAGTTTTCCCTCTTTGCAATCGATGTAGACCACGGCCTTTGAAAATGGAAGGATAAATGCCTCGCCTTGGAGCATAGTCTTAGGTGCAGAACGCAGGCTGCGCGTTCGCCGAATATTCGGACAACCCAGGCGTGGATAAATTATTTCAATAATCTCGCGAGTAGGCTGCATTATCTCGCGTAGGATGTAGGGTTCACGCTCTGGTTTTAGAAAATTTGACCAAATGTTTGATTCCATTGAAATCAATTTTTAAAGGGTTGGCCCTAGAATTCCCGCGCACAGGGAAAGTGTGGATGAAGCCAGATAACCCGAACAGGGTCCCTACAGATGTGTATCTGTCGTTTGTGAGCTCCCTTTCGGGGAATCGCATGACGTTGCTTGTTGGCGTCATCGTGCATGTCGCGACATGCCTCGCCGTAGCCGCCAAGACGCAATACTCCATCTACATCTTGCTGTCGGTCGCCTTCCTTCTGGTCTTCGGCGTCCGCATGGCCATCTTCCGGCAGTTCGATCGTGTCGACAAGCAGACCCTGTCGCACGCCGGGATCGAGCGTTGGGAGAGGGTTCTCGTTGCCACCGGAGCCTGCACCACCGCTCTTCTCGGCTTCGCCAGCGGCTACGCCATCTTCGTCGTGCACGATTCCTTTGCGGAGCTTGCCTGCATTTCCGTCACCATGGCGACCATGGTTTCCGTCGTCGGCCGCAACTACGGGTCGCGCTTCGCAGTCGATCTCCAGACGTTCTTCTGCTGCCTGCCGATGATCGTCTGCAGCCTGCTGGCGATGGATTTCTATCGCGGCGTGCTGTCGATCTTCCTCATTCCTTTCTGGCTGACAACGCGGGCGATGGCGAACGGCGTGCGCGAGTTTCTCTACGAGAACGTCATTGCGCGCCGGGAAATCACCATTATCGCCGACCGTTTCGATACGGCCCTCAACAATATGCCGCACGGCCTCGTCATGGTCGATGCCGAAAACCGTGTCCAGGTCATCAACCGCAAGGCCTGCGAGCTTCTGAAGATCGGTGCGCCGGAGCGGCTAAAGGACCGCGATCTCGAGGCCGTGCTGCGCTATGGCGCACGCTACAGCTTCATGGATGCCTCGCAGCCGGAGCTCATCCTGCGCCAACTCACCCAGGTCGCCGAGGGAAGCCTGTCGCGCACGCTCATTCATTTTCCCGAGAGCCTGTCGCTCGAATTCTCCGCAAGCCGAAGGGCCGATGGCGGTGCCGTGCTGATCTTCGAAGATGTGTCGAGCCGGGTGAAGGCGGAACAGAAGATCATGCATATGGTCCGCTTCGATGCGCTGACCGGCCTGCCGAACCGCCAATATTTCGGCCAGCTCGTGCAGGAATATCTTGCCAAACATTCGAGGAAGTCCGGGCCGCTCGGCTTCATGGTGCTCGATATCGACGAGTTCAAACATGTCAACGACATGCGCGGCCATGTCACCGGGGATCATCTGCTCTGTGCGATCGCCGCCCGCATCAGGCAGGCCTCCGGCAATGCTATCCTCGGCCGCCTGATGGGAGACCAGTTCATCCTGTTCTTCCCGCATGCGAAGCATCCAACCTCGCTCGACCTCGAGATTCGCCGAGTGCACGCCGCAATTCAGGGCAACTACGAGGTCGACGAGCTGACTTTCCTCGTTTCGCTCAGCGCCGGTTATGCGATCCTCGAAAGCGACGCATTTGCGCTGGACGAATGGAGCGTCAAGGCGGATCTCGCGCTGTTCGAGAGCAAGTCGCGCTTCAAGGGCGGTATTTCAGGCTTCGAGCGCGAGATGGACGGACGCTATATCGAGCAGCAGAAGCTGAAGGCGGATCTGCGCGAAGCGGTCGCCGCACAGGCGCTGCATCTCGTCTTCCAGCCGATGTTCCGGGCTGACGGATCAAGGATCGAATGCGCCGAGGCCTTAGCGCGCTGGGTGCATCCGGAGAAGGGCTCGATCCCGCCCGACGTCTTCATCCGGCTCGCCGAGGATATGGGCATCATCTCCGACATCACCCGCTTCGTGCTGTTCAAGGCCTGCAGCGAATGCATGACCTGGCCGGAGCATATCGCCGTCTCGGTCAACCTTTCTGCGCGGGATCTGCGCAATGCCGACATCCTGTCCGTAGTCGCCGACGCGCTTGCCCATTCCGGCCTCGACGCGGCGCGGCTGCATCTTGAAGTCACCGAGAGCTGCCTGATCGACGAGCCGGCGGCGGTGCGCGCCATCCTGGCAGAGCTCAGATCCCGCGGCATCACCATCGCCATCGACGATTTCGGAACCGGCTTCTCCAGCCTCAGCTATCTCGACACGCTGCCGCTCGACATCGTCAAGATCGACCGCTCCTTCGTGCGCAACATCGTCGAGGATACCCGCCGCCTCAAGCTCTTGCGCGGTACGGTCAATCTCGCTCGGGAACTCGGCCTGAAGATCGTCATCGAGGGCGTCGAGACCGAGGAACAGCTCGCTCTGCTCAACAAGCACCGCAGCACCGATCTCGTTCAGGGCTATGTTTTCTCGCCGCCGGTGCCTTCTCAGAATATCACCCTGCTGCAACAGGGCGTCGGCCGCCGCACCGTCCAGCGCCGCCGCAACAAGGTCGCCTGAGCGCCCGCCAACGGCCGGTTTTCCCGCTGGAAATCTCCACCCGCGTTAACCTTAATACTTTGAATCCGACGCCATTTGCCGGATTTCCTTGCCTAAATGGCGTGGGCGTATGATTAATGATTCGTTAACAACGGATCATGAGAATGTCAGAGTTACTGTTCACGCGTAGCGATTTCAGCACGAAAATCTTGGAAATTCTGGATCATGTGGAGTATCGCCGCGTCGAGAGCAGCGAAGACATGGAGGAGGTGGAGCGCCTGCGCTACAAGGCTTACAAGGCCCATGGCGCGCTGTCCCTTGCCCCGGAAGGCCTATTGGACGACGTCGATTTCGACAGCCATGCCTATATCTTCGGACTGTACTATTATGGTGAACTGATCAGTACGATCCGCATTCACCACGTGACGCCGGAGCATCGTGTCAGCCGGTCCGGAGAAGCCTTTCCCGAGGCGATGGATGAACTCTTGGACGCCGGGCTGACCTTGATAGACCCGGCGCGCTTCGCGGCCGATCCGGAGCTCACCGCCAACCTGCCATGGGTTCCCTATCTGACGCTGAGACCCGCCATCGTTGCGGCAGCGTATTTCCGGGCTGACCGCGTTATTCAGTCCGTCCGGCCCCCGCATGCCGCCTTCTACAAGCGGGTCTTCTATGCCGATACCATTGTGCCCGGCCGACTGGCGGAGAGTTACGGGGTTGACGTGACATTGATGGCGACGAATGTGATCGAGGTCGGGCGCAAGCTGCTGACGCGCTATCCCTTCTTCATCTCCAGCGCCAGCGAACAGCGCATGATGTTTTCGCGCAATCCCAACGACACGCTGCCGCCGCTCACCATCATTCCGACGGCGCGTTTCGTGCCGCCAGGCGAACTCGGCACCGATCTGCCGCTCTGATTTCTTCTTCTCCCCCGCCTCGAGAGAAGGTGGTTGCGAAGCGGCGGCTGCGGCATTCTCATGCATTGCGCTTTCGCCTGTCATTGTGTAATCCCTGCAGCTAGGG
Organism: Rhizobium sp. Pop5; assembly: GCF_024721175.1. NCBI lineage: Bacteria > Pseudomonadati > Pseudomonadota > Alphaproteobacteria > Hyphomicrobiales > Rhizobiaceae > Rhizobium > Rhizobium sp. Pop5. The sequence continues at coordinate 3,430,157 of NZ_CP099399.1, read as the reverse complement.
ATGTCCCTCGTTCGGCGAGGGAATCAGGCTGCGCAAAGGCATTTGAGGGAGACGAATTTTATGGCCGAACATCATACCGGACCGGTCGAGACCGGCGCGCCGATGGATTACAAGGAACATGAGCAGACCTACAACATGTTCATTGCCGGCACGAAATACGGCACGATGCTTCTCGTCGTCCTCCTGCTTGCGATGACCGCCGGTTTCTTCGGCGGCGCCGGCCTTCTCGGTGGCCTTTTCGTCTTCATCGTTCTTCTCGCCGTGGGCATCGCCCTGTTCCGCTGATCGCGTAGATTCAGAGGAGCAGAGCGTCCTTTGCGCGTCCGAAAGGACGCATGGCGCTCTGAGGGAGGAGAAGCTTCTCCGAAGCTTTGTGAATTAGATGCTCGGCCCGCGCGGGGGAGCCTGCGGCGGTCTGGCTGACCCGGAGGAGGGGGCAGTTGGGCAATATTATTTTCGTTGCGAGGGAAAACACGGACGGGGAGACACGTGTCTCCGCCTCCGCCGAGACCGTGAAGAAGATGAAGAGTTTCGGCTTCGACGTCGTCGTCGAAGCCGGCGCCGGCGTGCCGTCGCGCATTCCGGACGCCGAGTTCGAGGCCGTGGGGGCCAGGATCGGCAGTTTTGCCGATGCCGCCTCCGCCGACGTGGTACTGAAGGTGCGCCGTCCAAGCGCATCCGAGATCTCGGGTTATAAGAGCGGCGCCGTCGTCATCGCCGTCATGGATCCTTATGGCAATGACGAAGCGATCGCGGCTCTGGCAAGTGCGGGCCTTTCGGCATTCGCCATGGAGCTGATGCCGCGCATTACCCGCGCCCAGTCGATGGACGTGCTGTCGTCCCAGGCCAATCTCGCCGGCTATCAGGCCGTCATCGAAGCGGCTGGTGTCTACGACCGCGCCATGCCGATGATGATGACGGCGGCAGGTACCGTGCCGGCTGCCAAGGTCTTCGTCATGGGCGCCGGCGTCGCCGGTCTTCAGGCGATCGCGACCGCGCGCCGCCTGGGTGCTGCGGTCTCGGCCACCGACGTCCGCCCGGCCGCCAAGGAGCAGGTCGCTTCCCTCGGCGCCAAGTTCATCGCCGTCGAGGACGAGGAGTTCAAGGCGGCGGAAACGGCAGGCGGCTACGCCAAGGAGATGTCTGCCGAGTATCAGGCCAAGCAGGCAGCCCTGGTGGCGGAACATATCGCCAAGCAGGACATCGTCATCACCACCGCCCTCATTCCCGGCCGCCCGGCGCCGCGGCTCGTGTCGCGCGCCATGCTCGCCTCGATGAAGCCGGGCGCGGTCGCCGTCGACCTCGCAGTCGAGCGCGGCGGCAATATCGAAGGCGTCGTCGCCGGCGAGATCGCCGATGTCGAAGGCGTCAGGGTGATCGGGTTCGCCAATATGCCGGGCAGGGTCGCGGCCAGCGCCTCGGCGCTCTACGCCAAGAACCTCGTCACTTTCCTCGAGACCATGGTCAACAAGGAAAGCGCGAGCGTCGTCGTCAATCTCGACGACGAACTCGTCAAGGCGACGATGCTGACCTATGCCGGCGACGTCGTTCATCCCGCCTTCGGCGGCGCGAAGAAGGGAGACAGCTAATGGCCAGTGAAGCAATGGACAAAGCGCTGGAGCAGCTCGATCAGGCCGTGACCGCCGTCATCACGGCGGCGGCCCAGGCGCCGGAAGCGGCGAGTGCGGCGACCGGGGGAGCGATCGATCCTTTCGTCTTCCAGTTCGCGATCTTCGTCTTGTCGATCTTCGTCGGCTATTACGTCGTATGGTCGGTGACGCCGGCGCTGCATACGCCGCTGATGGCCGTCACCAATGCGATCTCCTCCGTCATCGTCGTCGGCGCGCTTCTGGCGGTCGGTATCTCCACCAGCGGGCTTGCGACTGGCTTCGGTTTCGTTGCCCTGGTGCTTGTTTCGGTGAATATCTTCGGCGGCTTCCTCGTCACGCAGCGGATGCTTTCGATGTACCGCAAGAAGGACAGGTGAGGGATCGATGACCAATATCGCAGCCTTCCTTTATCTCGTCTCCGGCGTCCTCTTCATCCTGGCGCTGCGCGGCCTGTCGCATCCGGCCACCAGTCGCAAGGGCAATCTCTACGGCATGGTCGGCATGGGGATCGCGATCCTGACGACGCTCGTGCTGGCGACGCCCAACTTCGGCGGCTTCGTGCTGATCATTCTCGGCCTTGCCATCGGCGGCAGCGTCGGTGCCTACGTCGCCCGTACCATCGCGATGACCTCGATGCCGCAGCTCGTCGCGGGCTTCCATTCGCTGGTCGGCCTCGCCGCCGTGCTGGTCGCGGCCTCCGCGCTCTACACGCCTGCTTCCTTCGGCATCGGTGAGATCGGCCATATCCACACCGAGGCGCGCATCGAGATGGCGCTTGGCGTCGCGATCGGGGCGCTGACCTTCACCGGCTCGATCATCGCCTTCCTGAAGCTCGACGGCCGAATGTCCGGCAAGCCGATCCTGCTGCCCTATCGGCATTTGATCAATGCGACCCTGCTGGTGCTGATCGTGCTCTTCATCATCGGGCTTGCCGCCACTGAAAGCCATTTCGACTTCTGGGCCGTTGTGGCGCTGTCGCTGGCGCTCGGCGTCCTGCTGATCGTGCCGATCGGCGGGGCGGATATGCCCGTCGTCGTCTCGATGCTGAACTCCTATTCCGGCTGGGCCGCAGCCGGCATCGGCTTTACGCTCGGCAACCTGGCGCTGATCATCACCGGCGCGCTCGTCGGCTCCTCCGGTGCGATCCTCTCCTACATCATGTGCAAGGGCATGAACCGTTCCTTCATCTCCGTCATCCTCGGTGGCTTCGGCGGCGAGACGGCATCGGGTGCGGCCGATACCTCAGACAGGACCGTCAAGCTCGGCTCGGCGGAGGACGCGGCCTATCTGATGGCGAATGCCTCCAAGGTCATCATCGTGCCCGGTTACGGCATGGCGGTCGCCCAGGCCCAGCATGCGTTGCGCGAGCTCGCCGACAATCTCAAGAAGAACGGCGTCGAGGTGAAATATGCGATCCACCCGGTCGCAGGCCGCATGCCCGGCCACATGAACGTGCTGCTCGCCGAAGCCAATGTTCCCTATGACGAAGTCTTCGAGCTCGAGGACATCAATTCGGAATTCGCCCAGGCCGACGTCGCCTATGTTATCGGCGCCAATGACGTCACCAATCCGGCTGCGCGCGACGACAAGACCTCGCCGATCTACGGCATGCCGATCCTCGACGTCGACCGGGCCAAGACCTGCCTCTTCGTCAAGCGCTCGCTCGGCTCCGGTTATGCCGGCATCGACAATACGCTGTTCTATAAGGACGGCACGATGATGCTGCTCGGCGATGCCAAGAAGATGACCGAGGATATCAACAAGGCGATCGCGCATTGATTGACCCAGATACAGCCGCCCCTTGGGCGGCTGTTCGATTCAGTGGGCCGTGCGTCGCGGCTTACATCATATCTCGCCCGGCACGAGCGTCATCTTCTCGACGCCGATCGCGAGATTCAGCCCTTCCTGGGCCTGAACATTCAGCGGCTGCAGCATGAAAGCCTTGTTGGTGCCGCCGGCGATCACCTTGGCGCCGGCGCCCGCACCGATGCTCGCATCGGCGCCGATCCCGTAATATTCGCCGGCAAGGGCGAATTGCGGAATATCCGTACCGGTCTTTGCCAGCACCTGCCAGATCATGACGCTCTTGCCGGTCTGGCCGACATCGAGGCCGAATTTTTCGACCTTGCCGGCATAGACCGCCTTGGCGCCGCCTGACGCCGGCGTATAGGTGCAGATGAGATTCTTCTGTGAGGTGATGATCAGGCCCTGGCCGCCATCCGATCCACAGACGAGACGGCCAAGCGTGACATAATTTTCCGCGCCCGCCGGGCCTGCCCAGGCTGCGGCCGCCAGCGCCGCGGCTGCGATCATCCTTTGCTTGAACATGGTCTTTCTCCTTTGGAACGACCTGTCCGAAACGAGTGGAGATGGTGATTGTTCCTGGGGTCTATGCCCGCTCCAGCGTGGCGCGTTGCGCCGTCAGCACCCATAACAGGCCTTCGGGCCGGAAATCGACGTCTACCGTGCCGCGGAAGGCGGCGGCGGCATGAGCCTTGATAACGGTCGTGCCGAAGCCGGAACGCGACGGCTCTACGACCGTCGGGCCGCCGCTCTCCTCCCATGTGAAACGGAGCAGAGGCTCCGGCTTGTCTTCCTCCCTGACATCCCGCCATTGGAATCGGACGCGGCCCTGCGGCACGGAGAGAGCGCCGTATTTCACCGAATTGGTGGCGAGTTCATGCAAGGCGAGGCCGAGATTTTGCACCGCATCCGGTTTCAGCACGAAATCATCGCCGCTGATTTCTATCTGCTCGCTTGCTTGCGGGAAGGCCTGCAGATGGATGTCGACGACCCGCCGCAGCGACACGCCTCCCCATTGTTCGCTGGTCAGAAGCTCGATCGATCGCACAAGCCCCTGGAGGCGATCAGCGACGGCGGCCTGGAAGGTCTCGACGCTGTCGGCCTGTTTGGCGAGCTGGCGCATCATCGCCTGGGCGAGCGTCAGAAGGTTTTTGGTGCGGTGAACGAGTTCATGCATGACGAAACGCAGCCGGTCCTCGGTCTGGCTGCGATCGAAGGAGGCATTCGAAAGGGCGATCGCCACCTGGTTCGCCTCGATGACGCTGGTCTCGACGGGCGAGACGATGTGGCCTTCGCCCATGCGGTTCGCCATATCGGCGATCTCGCGGATGGTGGTGCGCACCTGCCTTGCGACGGCATAGGCGGCGAGCACGGCGACGAGCACCAGCGCGATGCCGCCGATAATCAGGAAGCGCCAGGTGCTGAGGATCGAAGCCTGCGCGACCGGTCCCCAGATCACCGTCTTCCACGACCAGCCGGGGATCTGGGCATAACCGAGCAGCATGTGCGGCAGGATCGTCTCGTCCTGGAAGACACCGCGGGAAGCCCTCAGCGCTGGCAGGATCCGCGGGTCGAAGGGCGTGCCGGGCTCGAGATGGGTGGGGCCCGTGGAGGCGACGACGTGGCCGCTCTGGTCGATGACGGCGGCCGACCAGCCGAGGGCAAGGCCCTCCGTCGTCACGAGCTTGCCCAGATCCCTGGCGTCCTGCGTGATGATGAGGGCTGCGACCGGATTGCCGTCACGCGGCAGGGTGACGTTGTAGACCCAGTCGCCGCTGATCCGACCGCGGAAAACGTCGGACGCCTCGATGCGGCCGGAGGCCATGGCCGACTCGAGGGCAGGCATGTTCGCAATCTTCTCGAGCGGTGTGGCGAACGCCCGGCGCGTGTTCAGGAGCTGCTGGCCAGTACGGTCGACGGCGATGACGAACATCGTATTGTCGCGCAGGGCTGTTTCCGTACGCTCGTGGAAGGCTGCGAGGTTGCCGTTTTCGAGCTCCGGGGAGCTCGACAGCAGCCGTAGCGTCGTTGCCATATCCTGAAGCTGACGGTCGATGATGCGGGAAAGGGCGAGCGCATCCTGCGTCGTCTCACGCTTGAGTGTCGAACGCTGATTATCCTCCAACTGCAGCAGAAGCAGCGCCACGAAGGCGAAGATCGGCAGTGCGATCGCCACTGCCATGGCGACGAGATAGGTGCCGATCGAGGCCTTGGGGAAGAACAGAGTGACGATCTTCATCTATTGCGCCATGTCGTAGGCGCGCAGCCCGCAACAGTTTTCGCTCGCGGTCAGGAAAGCAAAGATCCGCATCTCTCGCAAACCGCCCTCAACAGGTTTTCGGACGCCCGATAGCAAGCTATCGAAGCGGACCCATGTTAGGGGGAGCAAGAGCGGGTTGCAACATACTATGACAGGCGGTCGAGGACGGCGGCCGTTTTTTCGCCAGGCTTTTCGACACGGCGGATCTGCCTGGCTGCAGCAGGCGACCGGTGGTCCGGGCCGCCCTGCTGATCTTCTTAGCCGGCTGAGGCAACGCCGACGCGGGCGAGGCCGTCGCGAGCCGGCTGGTATTTCGGATCGAGGCCGACGGCGTGACGATAAGAGCGGGCGGCCTTTGCTTTGTCACCACGGCGTTCGTAAACAAGCGCCTGGTTGGCCCAGGATTCGGCGATGTTGCTGTTGAGTTCGATCGCGTGATTGAAATCGGCGAAGGCGTTATCGTCGTCGTTCAGCGCGATATAGGAAATGCCACGGCCATTATAGGGCTCGGGCGAATTCGGCGCGAGCGAGATCGCCTTCGAGAAATCGTCGATCGCCTTATCCTGCTGATTGCGCTTCTGGTAGATCAGGCCGCGATTGTGATAGGCGCGACCATCGGTGGTGCCGAGTTGGATCGCCTTGCTGAAATCGTTGAAGGCCGGATCGTCCTGGCCGGCCATGCGATAGACATTGCCGCGGCCGATATAGGCGACGTCATAGCTTGGATTGATCTGCAGGGCGGCGTTGTAATCGGCGATCGCCTGCGGCTGCTGGCCCATGTTGCGATAGACGAGTGCGCGGTTGGCATAGGCCTGGAAGAAGCGCGGATTGATCTGCAACGCCGTGTTGAAATCGTTCAGAGCCTGGCGGAATTGGCCGGCGCGACCGTAGGCGGAGCCGCGGACGTTATAGCCTTCCGGGTCTTTGGGATTGGCATTGATGACCGCCGTCAGTGATGCAATGTTCTCTTCCGAACCTTGCGCCTTGTCGATGTGGATCACGGCGTCCGAGGTGGACGTCGTGTCGCAGCCGGCGAGACCGAACATTGCCGCCAGCGCCAAAGCGGGCAGGAATGCGGCTTTCTGCAGGCGCGAGGCGCGGGACGGATTGAAGGTGGTAACAGCCATTCGGGCTCGCTTTCCCCATGCGGCATATCCGGTTCGCGGATATGCGATCTTCAGCGGCAAACTAAAAAGGCGGCGGCGAACCTATCGCCCCCGCCACAATGCATCTGAAAACGTCGAAAAAACGACGGCAACGCTTAGCGTGCGACCAGGCCTTCGCGCTGGGCGCGCTTGCGGGCCAGCTTGCGAACGCGGCGAACGGCCTCGGCCTTTTCGCGGGCACGCTTCTGCGACGGCTTCTCGTAGTAGTCGCGCATCTTCATTTCGCGGAAAATGCCTTCGCGCTGCATCTTCTTCTTGAGAGCGCGGAGAGCCTGATCGACATTGTTATCGCGGACAAGTACCTGCACGAGAATCACGTTCCTTTGGTTTGGTTGATGCCTGAGGCGGCGCAGCGCCAGGGGCAAAAAAATAACGTTCGCGCGGCCGCAGCCTTGCGATTGGTGATGCGGGATAGCAGATCGGGTACGGGAAGTCCAGACAGATATGGGAAGGCGGCCGGAAAAATCACCCTTCGCCCGATATCCGGTTACGATCCGGGGTTTCGGGCTGGGCTTCATCAAGCGCGGCAATCGCCTCCTTGAGCGCCGCGCGGACCCGCAGCCGGTCGGCGGGCTCCAACCGGCTCATATCCAGATGCAGGTCGAGTCCGGAGAGATGCTCACTCAAGACGCGGCTCTTGTGGTCGGCGCCGAGCGTCAGCCCGTCCACGGCATAGGGCACGATCGCGCGCTGTATACCCTTCATCGTGATCGGCGGCAGGGGATGGGCGTCGACGATTTCGTTCACCAACGCATAGGTTTCGTAGCTGATGACGATTTCTCCGCCCTGGGCGATCGATTGCAGACGAGCTGCGAGATTGGCCTCCGCTCCGATGATCGTGTAGTCCATCCGGTCGTTGCTGCCGAAATTGCCGACGTTGCAGTAGCCGCTGTTAATTCCCATGCGCACGACGAAAGGCTCTTCGGTGCCGTTTCTGCGCCATCTGTCCTTGAGTTCGCCGAGACGGCGCTGCATGTCGACGGCCATGCGCAGGCATGCCTTCGCATCTTCCTCCGGCCCCTTCGTTTCCGGATCGCCGAAGAAGACCAGCATCGCGTCACCGATGAACTTGTCCACCGTGCCGCCGTGCGCGAGCGCAATGTTCGACATTTCGGTCAGATATTCGTTGAGCATCTCCGTCAGGGCTTCGGGCTGCAGGCGCTCGGTGGTCGCCGTGAAATCCTTGATGTCGGAGAAGAAGATCGTCAGGCGCTTGCGCTCGGTATGAACGACGACGTCCTTCTGGCCGCTGAAGATGCTCTTGTAGATCTGCGGCGAGAGATAGCGCGAAATCTTCAGGGAAACGCTGGCGAGGAATTCATTCGCCATTTCCAGATCCTGGTTGGCGCTGTGGATTGCGCGTGTCTGCTGCCGCTGGAGCACGATGAAGCTGATGCCGATGACGGCGACGAAAAGGAAATAGCAGAGCAGGTATTTGAAGGCGAAGACGTTGCTCGCGTAGGGCTGCCTTATGATGACTTCCTGAATGCCGCGCACATCGCCGACCTTCCAATCGGTCTTCGGGCTTTCGGGATGGGTATTGTGGCAGGCGACGCAGGCCTGCCCCATGACGACAGGGGTGACGAAGCGCAGGGTATCCGTCAATCCGACGCGGGTGAGATCGTTCAGCGTCTGCTGCGGATTGGCGCGCAAGGCGGTGAGCGCCTGTTTCTCGAAGTCGTCCAGTTCGTGGGATGCGCGGCTCTTGAAGGGAAGGTCGGAGACGAAGCGGTAGGTAATGTTGGCCTGCTGTTCCTTGATGACGTCGCCGAGTTCCAGAGAAAGCGTGGCCGGCAGCGGGATAGCGCCCGGTATATTCGCATAGTTATGGGAGACGACCGTCCCTTCGGTTGCGCCGCTGGCATGCGCGGCCAGAACGCGCCCCACGACATTCGCGGAATAATAGGAGCGGATGCTCGATATCAGCGAGCTCATGTCGCGCGCCTGACGCCGCAGCGTATTTCCCGAGAGATCGCTGATATCGAGCCAGACGGCAAGCGGCAGCCCTGCGAGCATTGCCAGCACGACGACGATCAACCAGTAACCGCTTCGGCGCGCGGCGGTTTCGGAAATCAAGGCGCCCCTCATTCTTTTCTGGAAAACATCCGATTTTCGATCGCTACAAGAACATTTCGCCGCCTGCTCGGCAAGATCGAAGCCTTGTCATTCCCGCCAAAACTAAGCGTCGCACGAGAGGCCGAAAGTAAGGATCGGGAACGCATCTGCGAATGGCGTTTGGATCGAAAGCGGCGTAGCCTGTCTGTCGGCAGGAGCGGATCGCCCCGCCGGCCGCGGAGGGGACTGCCGGTAAGATCATGACGCGCGCGCAGCAAATCGGTGTCGTTATCGGCTTGGCGATCGTGGCTTTCCTCACGATGCTGCGGGCTGGCGATCCCGGGATGTTCAAGCTGATCCGCGGCGTGACTTTCGACGAGTATCAGCGGCTGCTCCCCCGCACCTTCGAGCCGATGCCGGTCCGGGTGATCGACATCGACGAGGCTTCGTTGCGGGAATTCGGCCAATGGCCCTGGCCACGAGACCGGCTGGCCCTCTTGGTGGACCGGCTTTCTAATATGGGTGCCTCGGCCATTGCCTTCGATGTCCTCTTTTCCGAGCCGGACCGGCTGTCGCCGCGCAATGTTGTCCGAGAGGTCGCGGGGGTCGATCCTTCGCTTGCAGAGAAATTGCCCGATAATGACGAGATATTCGCCCGCTCGATTTCCGAAAAGCCTGTCGTGCTCGGTTTCGGCCTTTCCAATAAGGGCAATTACCGGCCGCCGGTGAAAGCGCACTTCGCCATCAAGGACGAAAGCCCCGTCGAGGCTCCGCCCTATCTCGGCGCCTCGACACCGCTCAGGCCGCAGTTGGAGGCCAGTGCGGCAGGACTCGGTCATATCAGCCTGAACCCCGGCAATCCGTCGCCGGTGGTGCGCGCCGTTCCCTTGTTCCTGACCGATGGCCAGCAGCTCTATCCCAATCTCGCGATCGAGGCGCTACGCGTCGCGCAGGGAGAAACGACCTATGTGGTCTCCGGAGCGCCCGAGCGAGCCGGCATCATGACATCGGTGAAGATCGGGGAATACGTCGTGCCGTTGACGGCGGCGGGCGAACTCTGGCTCTATGTCACGCCCGACCGGGCCGAGCGGTATATATCCGTCCGGCAGGTGCTTGCCGCCGAAGGCCCCTCGCCAGAGGTCGCCGCCGCCATCGAGGGCAGCATCGTTTTCGTCGGCACATCGGCCGCCGGCCTGCAGGATATTCGTGTCACCGCGCTCGGCGAGAACGTTCCCGGCGTTTCGCTGCATGCGCAGGCGGTCGAGCAGATCCTCTCCGGCCGTTTCCTGTCGCGGCCGGATTGGGCCGATGGGCTTGAGATCATGACGATCGCGATCCTCGGATGCCTGCTCGTGGTGGTGACGACCTTCGTCAGCCCCGCCGTCGCTCTGATCTGTGGACTGTTGATCACGGCGATGGCGCTCGTGGCGTCCTGGTTGTCATTTCTCTATGCCGGGCTTCTGTTCGATCCGCTGGCTCCGATCATCAGCGGCTCGATCACCCATTTTGCCGCGACTTCGTTCCGCATCCTGGTGATCGACCGGGAGCGGCGCGAGGTGCGGCGTGCCTTTGGCCATTATCTCTCTCCGTCGCTGCTCCATCGCATCGAACACAATCGTGATGCCTTGCGCCTCGGCGGAGACGATCGCGAATTGACGGTGATGTTCGTCGACGTCAGGAGCTTTACCGAAATCAGCGAGCGGCTGGCGCCGACCGATGTCGTTGCCTTTCTGAATACTCTGCTCGATGCGCTGAGCCGCCATGTGGTCGCCAATGAAGGCACGCTCGACAAGTTCATCGGCGATTCGATCATGGCCTTCTGGAACGCGCCCGTCGACGTGGCGGACCATGCAACCAAAGCGGTTCGCGCTGCCCTTGCCATGCGCGAGACGCTCACGGAATTGAATGCCGGCGACGCTTTCGGCTTCGGACCGGGACAGGAGGTCGGGATCGGCATCGGCATTCATACCGGGCTTGCCTGCGTCGGCAATATGGGTGCCAAGACACGCTTCAACTATTCGGCGGTCGGCGATGCCGTCAATGTCGCGGCGCGGATCGAGTCGTGCTGCAAGGAAGTCGGCTTCGATATCCTCATCTCCGACAGCACCGCACGATTGGTGCAGGGAATGGCGGTGATCGAGGCCGGCGCCCTCCCGCTCAAGGGCAAGAGCAGCCGAACGCAGATCCTTGCCGTCGTTGGCGACGAGCGTGTCGCGGCATCCGCGGAATTCGCCGCTCTCGAGGTCGTTCACCGGCAGCTGACGCAGGCCCTGCATTCGCATTCGAGGAACAGCAGAAAGCTCATCGCCACCGCAAAGCTCAGGGCGACGCAGGTGATCGGCGGTCTGGCGGAATTCTACCAACGAATATCAAGCAGGACCGATCATTTCCGGGAGGCGCCGGACGAGGTCGAAAAGAGCGCCGCCGATTGACGGGTCTTAGCGATCGTGGCTGAAGTTCCGGCCGCTGTCGCGGTCGTGATGTCCGTCCCGATTACCGTCGTGGCCGCCGCCGCGATGGTGATCTCCATCATGATCATGATCTCGGTCGTGGTCGTGCCCGCCGTCATCGCCGCGGTCTCCATGGTCGTCGTGGCTTTCCGGCCTGTCATGATGATCGTCACGATCGCGATCTTCGTGGCCCTCCGGCTTATCATACCCGTCATGCCTGTCTGGCTTGTCGTGATGGGGCCTGTCAGGCTTTTCCGGCCGTTCCTTCTGCGGCTCGGCGCGTCTTTCCGGCGGTTCCTGCCGCGGCGGACTGGGAGGCGGGCTGGGCGGCAGGGCGGGATCTGGTGCAGGTTTGTCGCTCCTTTCCGGTGCGGCCGAAGCCATGTTGCAGCCGCCGAGCAGGCCGAGGCGGCCCGAAAGTCGCTGGTTGCCGGAAAGGAAGGGCAGGGCCCGCTGATTTCCGAGCGCCGCGAGAACGCGGCGGTCGGCGGGTCGGGTCGCCGTCATATTGCCGTTCGGCTTGGCGACGACGCAGTCGCAATGTTGCTGCAACTGTCGGCAGCCGCCCGGACCGCAGAAACTGGCCGCCCCGTTCAGCAGCACGACGGCGGTGGTGCCGTCCGGGCCGACATAGAAATCGAATGCGGTGCCGCGCACGCCGATGGTGCCTGCTGGCGTCAGGATCTGGTAGGCTGAGGATTTCGAATTGCCGCTGACCCAGCGAAAGGTTCCCTTCGCCGCCCTGATAGTGAGCTTCTGGACGGATTGTGAATCGTCGAAGACGTATTTATCGATGACGACCGAAGACCCCCAGCCGACCGCCAGCTTGGTGCCATCCCGGAAAAGGAACTGGCCGAGACCGGATTGCGATGTCCGGATGCGCTCGTCGCGATGAACGCTAGTGTTGACCTCAATCGGGCCATCCTGTCCCGTCACTTCGGTCTTGATAACGACAGCCTGGCCGACCGGCTCTGCTGCGGGCGCGGGCTGCGCGCTTCCGAGCGCGATGCAAAGCGCCGCGATGTATGAACTCCGACCCCACATGATACACGTACCCCGGGAACATAAGGAGAATTAACATTTCGGTAACTGCTTGTCTTCTCGCCCAGTTGGGCTAAGCGTGCCGGTGGGCGAGCGGGCGTGCAGGCTTCCGCCCCTCCGTGCAAACGGTATCGCCGGAGATCCGAGGCCAAGCATGGCGTCGACAGAAAACCGCGCAGTTTTCGGCGTCATGTCGCGCAGTGTCAAAAGCAGGGCTCTCGCGCGTCGCAAAAGAACCGTTGTGCCGCATTTGGATTTGCGATTTGTATGGGCGCGGAGAACAGCCCTTGCCCTATAGGAGAAGAAGGCGGATGCGGAAATATTCGGTTTTTGCCGTGGCGCGGGAGGCCATGCGTGGCCACAGAGGCTGGGAGAAGCAGTGGACTTCACCGGAGCCGCGCGCCGAATACGACGTGGTCATCATCGGCGCCGGCGGTCATGGTCTGGGCGCTGCCTATTATCTCGCCAAGGAGCATGGCATCACCAATGTCGCGGTGATCGAGAAGGGCTGGCTTGGCGGCGGCAATACCGGGCGCAACACCACGATCATCCGCTCGAACTATCTCTACGAAGAGAGCATGCAGATCTACGAGCATTCGATGAAGCTCTGGGAAGGGCTTTCTCAGGAGCTCAACTACAATGTGATGTATTCGCCGCGCGGCGTGATGATGCTTTCGCACAATATTCACGACCAGCAGTCCTTCAAGCGGCACATCCATGCCAACCGGCTCTACGGCATCGACAATGAATGGCTGACGCCCGAGCAGGCCAAGGCCTATTGTCCGCCGCTCGATATTTCGGCCAGCGCGCGCTATCCGATCAATGGCGCGGCCCTGCAGCGGCGTGGCGGCACGGCGCGTCACGATGCGGTCGCCTGGGGTTATGCCCGTGCGGCATCAGACCGCGGTGTCCATATCATCCAGAATTGCGAAGTGACGGGCATCCGGCGCGGTCCTGACGGACGGGTGACCGGCGTCGAGACCTCGCGTGGCTTTATCGGCGCCAAAAAGATCGCCGTGTCGGCCGCCGGCCACACGACGACAGTCATGAAGATGGCAGATGTGCGCGTGCCGCTGCAATCGAGCCCGCTCCAGGCGCTGGTTTCCGAGCCGCTGAAGCCGATCTTCCCGTGCGTTGTCATGTCGAACACGGTGCATGCCTATATTTCCCAGTCCGACAAGGGAGAGCTTGTCATCGGCGCCGGCACCGACCAGTACAATTCCTATTCCCAGACGGGCGGGCTGCAGATCATCACGCACACGCTCGATGCCATCTGCGAACTCTTCCCGATGTTCCGGCGCGTCAAGATGATGCGGCAGTGGGGCGGCATCGTCGACAATACGCCGGACCGTTCGGCGATCCAGTCGAAGACGCCGGTTCCGGGGCTTTACGTCAATTGCGGCTGGGGCACCGGCGGCTTCAAGGCGACGCCGGGCTCGGCCAATCTGTTTGCGCACCTGATCGCCCGCGACGAGCCGCATAAGTTCAATGCCGGGTTGACGCTGGAGCGCTTCCGCAGCGGCCGGTTGATCGACGAGGCGGCTGCGGCGGCGGTGGCGCATTGATGAGTGCTTTCGCTCAGATGCTCGCTGCTTTCGTCGCTCACCCCCTCATCCGTCTTGCAGGCGCCTTCTCTCCGCTGGGGAGAAGGGGAGGAGAAGGAATTTCCACATGCTGCTGATCCATTGCCCTTACTGCCAGGAAGAGCGCTCCGAGCTCGAATTCCGCGGCGCGGGTGACGCGCATATCGCGCGGCCCACCGATATCGCTTCGATTTCAGACGAGGAATTCGAGGCCTACTTCTTTCTGCGCGACAATCCGAAGGGGCTGATCTTCGAACGTTGGCGTCATATTCACGGCTGCGGACGCTTCTTCAATGCGGCGCGCGACACGGTGAGCGACAAGTTCATCATGACCTATAAGGCCGGTGAGCCGAAGCCGCGGATCGGCGCGGAAGCCGAGCAGCATAGTCCTGTCGAGACATATGAAGCCCTGGAAGGAGAGGCGCAATGAGCGGCGTCAACCGTATTGCCGGCAAGGGGCGCCTGACGCCAGCCAAGACCGCGCGCTTCAGCTTCGACGGTCAGACCTATGCGGCGCTTGAAGGCGATACCGTCGCCTCGGCGCTGATCGCCCACGGCGTGCATCTCGTCGGCCGGTCGTTCAAGTATCACCGCCCGCGCGGCATTCTCTCGGCCGGCGCCGAGGAGCCGAATGCGCTGATCGATGTCGCCCGCGACGCGGCGCGCAAGCAGCCGAACGTGCGCGCGACGGTTCAGGAAGTCTTTGACGGCATGATCGTCAAGTCGCAGAACCGCTGGCCCTCGCTCGCCCGCGATATCGGCGCCATCAACAATCTGATGTCGCCATTCTTCGCCGCCGGTTTCTACTACAAGACCTTCATGTGGCCGCGCGCCGCCTGGAAGCATGTCTACGAACCGCTTATCCGTCGCGCCGCCGGCCTCGGCGTCGCGCCGACTGAAGGCGATCCGGATCATTATGCGAGCCGCTATGCCCATTGCGACGTGCTGGTTGTCGGCGCTGGCGTTGCCGGTCTTTCGGCGGCGCTGGCCGCGGCTCAGACCGGCGCCAGGGTGATCCTCTGCGACGAACAGCCAGAAGCCGGCGGGGCGCTGCGCTACGATACCGGCGCGAAAATCGACGGACAGGAAGGCTTCGCCTGGGCGCAGAAGACCCTGGCGCAGCTGAAGGCGATGGACAATGTCGAAGTGCTGCTGCGCACGACCGCGTTCGGCTACTACAACCACAATTTCGTCGGCCTTGCCGAACGCGTCACCGATCATCTCGCCAATCCCTCCCATGACCTGCCGCGCGAGCGGCTCTGGCAGATCCGGGCCAAGCGGGTGATCCTCGCCAATGGCGCGATCGAACGGCACATGGTATTTCCGAACAACGACCGACCGGGCATCATGCTCGCCTCGGCGGCGCGGACTTATCTCAACCATTACGGCGTTGCCGTTGGCAAGAACATCGGCATCTATACGGCGCATGACTCGGCTTACGAGGCGGCTTTCGACCTGAAGCGGGCTGGTGTTTCGATCGCCGCCATCGTCGATGTCGAACAGGCGCCGGGTGCGGCGGTGCTGGCAGAGGCGCGCGCGCTCGGCATCGATGTTCTGGCTGGCCAGTCAGTGGTGAATACGGCAGGACGGTTGCGCATCTCGTCGATGACGGTTGCGCGCAACGGCGGCGGTTCGTCGCGTAAGATCGCGGTCGATGCGCTCCTGGTTTCTGCCGGCTGGACGCCGTCCGTTCATCTGTTCTCGCAGTCACGCGGCAAGGTCGCTTTCGATGCCGAAAGCCAGCGCTTCCTGCCCGGAACCTATGCGCAGGACTGCCTTTCGGTCGGCGCGTGCAACGGCACTGACGACCTGCAGCGGACGATCGAGGAATCGCTTGCCGCCGGCGAGCTGATGGCGAAGGCCAGCGGCAAGAGCGGTGGCACGAAGATCGCGCTCTCGGGCGAACAGGCCTATGATTGGACGGGTGGCATGATCGGCGCTGCCGAAGGCGCCGGGCCGAAAACCAACGCCAAGGCCTTCATCGATTTCCAGCATGACGTTTGTGCCAAGGATATCCGCCTTGCCGTGCGCGAAGGCATGCATTCGATCGAGCATATCAAGCGCTTCACGACCAACGGCATGGCCTCGGACCAGGGCAAGCTTTCCAACATGCACGGCCTGGCGATCGCCGCCGAAATGCTCGGCAAGGAAATCCCGCAGGTCGGTCTCACCACCTTCCGCGCGCCTTATACGCCTGTGACCTACGGCACGCTGATCGGCCATTCTCGCGGAGAGCTGTTCGATCCGACGCGAAAGACGCCGCTGCACAGCTGGGAAGAAGCCCATGGCGCCGTCTTCGAAGATGTCGGTAACTGGAAACGCGCCTGGTTCTATCCCCGGGCCGGCGAGACCATGCATCAGGCGGTCGCGCGCGAATGCCGGACTGCACGCGAGACGGCGGGCATCTTCGACGCTTCGACGCTCGGCAAGATCGAGGTTGTGGGGCCGGATGCGGCGAAATTCCTCAACCTCATCTATACGAATGCCTGGGACACGCTGAAGCCCGGCAAAGCCCGCTACGGCATCATGACGCGCGAGGACGGCTTCGTTTACGACGACGGCGTCGTCGGACGTCTCGCGGAGGACCGTTTCCATGTGACGACGACGACCGGCGGTGCGCCGCGCGTTCTCCATCACATGGAAGACTACCTGCAGACCGAATTCCCGGATCTGAAGGTATGGCTGACCTCGGTGACCGAACAATGGGCTGTTATCGCCGTTCAGGGACCGAAGGCGCGCGAGATCGTCGCGCCACTGGTCGAAGGGGTCGACCTTTCGAATGAGGCCTTCCCGCATATGAGCGTTGCCGAGTGCACGGTCTGCGGCGTGCCGGCACGGCTCTTCCGGGTCTCCTTCACCGGCGAGATCGGCTTCGAAATCAACGTGCCGGCCGACTACGGCCAGTCGGTGCTCGAAGCCGTCTGGGCCAATGCCGAGCCGCTCGGCGCTTGCGTTTACGGCACCGAGACGATGCACGTCCTGCGCGCCGAAAAGGGGTACATTATCGTCGGGCAGGATACTGACGGCACTGTGACCCCCGATGACGCGGGAGTTGCCTGGGCGGTTTCCAAGAAAAAGAAGGATTTCGTCGGCATTCGCGGTCTTCAGCGGCCGGACCTCGTCAAAGAGGGACGCAAGCAACTCGTCGGCCTCGTCACCAAGGATCCGAAGCTGGTGCTCGAAGAAGGTGCGCAGGTCGTTGCCAACCCGAACGAGCAGAAGCCGATGACGATGCTTGGTCATGTCACCTCGGCATACTGGTCGGATAATTGCGGCAGGTCGATCGCCTTCGCGCTGATCGCCGGCGGCCGGGCGCGGATGGGCGAGACGCTCTACGTGCCGATGCCGGACCGGACGATCGCCGTCGAAGTGACGGATCTGGTGTTCTTTGACAAGGAAGGAGGCCGCATCCATGGCTGATGTCGCAATTCGCAAGCCCGTGCTTGCCGGCCGTCTCGGCGGCTCCGCAAACGTGCGGCTCACGGTGGCCCCGGCCGCGAGCCGGGTAGCGCTGCGCGCGCCGGCGGAATCGCTCGCCGCACTTTCCTCCGCTCTCGGTGTGTCCGTGCCGACCGCCCCGAAGACATCGAGCCGGGCCGGCGCCCGATCGGTGCTCTGGATCGGGCCTGATGAGTGGCTGGTGATCGATGAGGCAGGCGCCGATCTGATGGCAATATTTGCCGGCGCCGGAGCGCTGCATTCGGCGACCGACGTTTCCCACCGCAATGTCGCGATCATCGTCTCGGGACCAGGCGCGGAGGATACGCTTTCGGCCGGTTGCCCGCAGGATCTGTCGCTGTATTCCTTTCCGGTCGGCGCCGCATCGCGCACGATTTTCGGCAAGGCGGAGATCGTGCTGCTCCGCACCGAAGACGACACGTTCCGGGTCGAGTGCTGGCGGTCGTTTTCGGACTTCGTCTTCGGACTGCTGGCCGAAGCGGCTGGCGATGCGGGACATTGAGGCCGAGGCAATTCCCGCATAGTCCTCCGTTCAAGGGATAGACAGATGCTGCATCATGCTTCCCTCGGCGTTTCCGATATCGAGCGGTCGGCGGCATTTTACGATGCTGCCTTCGCTGCGCTCGGTTATGTCAGGGTCTGGGACGATATCAGGCCGGGGCAGACGGGGCAGGCGGTCGGCTACGGCCCTCCCGGTGGTGGAGACAAGCTGGCGATCAAGCATCGGCCGGAGGGCCAACGTCCGCCCGGTCCGGGCTTTCATCTGGCTTTTGCCGCGTCGAGTCGCGCGGCGGTCGATCAGTTTCATGCGGCGGCGATCGCGCATGGCGGCCGTGACAATGGCGGTCCCGGCCTGCGGCCCGACTATGGCGCGCATTATTATGCCGCCTTCGTTATCGATCCCGACGGACACGCGCTCGAAGCGGTCTTCAATTCGCCGGAGCAATAAGAGCAGCGTTTTGCTCAGGCGTCCTCGGGGCGGTCCTTCGGATCGAACTGGATGATGGTGATCCATTTTGCCGTCAGGGCCGGCTTCTTCTCGTTTTCGATTTCGATGGTCACGTCAT
This sequence comes from Rhizobium sp. Pop5, assembly GCF_024721175.1. Lineage (NCBI taxonomy): Bacteria > Pseudomonadati > Pseudomonadota > Alphaproteobacteria > Hyphomicrobiales > Rhizobiaceae > Rhizobium > Rhizobium sp. Pop5. Next base: position 3,411,663 of record NZ_CP099399.1, on the reverse strand, counting down.
AGGTGGTCATCAGCATGCCGCCGCCACGGAACCGGGCATCGGAGAGCAGGAAGCGACCACGGACGCGGGCGCCACTCTTCACCGGCGTCATGAAGCGGACGCGATCGAACCCATAATTGATGCCCATGGTCTGCTCGCGCACTTTCGGCAGGCAATTGTAGTTCATCGCCGACAGCAGAGACAGCGTCAGGAAACCATGGGCAATGGTACCGCCGAAGGGGCTCTCGGCCGCCGCGCGCTCCGGATCGACATGAATGAACTGATGGTCGTCGGTGGCTCCCGCGAAGGCGTCGATCATCGTCTGGTCGACGGTGATCCAATCCGAAAGGCCTGTTTCCATGCCGATCAATCCCCGCACGTCGGAGAGTGAAATTTCCGTGCCCATGCATTCCTCGTGAGATAAGCGCGCCACTTCAAAGCCTTATCGCGCATTTATGACGATTGCGACAAGGATTCGTCCGGGCGGACCCAGGGGTTCATTTTTCCACGAAAAAGGCGACGGAGCGTGGCTCGACGGTAACGTCGGCACCGGCTTTTTTTGTCCCCTCCGGCGTCAGTTGCCGCCAGGCCTCGCCTTTCGAGGGAAGCGTGAATATCTGGCGGCTGTCCGACCGGTTGAAGAGCACGGCAAGCCGGGTCTGCTCGCCTCGAGAGGAGCGGTCGCTGGTCGCAAGCAGCATGCCGAGGGTCGAGAGCGACGGCGTCTCCCATTCAGCGACGGTCATCGCTTCGCCAGAGAGCGAAATCCATTCGACATCGCCATCGCCGGAGAGGAAGCCGGTTTCCCAAAAGGCGGTGAAGCGGCGGCGCAGCCCTGACACGAAGGCGGTGTGGGCGACAAGATCTTCGTTCAGCGTCTTCCAGTCCAGCCAGGTGATCTCGTTATCCTGACAATAGGCATTGTTGTTACCGCGCTGGCTGCGGCCGCCCTCGTCGCCGGCCGTCAGCATGATGCTGCCCCGAGTGGCAAAGAGCGTCGAAATCAGCGCCATGACGTCGTTGATCCGGCGCTTGCGGATGCTGGGATAGTGGGTTTCGCCCTCGACGCCGTTGTTCCAGGAATGGTTCTCGTTGTGGCCGTCGCGATTGTGCTCGCCATTGGCATCGTTGTGCTTGCCGGCATAGGAGACAAGGTCGATCAGCGTGAAGCCGTCGTGAGCGGCGAGGAAATTGACGCTGCGGGTATCCTTGCCGTCATTGCGGGAGAAGATGTCGGAGGAGCCGGCAAGCGCCGTGGCGAGCGAACCCGTCTTCCATTGATCGCCGCGCCAGTAGCAGCGCAGGTCGTCACGAACCCGGTCGTTCCATTCCAGGAAGGGTCGCGGGAAATTGCCGAGCTGGTAGCCGCCGGGGCCGATATCCCAGGGTTCGGCAATCATGACGCGGTCGGCAAGCACATCGTCGGCCAGGATCGCCGCAAGTGTACCATTGGGCTCGAAGCCCGTGGCGGTGCGGCCGAGGACCGGGGCGAGATCGAAACGAAAACCGTCGACGCCGGCGTTGAGCACGAAATGACGCAGGCTGTCGATAACGAGACGCCTGACCTCGGGGTGATCACAGGCGATCGTATTGCCGGTGCCCGTGTCGTTGACGAGTTCACCGGGGCTGTTCTGAGCGTGACGGTAATAATGCAGGTTGTCGAGGCCGCGCAGCGACAGTGTCGCGCCATAGCGATCGCTCTCGCCGGTATGGTTGAAGACGAGGTCGAGAATGACCGCGATGCCTTCGGCGTGGAGAGCCGCGACCGTCTCGCGCAGTTCCGCCATGCCGCCGGGAACAAGCCGTGGATCGAGCGCCATCAGGCCGACGGGATTATAGCCCCAGCCATTGGTGAGGCCGAGCGGCGGCAGGTGGCGTTCGTCGATCCAGGCAGTGATCGGCATCAGCTCGACAGCATCGACGCCGATCCGCTTCAGATGCGCGATGACGGAGGGATGGGCAAGGGCTGCGACGGTGCCACGCTGAGCCTCCGGCACATCCGGGTGAAGGATGGTGAAAGGACGAACCGCCACCTCATAGATAAAGCCGCCCGGTTTGAAGAGCGGCTTTTCGATTGCAGCTGGGGTATCGGTGGTGACGATCGCCTTCGGCATCAGATCCTGGCTGTCCTCGCCATAGATGCCGAGGCGTGGATCGTAACGGAACGGCCGGTCGATCTCTTTCGCGTAAGGATCGGTCAGCAGTTTGGAGGGATCGAACCAGAGGCCGTTGTCGGGCGCATAGATGCCGTCGGCGCGATAGCCGTAGCGGGCGCCTTGCCTGAGGCCGTCGACAAAGAGACGATGAATGTGGTTGCCATCGCGCGCCATCGGCAGGCGCGCGAATTCCCTGTTGCCGTCATCCTCGAAGAGGCAGAGTTCGATCTGTGCGGCATGATGCGACCACGCGGCAAATTCGACGCCGGTCTCGAAGACGATCGCGCCCCGCGCCGAATTGCTATCCCGCATGCTCCCCCCGGATCAGGTGATCACGGTTGGCTCGTCGCGTCCCGTGCGCTCACGAATACTGGCGATGCTTTCGGCGGCCGCGATCAGATCGGCGAGCGCTTCCTGCGTTTCGATGTTGTGGCGAGTCGAATCCGGCTCGTAGCGCTCGATATAGACACGCAAGGTTGCGCCAGACGTGCCGGTGCCGGACAGGCGGAAGACGACGCGGGAGCCGCCCTCGAAGAGCACGCGGATGCCCTGATGCTCGCTGACCGACTTGTCGATCGGATCGTGATAGGCAAAATCGTCGGCCTTCTCGACCTTGAGGCTGCCGAAGCTCTTGCCGGGAAGCGAGGAAAGCTGGCTGCGGAGATTGTCCATCAGGCCGTTCGCGGCGTCGGTGTCGAGGCCTTCGTAATCGTGGCGTGAATAGTAGTTGCGGCCGTAGGTCTGCCAGTGCTGGGTGACGATATCGACAACGCTCTCGCCGCGCACGGCAAGGATGTTCAGCCACAGCAGCACGGCCCAGAGGCCGTCTTTTTCGCGGACGTGATTGGAACCGGTGCCGGAGCTTTCCTCGCCGCAGATCGTCGCCATGCCGGCGTCGAGCAGGTTGCCGAAGAACTTCCAGCCGGTCGGCGTCTCGTACATGCCGATGCCACGCTTTTCGGCGACGCGGTCGGCCGCACCCGATGTGGGCATCGACCGGGCGATGCCGGCGAGGCCGCCGGAATAGCCGGGGACGAGATTGGCGTTGGCGGCAAGGATCGCCAAGCTGTCGGAGGGCGTCACGAAAATGTCGCGGCCGATGATGAGATTGCGGTCGCCGTCGCCGTCGGAAGCGGCGCCGAAATCGGGCGCGTCATCGCCCATCATCTCATCGAAGAGTTCCTTGCAGTGAACCGGGTTCGGATCGGGATGATGGCCGCCGAAATCCGGCAGCGGCATGAAGTTGCGCACCGAGCCCGAGGGGGCGCCGAGGCGATTTTCGAAGATTTCCTTCGCATAGGGGCCGGTGACGGCGCTCATTCCGTCGAAGGCGATGCGGAAGCCGAGGCTGATCAGATTGCGGATGGCGCCGAAATCGAACAGCTCCTCCATCAGCGCGGCATAGTCTTCGACCGGATCGATGACCGATAGGATCATGCCGCCGGGAAGCTCGTCCTTGCCAATGCGATCGAGATTGACGTCGGCGAAATCGGCGATCTTGTAGCTGTCGATCGTTTTGGAGCGGGCATAGATCGCGTCGGTGATCTTTTCCGGCGCCGGGCCGCCATTGTTGATGTTGTACTTGATGCCGAAATCTTCGGTGGGGCCGCCGGGATTGTGGCTGGCCGAGAGAATGATGCCGCCGAAGGCCTTGTATTTGCGGATGATGTGAGATGCTGCCGGCGTCGACAGGATGCCGCCCTTGCCGACCATGACCTTGCCGAAGCCGTTGGCGGCGGCCATCTTGACCGCCTTCTGGATGACTTCGCGGTTGTAGTAGCGTCCGTCGCCGCCGATGACGAGGCACTTGCCCTGATAGCCTTCCAGAGAATCGAAGATCGACTGGATGAAGTTCTCCGCATAGTTCGGTTGCTGGAAGACCGGAACCTTCTTGCGCAGACCCGATGTGCCGGGCTTCTGATCCAAATAGGGCGTGGTGGGTACGGACTTGATCATTTTAGGTCACATGCCTTTCGAGACGAGGCTTGAATAGAGGGCAGCGTAGCGTTCGGCGCTCTTCTCCCAGGAGACATCCGATTTCATGCCTTGCTTTTGCAATTGGGTCCAGAGTTTTCGGTCCGCGTAAAGATGCATCGCACGGCGGATTGCCTGTAGCATGCCCGTTTCGGTTATGGGTGCAAATTGTATGCCCGTTGCCACTTTCGCCGCAAGTGCGGCGTGATTGGCGTCGATGACAGTATCGTTGAGGCCGCCGGTGCGGGCGACGATCGGCACGCAGCCGTAGCGCAGGCCGTAAAGCTGTGTGAGGCCGCAGGGTTCGAAGCGCGAGGGAATGATGATCGCGTCGCAGCCGGCCTGCATCAGGTGCGACATCGGCTCGTTGTAGCCGATCGAGACGCCGATCCGACCGGGATGGCGGGCGGCCGAGGCGAGCAGGGCGCCTTCGAGCGCCGCGTCGCCCGAGCCGAGCACAACGAGTTTGCCGCCCATGGCGACGATCTCATCGGCGACGTTGGCGACGAGATCCATGCCCTTCTGCCAGGTGAGGCGGCTGATGACGCAGAAGATCGGGGCATCGTCGTTGTCGAGGTGGAAGAACTCGGCGATCGACCGGCGGTTTTCCTCGCGGTTCTTCAGCGTCGTCGGGCCATAATGAGTGTGGACGACGGGATCGGTCGCTGGGTTCCAGATATCGGTGTCGATGCCGTTGACGATGCCGTGCAGATGGTCGATGCGGCTGGTGATGACACCCTCCAGCCCCATGCCGAATTCCGATGTCAGGATCTCGTCGGCATAGGTCGGGCTGACCGTGGTGATCGCGTGGGCGGTCTGCAACCCGCCCTTGAGGAAGCCGATGGTGCCGTAATATTCGATGCCGTCGACAGCGAAGGCATGGCTTGGCAGCCGCAGGGCGGGAAAGATTTCAGGGCCGAACTGGCCCTGGAAGGCGATGTTGTGGATCGTCAGCACGCTCGGCAGTTCCGGCGTCGGATAATAGCGCATATAGACCGACGTCAGCGCGGCCTGCCAGTCATGGGTGTGGACCAGGTCCGGCTGCCAGCCGGGCAGCAGGCCGGCGGCGATTTCGGAGGCTGCGAGCGAGAGAGCCGCGAAACGGCGCCAGTTGTCGGGAAAGTCCTTGCCGAGCGGATCGAGATAGGGACCGCCCGGCCGGTCGTAATAGGCGGGCGCATCGAGGACGAGCAGATCGAGGCCCTCGTGCTGGACCTCCAGCACGGTCGCCCGCTCACCGAGCAGGTCGGGAAATTCGAGTTTTGCGACGGGATCGCGAATGACCTTCATGACGGCGGGATAGCCGGGCAGAAGGGTCTTGGTCTCGATCCCGAAGGCTTTCAGAGCAATGGGCAGGGCGCCGGACACATCGGCCAGGCCCCCTGTCTTGATCAAAGGGAAGACTTCGGACGAAACCGAAAGAACTTTCATAAGTCAGATATCCAGCTTGTCGATCATCGGTTGCGTGATCAGGCAGATGCCGCCTTCCGACCGCCGGAAGCGTTTGGCGTCGAGTTCGGGGTCCTCGCCGACGACCAAGCCTTCCGGAATGACGACACCATGGTCGATCACGACGTTCTTGAGCTGGGCGCGCCTTCCGATCTTCACATTCGGCAGGATGACCGCTCCTTCCAGCTTGGAAAAGGAATTGGCCCTGACACCGGTGAAGAGCAGGCTCTTATTGAGGCTGGCGCCCGAGATGATGCAGTCGCCCGAGACGACGGAGGAGGTGGCCGAGCCGCGGCGGTCCTCGTCGTCATGGACGAATTTCGCCGGCGGGGTGATCTCGGCATAGGTCCAGATCGGCCAGGACTTGTCGTAGATGTCGAGCTCCGGGACGATCGCCGTCAGGTCGATATTGGCCTGCCAATAGGCATCGATCGTGCCGACGTCGCGCCAGTAGGGCTCGTGCTCGAAATCGGAACGGACGCAGGACTTGGCGAAGCGGTGGGCGACCGCCTTACCGTGCTGGACGATATAGGGGATGATGTCCTTGCCGAAATCGCGGCTCGAATTCGGGTCGGCGGCGTCGCGGCGCAGCGCGTCGAGCAGGAATTTCGTGTGGAAGACATAGATGCCCATCGAGGCGAGCGCGAAATCGGGCTTGTCGGGAATGGCAGGCGGATCGGCCGGCTTCTCGACGAAGGCGATGATATTATCCTTTTGGTCGACATGCATGACGCCGAAGCCCACCGCTTCCATGCGCGGCACTTCCAGGCAGCCGATGGTGACGTCGGCGCCGGAATCGACGTGCTGCTGCAGCATCCATTCATAGTCCATCTTATAGACATGGTCGCCGGCGAGGATGACCATGTATTCGACGCCGTAATCCTCGATAATATCGATGTTCTGATAAACGGCGTCGGCGGTGCCTTCATACCATTGCGTTTCGGAAACGCGTTGCGAGGCGGGCAGGATGTCGAAGCTTTCGTTTCGTTCCGGGCGGAAGAAGTTCCAGCCGCGCTGCATGTGGCGGATCAGCGAATGCGCCTTGTATTGCGTGGCGACGCCGATGCGGCGAATGCCTGAGTTCAACGCGTTCGACAAAGCGAAATCGATGATGCGAGCCTTGCCGCCGAAATAGACGGCGGGCTTGGCGCGCCGGTCGGTGAGTTCCTTGAGACGGCTCCCCCTGCCGCCCGCCAGAACATAGGCCATTGCATCGCGGGCAAGTGGCTGAATACGCTTTTCTACCATTTTCTCCTCCCACCAGTCTTAATTTTCAGGTTCAAGCATGATCGTTGCCAAAGGCGGCAGCGTAATCGAGCAGGTGATTTCGCCGCCGGCATTGACGGCCTGCACGCGCCCGCCATTGCCCTTGCCGCTGCCGCCGTAAATATCGGCATCGGTATTCAGTATCTCCCGCCAGCGGCCTTCGGACGGCAGGCGGATCGAATAGTTCTCGCGGTAAACAGGGGTGAAATTGGTGATGACGGCGACGGGCTTCTGGCCGGGCGCCTTGCGCAACCAGGCAAAGACTGAATTCTCGCTGTCGTCGGCCACCAGCCATTCGAAGCCGTCACCCTCGCAGTCGCGCTCATGCAGCGCCGGTTTGCTGCGATAGGTGAAGTTGAGGTCGCGCACCAGGCGGCGCATGCCCTCGTGCATACGGTACTGAAGCAGGTTCCAGTCAAGCGACTTCGCTTCGCTCCATTCGCTCCATTGGGCGAATTCCTGGCCCATGAACAGCAATTTCTTGCCGGGATAGCCCCACATATAGGCATAATAAGCGCGCAGATTGGCGAATTTCTGCCAGTCGTCGCCGGGCATCTTGGCAATCAGCGAGCCTTTTCCGTGGACGACCTCGTCATGCGACAGCGGCAGCACGAAATTCTCCGAATAGGCGTAGAGCAGGCCGAAGGTGAGCTCGTTGTGATGGTGCCTGCGGTGCACGGGATCGCGGCTCATGTAGCTCAGCGTGTCGTGCATGAAGCCCATGTTCCACTTGAAGCCGAAGCCGAGGCCGCCTTCGTGCACGGGCTGGGAGACCTTCGGCCATGAGGTCGATTCCTCGGCGATGGTCATGACATTAGGGTGCTGGCCGTAGATGCGGATGTTGAGATCCTGCAAGAAGCGGACGGCTTCGAGGTTCTCGTTGCCGCCATATTCGTTCGGGATCCATTCGCCGTGTTTGCGGGAATAATCGAGGTAGAGCATCGAGGCGACGGCATCGACACGCAGGCCGTCGAGATGGAATTTCTCCGCCCAGTAGAGGGCATTGTTGACGAGATAGGAGACGACCTCGGTGCGGCCGAAATTATAGATCGCCGTGTTCCAGTCGGGGTGGAAGCCCTTGCGCGGGTCTTCGTGCTCATAGAGCGCCGTGCCATCGAACCAGCCGAGACCATGTTCGTCGGTCGGGAAATGCGCCGGTACCCAATCGAGAATGACGCCGATGCCGACCTTGTGGCAGCCATTGACGAAACGGGCAAAACCCTCCGGCTCGCCGAAGCGGGCCGTCGGGGCGTAAAGGCCGGTCGTCTGATAGCCCCAGGAGGGATCGTAGGGATGCTCGGTGATCGGCAGGAATTCGATATGGGTGAAGCCCATGTCGACGCAATAGGGGATGAGGTTCGAGGCGAGTTCGTCCCAGGAGAGCATGGTGCCGTCCTGCCGGCGCTGCCAGGAGGCGGCATGCACCTCGTAGATCGAGATCGGCTGGCGGCGCTTGTCGGTTTCGCGCCAGTGCTTCAGATGGGCTTCATCCTCCCAGACCTGCTCCAGCTCGGCGGCGGCGATGGAAGCGGTTTTCGGCCTGAGCTCGCTGCGGCGGGCGAAGGGATCGGCCTTCAGCGGCAGCAGGACGCCGTCCTGGCCGCGGATCTCGAACTTATAGGCAACGCCGAGCGGTACATCGGGGGCGAAAATCTCCCAGATGCCGCTGTCGGCGCGAAAGCGCATAACGTGGCGACGGCCGTCCCAATTGTTGAAATCGCCGACGACGGAGACGCGCTGCGCATTCGGCGCCCAGACGGCGAAGTGGACGCCCTGGGCGCCGTCATGCTTGATGAGGTGGGCGCCCATCTTGTCGAACAGGCGCAGATGCGAGCCTTCGCGGGCGTAATAGTCATCCATCGGTCCGAGCACCGGACCGAAGCTGTAGGGATCGGTCACCGCCCATTCGCCATCGCCGCGCCGGGCGCGGTAACGCACCGGCTGGAGCTTGGTCAGCGAAACCGGTCCGGCGAAGAAGCCGTCGCCATGGAGCTGCTTCAGTTCGCCGATGACGCTGCCGTCGAGCGTCATGGCGGTTACTTCTTCGGCGCCGGGAATGAAGCACCGGGTGACGAAAGCGTCGCCGGCCTGGTGCACACCTAGGACGGCAAAGGGATTGGAATGCGAGCCGGCAAGGATCGCCTTGATTTCATCTGCCGAAATTTCCCAGGAAAGCTTTACTTCAGGGACTGTTTTCGGCGTTTTCATCCGGCTCTCCAGATTTCGTCTGCATATTGCCTGATCGTCCGGTCGGAAGAGAACCAGCCCATCCGCGCGGTGTTGTTGATCGTCTTGGTGTACCAGGCGGACTGGTTGGTCCAGATCTGGTCGACTTCGCGCTGAGCCTGGGCGTAAGCGTCGAAATCGGCGGCAACCATGAACCAGTCGTGCGAATAGATGCCGTCGATCAGCGCCGTGTAGCGGTTGCGGTCATCCGGCGAGAAGACGCCGGAGCCGATGGCCGAAAGCGCTTGAGCAAGTTCGCGTGAGCCTTCGATGATGGCGCGGGGATTGTGACCGTCGCTGCGGACCTTTGCAACTTCGTCTGCCCGGAGACCGAAGATGACGATATTGTCCTCGCCGACATTGTCACGCATTTCGACGTTGGCGCCGTCGAGCGTGCCGATCGTTAGCGCGCCATTGAGGCCGAACTTCATGTTGCCGGTGCCGGATGCTTCCATGCCGGCCGTCGAAATCTGCTCGGAGAGGTCGGCGGCCGGAACCATGACTTCGGCGAGCGAGACGTTATAGTTCGGCACGAAGACGACCTTGAGCAGGCCCCGCACCGAGGGGTCATTGTTGATGGTACGGGCGACGTCGTTGATGAGCTTGATGATGAGCTTGGCGTTGTAGTAGCTCGGCGCCGCCTTGCCGGCGAAGAGTTTTACGCGCGGCACCCAATCCAGCTCGGGATGCGAGCGGATCTGGTCATAGAGAGCGACGGCTTCGATGATGTTCAGAAGCTGGCGTTTGTATTCGTGAATGCGCTTGATCTGAATGTCGAACATCGCCGACGGATCGAGCTTGACGCCCATGCGGCTCGCGACGAGGTTGGAAAGCGCCACCTTGTTCGCCCGCTTCACGGCGGCGAACTTCTGCTGGAAGCTCGGATCGAACGCATGCGCTTCGAGCGGACGAAGCTTTTCGGCGTCATCGAGGAATTCGTCGCCGATCGCTTCGCGGATCAGGCCGGTGAGACCGGGATTGCACTGTTGCAGCCAGCGGCGCGGCGTAATGCCGTTGGTCTTGTTGTTGATCCGGTCCGGGTAGAGCTTGTGCAGGTCGGCAAAGACGGTGACCTTCATCAGGTCGGTATGCAGCGCCGAGACGCCGTTGATCGAGTGCGAGCCGATGAAGGCGAGGTTGCCCATGCGCACCCGGCGGTCGCCGCTTTCCTCGATCAGCGAGATCGAGCGGATTTCGCTGTCGGAGAAATTCTTGCCCTTGCGCGCGTCGAGCAGGATCTTGGCATTGATCGCATAGACGATCTGCATGTGGCGCGGCAGCAGACGTTCGAAGAGGGGAACGGGCCAGCTTTCCAGCGCTTCGGGCAGAAGCGTGTGGTTGGTGTAGGAGAAGGTGCGGCGGGTGATATCCCAGGCCTGGTCGAAATCCATGCCGTGCACGTCGCAGAGCAGGCGCACGAGTTCGGCGACCGAGACGGCGGGATGGGTATCGTTCAGCTGAATGGCCACCTTGTCCGGCAGCGAGGTGAAGTCGTCATATTGCTGCAGATGGCGGCGCAGAATGTCCTGCAGCGAGGCCGACGAGAAGAAGAATTCCTGGCGCAGGCGCAGTTCCTGCCCGGCGGGCGTGGCGTCGGCGGGATAGAGGACGCGGGTCAGGCTTTCTGCCTTGTTGCTTTCGCGCAGCGCGCCGATGTGATCGCCGGCGTTGAAGGCGTCGAGCAGGATCGGGTCGATCGGCTGCGCCGACCAGAGGCGGAGCGTATTGACGCGTTTTCCCCGCCAGCCGACGACGGGTGTGTCGAAGGCAGCGGCGATGACACGTTCGGCCGGCTTCCAGACATAACGCGGCTGGTCGTCATGGGTGGTGATGAATTCGACCGCGCCGCCGAAGCCGATTTCATAGGCGCTCTCGCGGCGCTCGAACTCCCAAGGGTTACCGTGGGCGAGCCAGTTCTCGGGCAGCTCCACCTGCCAGCCGTCGGCCAGCTGCTGGCGGAAGAGGCCGTGGACGTAGCGAATGCCGTAGCCATAAGCCGGTACATCGACCGTCGCCATGCTCTCCATGAAACAGGCGGCCAGACGGCCGAGGCCGCCGTTGCCGAGTGCGGCATCCGGCTCCAGGCCGGCGATGACGTTGATATCGACGCCGAGCGAGGTGAGCGCATCGCGCACCTCTTCCATCAGGCCGAGGTTGGAGACGGCGTCGCGCATCAGGCGGCCGATCAGGAATTCGAGGGATAGATAATAGACGCGCTTGGCGCCGGTCGCGTAGACTTCGCGCGTGGAAGCCATCCACTTGTCGATGATGCGGTCGCGCACCACGAGGATCGTCGCCGTCAGCCAGTCATGCGGCTTTGCCACCTTGGCGTCCTTGCCGATGCGGTAGGTCAGGCGTTCGATGATTTCTTCTGCGAGAATTTCCGGCCTTGAACTGCGGGGAGCGGGGGAGGGGATAACCGGCTTGGGAACAGTGTTCATCGTCAGATCTCGCCAATTTTAATTTGGTTTCAGGATGTTATGCCTGATGCAATCAATTTCTCGCTTGCGCTGCCGACAGTTTATGCATCGTTACTAAGCACTTGCAACAAGGGATTTGGACAAACGAAAAATTTGCGAAACCTTCATATTCACGTCGTTCAAAGAGGTTGATTTCAATCGCTTTTCCCGATCTGATGCGTGGGATGCGATAACGAAAAGCCGCGCCGGTTTGTTCCGGCGCGGCTTTTCGTTCGGCCTTTAGCCGATACTTATCAGTTCGTCAGGCGCGTCACCTGGGCAGAGGCCTTTGCCCCGATCGCCTTGAACGCGGCAAGCAGGTCTTCCATCTTTTCCGCCTGGAAATAATGGGCGTCATCGGAGGCGCAATAATGCAGCAGCGCCTGTCCGCCCTCGGGCGCCATAAAAGCGATCGTGTAGATTTCGATACCCTTTGATTTGGCGGTGTCGCATGTCGCCTTGGTCAAGGTGTCATATGAACGGCCGTAGTTGCTGTCGTCGTTATTGTCGCCGTCGGTCATGAAGACGATGTATTTCTTGGGCACCTGTCCGGTCTTCAGCTTGTGGGCGGAGTCCTCGGCGTCGTTCCCGGCGGCATTCTTGGCCGTCAGAGACGTGTAGGCGGTGCTCATAGCACCGCTTGAATTCGTGCCTCCACTTGCCTGCAGCGCGTTAACGTAACTCGTGACGCCGGCCGTTCCCCAAGCGAGACTGCTGGGTGAGTATTGAATGATATCGTAGGATACCGCGCCGGTGCGCACGTATTCCGCATTGGGATCGGCGCTGTTGAGCTGGCCGAAGAGATTGCCGGCCGCGATCTTCAGCGCCTCTATTTTGGTGTAATAGTGCGCACGACTGCCGGTGCAGGTGTCGTAGATTATTTTGGTGCCCTTCTTGTTGAGGTGGGGGTTGCAGTCATAGGTGAAGGACTCCGTCGGATCATCCGCGTTGACGGTTGCGGTGGCATCGCCCATCGACCCTGACTTGTCGAGTGCGAGGAACATGGAGATCGAGCCCTGGCTCTGCGAATGGCCGCTGGTCGTCGTGCCCGAGGTCGAAAGATGCTGGGTGCCGAACCCGACCGCTTGCATGAGCGGATTGACCGCGAGATCATAACTCGGCGAAACCGTTACCTGGTAGGATGTCGATTTGCCCGATGTCGTCGTCTGGACATTGACGGCGGTGCCGCTCGTGATGTCGACCCCGCTCTGCAGGTAATTCGCCATCTGCCCGGCGACGAAATTCCGCGCGAAGGTCTCGGCTTGCGAGGTCTGGATCGTGCCGTTCGCGAGCGCGGTAGCGGTTGCCAGAGCAGCCGAATCGGCTGCTTCCTGCAACTGTTGTTTCGAGAGCAAGATATCGCCCACCTGGATCGCCATACCGGCAGCGCCAAGAAGAACGGGCATCAGGATCGCGGTCATAATGCCGAAGTTACCGCCGCGATCGCTAAACATGCGACGCAGGCAGGGATGCGAAAAGGAGGTGCTCATCATGTTCACCTAACTGGAAACCCTGTGAGGTGATTTACGCACGCCCTCCTTTCCATCGTCCTTACGACGTCAATACAATTTTAACGAATCGGCGGATTTTTCCAGTTTTGGGATTATTTCAGCGGGATCACGTCGACCGCCTGGACCGCACGCTGGCCGCCATAGCTTTTCAAGACGCCAATGACGGGAACGACGTCGGAATAGTCCCGGCCGTAGGCGACGACGATGTGGTCCGTGCCGGCGGGGATGTTGTTGGTCGGGTCGAGCTCGATCCAGCCGATCGTTTCGCCGCACCAGACCCGTACCCAGGCGTGCATGGCGTCCGCCCCTTCCAGCCGCTCCTTGCCGGGCGGCGGGATGGTGCGCAGGAAACCGGAGACGTAGCCCGCCGGAATGCCGAGGCTTCGAAGCGCCAGGATCATGATATGGGTGAAATCCTGGCAGACGCCGCGCTTCAGCTTGAAAGCTTCGAGCGGCGTCGTGTCGACGGTCGTCGCATCGGGGTCGTAGGTGAAGTCCTTGTTGACGCGGGCACAGAGCGCATGGGCGATCTGCATTACCGTCAGCTGAGGAGTGGCGCAGCTTCGCGCATAATCGGAGATTTCGCGCGCTAGCGTCAGGCGCGGGCTGTCGCCGAGGAAATGATGGGGCGAATCCGGCGCCAGTGACCAGATGCCGGATAATTCCTCCGGCAGGTCGGCAAGGAGCGGCGAGAAATCGGCGGCGATCGGCTGGCTTTCGACCTGCACGCGGGCCTGCATACGGATGTCGAGCGTCTCGTGCGGCGCGCGCAGCATGAACGAGGTGGCGGGGTGATCGAAGAAATCGACGAAATGCGACTGTTCGTCCGGCGTCGGCGAGATGGTGATCGAGCCAGCGACCAGGCGCTGGCGATTGGTCAGCGACAGCGGCATCAGACGCATGATGTGGCGGGCGCCGGAGGCCGGCACATCGTAGCTGTAACCCATGCGGAGAGTGAGATCGTAGAGCATCGCCGTTACCCGAGATAGGTCTGGGCGAGCAGATCGGAAAGCTGCTCCAATTCGCGTTCGAGCCGCTGGTAGACCTCGACCCCCATGCCCTCCGGCGTCATCACAGCCAGGCCGGAATGAAGCCGCATCGCCTCGCGGTAGAAGGGGGACATCTGACCGTTGATCAGGGCGTTCGGCAGCTGCTCGACCTCATGGTGGATCTCGTTCACCTGGAACAGGACCGAGCGCGGGTTCAAGGGGTCGAGCGCCAGCAGGTCGGTGACGGTCAGCCGCGCCGTGTTGACGTTGTAGCGGCGGCGGTGGGTCATGACGCTGTCGCCGATCTCGAGCAGCATGTCGAGCGCGCCGTCGGGCGCTTCCGGGCCGGACATGTGACCGAGCAGGCGGGTCATATGCAGGCCGCGTTCGATATAGCGGCCGAGCGAAAGGAAGCGCCAGCCGGTAAAGCGGTACATGTTCTCATGGACGAGGCCGGCGAAGCCGGCGAGCTTGCGCAGGAGGATCGTCATCGCATGGCTGGCGTCGTCGCCAGCAGAGACGGTAACGCGGAAGCGGCGGGCGGTCTTTGCGAGATCGTTGAGCGCCAGCCAGCCGTCCGGTGAGAAACGGTCTCGGATGTTGCTGGCCGAATAAACCGCGCTGTCGATGTTGCGCAGCAGCGTTTCCGGCACAGGTTCGGCGGTATCGATATCGACGGCCGCGAGATAGGCGGAGACGTCGGCGAGCAGCGGCTGGCTCGGATCGGCGGCTTCGGCAAAACGCGCATGCCAGGCACGCAGGATGCGCAACGCCCCTTCGGCGCGCTCGATGTAGCGGCCGAGCCAGAACAGATTGTCAGCCGCCCGGCTCGGCAGGCTGCCCGGCATGTTGCGGGTGAAGCTGCCTTCGGCCGGAAGCAGGGTGTGGCGCTCGACCGGCTTGTCGCTGACGATCCAAACGTCGGCTGCCGCTCCACCCGATTGCATGGCGATTGCCGCGACATCGGCGCCGGAACCGATACGGGCGAAACCGCCGGGCATGATCTGCCAGCCATTGGCCGTGCGGGCAGCGAATACGCGCAGCGACATCGGCCGCGGCACGAGCTTGCCGTCCACCCAGGCCGGCGTCGTCGAGAGCGTCACGACCTCCTGTCCCACAAGTTTCGGGCCGTCGGAACTCAGCCAATCGGTGATGGAATCCTTGGCGGTCGCGCGCAGCGACGAGCCGAGCACGGATTCGCCGTTGTCGTCGAAGAAGGGGGCTCGCGAATAGGCCGGGCCGATCACCATCTTCTCGATATTTTCGGCGACATGGTCGCGCTCTTCCTGCTGGCCGCACCACCAGGTGGCGATCGACGGCAACTGCAGATCCTTGCCCAGAAGATGCCGGCAGATGGTCGGCATGAAGGCCAGGAGCGCCCGGGTTTCGAGGATACCGGTGCCGAGCGCATTGACGATGGTGACGCTTTCGGCGCGTAGCGCTTCGACGAGGCCTGGTGTGCCGATATGCGAATTCTGGTTCAGTTCCAGCGGATCGGCGAAGGCCGAATCGAGACGGCGCCAGAGCACGCCGATCGGTTTCAGGCCGGCGACCGTGCGCACCATGATGCGGCCCTTGACGACGGCCAAATCCTCGCCCTCGAGCAGCATGAAGCCGAGATAGCGGGCAATGTAGGCGTGCTCGTAGTAGGTCTCGTTGGCAGGACCTGGCGTCAACACGGCGATGCGATCGTCGCCCGAATGCTTCATGCCCTGCAGCGCGTCGCGGAAGGCGCCGAAGAAGGAGGCAAGGCGGTGGACCGGGGTTTCGGCATAGACATCCGAGAAGGCTCTCGTCGTTGCGACGCGGTTTTCCAGCGCGAAACCGGCCCCGGATGGCGCCTGCGTCCGGTCGGCCAGCACCCACCAGTTGCCATCGGGGCCGCGGCCGATCTCGAAGGCGCAAAAGTGCAGATAGTGGCCGGATGCCGGCCGGATGCCCGCAAGCGGGCGCTGAAATTCGGGGTTGGCGGCGATCAGCGCCGGCGGCAGGAGGCCTTCCTGCACCAGCCGGTTCTCGCCGTAAATATCGGCGATGATCGCTTCCAGGAGGTCGGCGCGCTGGACAAGACCCGCCGACAGCGCCTGCCATTCGCGTTCGTCGATCAGCACCGGGATATGCGAGATCGGCCAGGCGCGTTCGCCGGTGCCCTTGCTGCCATAGGCACGATAGAAGACGCCGGCATCTCTGAGATAACGGTCGGCGCGAGCGAAACGCTCGGCAAGGTCTTTTTCCGGCATCGTGGTCAGATGCGAGAGGAACCGCTGCCAGACGGGACGGATCGCGCCCTTATTGTCGACCATTTCGTCAGCCGAGCCGGGAAGCGGCGCATAGTCGAAGGCCGCATCCTTGCCGATGCTGCCTTCTGCCTCCTCTTTGCGCTCCACTGCCGGTCTCTTACCCATCAAAAACCCAACCTCAACCCTCGGCCTTAGCCCCGGCCTCAAATTCCGGCGGGCCGCCTCAGATCCAACGTCAGCGGGAATTCCGGCGAACCCGCCTCGGCGCGCGGGATGTAACCGCCCGCCGTATGTCCCCACGGCTCAAACCGCGCGAGCCGCCTTGCTTCCGCCTCGTTGCCGTTGACCGGGAAGGTGTCATAGGTCCGGCCGCCCGGATGGGCAACATGATAGATGCAGCCGCCAATCGAACGCTTCGACCATGTATCATAAATGTCAAAAGTCAAAGGCGTGTTGATCGGAAGCACCGGATGCAGGCCGGAGGCCGGCTGCCAGGCCTTGAAACGCACGCCGGCGACGGCGACGCCCGAGGCGCCGGTCGGTGTCAGCGGCAGGGTGCGGCCGTTGCAGGTGACGGTGTAGCGCGAGGCGTTACTGGTTTCGAGACGAACCTGCAGGCGCTCGACGGAAGAGTCGACATAACGCACCGTACCGCCGACTGCGCCCTGCTCGCCCATCACATGCCAGGGTTCCAGCGCCTGGCGAAGCTCCAACTTCGAGCCTTCATATTCGACTTCGCCGCAGAAGGGGAAACGGAATTCGAGCTGTGCCTTGAACCATTCGGAGCTCAAATCGAAACCGTTTTCGCGCAGGTCCGCCAGCACGTCGAGGAAGTCGGCCCAGACATAATGCGGCAGCATGAAGCGGTCGTGCAGCGAGGTTCCCCAACGCACGAACTTGCCTTCGGCCGGATTCGTCCAGAAGCGGGCGATCAGCGCGCGCACCAGCAATTGCTGCGCCAGCGACATGCGGGCGTTCGGCGGCATTTCGAAACCGCGGAACTCCACGAGGCCAAGACGACCGGTCGGACCATCGGGGGAGAAGAGCTTGTCGATGCAGATTTCGGCGCGGTGGGTGTTGCCGGTCACGTCGATCAGCAGGTTGCGAAACAGGCGGTCGACGAGCCAGGGCAGGGGCTGGAGGCCGCCGCCGGGCGCCGGGATCTGCGCCATGGCGATCTCCAGCTCGTAGAGACTGTCGTGGCGGGCCTCGTCGATGCGCGGCGCCTGGCTGGTCGGGCCGATGAACAGGCCGGAGAAGAGGTAGGAGAGCGAGGGATGGCGCTGCCAGTGCAGCACGAGGCTCTTCAAGAGGTCGGGGCGGCGCAGGAAGGGGCTGTTGTTCGGATTGCTGCCGCCGACGACGACGTGGTTGCCGCCGCCGGTGCCGGTATGACGGCCGTCGATCATGAACTTGTCGGCGCCGAGGCGGCTCTGACGGGCCTCCTCATAGATGGCGGTGGTGATGTCGACCGTTTCCTTCCACGTCGAGGATGGATGGATATTGACCTCGATGACGCCGGGGTCGGGTGCCACGCGGATGACGTTGAGGCGTTCGTCCTGCGGCGGCGGATAACCTTCGATATGAACGGCAAGGCCGAGGGCTGCCGCGGCGCGCTCGGTCGAGGCGATGAGGTCGAGATAATCCTCCAACGTTTCCGTCGGCGGCATGAAGAGGCAGAGGCGGCCGTCGCGCGGCTCGACGGAGAGCGCCGTGCGGACGTGGCCGCCGATCTCGCTGGACGATTGCGGCGTCACCCGCTGCTGGCCGGTAAAGGGCTGGAAGTGCGCGGCCTGCAGGGGGCGCCCGCCATCCTGCCCGAAATCCGGCAGCTCGGGGCGCTGCACGAAAGGATCGAGAGGGTTGATATAGGGATATTGCGAGGGTGGGATATAGGCGAGCGAATTGAGCGGCAGGCGGTAGCCGACAGGGCTGTCGCCCGGCATGAGGAAGATGCGGCCGCGCCGGGTCGACCATTTCTCGCTCACCCAGCTGCGGCCGCTGGCGCGTGCATTCCAGGCCTGGACGGGCAGGACGTAGCCGGTCGGGCGCGTCAGCCCGCGGTCGAAGACGCGGGCGATACGGCTGCGTTCCTCGGCATCCTTGAGCTTTGAATTGGCGGGATCGACATTCTCGGGCAGGCTTGCTTCCTTGACCAGCCATTCGGCGGGGTCCTCGAAGGCGGGAACCACGTAGTCCGGCGCCAGGTCGAGCTCGCCGGCAATCGCCGTCAGCAGCCGGCCGGCATCGTCCTCCGTGGCCTTATAGTCTCGGCCCTCGGTGGCGACGAGATCGTCGTCGGACCAGATCGGCAGGCCGTCCTTGCGCCAGTAGAGCGAGAAGGTCCAGCGCGGCAGGCTTTCGCCCGGATACCATTTGCCCTGGCCGTAATGCAGGAATCCATCCGGCGCGAAACGGGCGCGAAGCCGGCGGATGAGCGCGTCCGCCTTTTCTCGCTTGGTCGGGCCGACGGCCTCGGTGTTCCATTCGGCCGACTGGAAATCGTCGATCGAAACGAAGGTCGGCTCGCCGCCCATGGTGAGGCGTACATCCTCGGCCTCGAGGATTCGGTCGACCTTCTCGCCCAGTTCGTTGAGCTCGTTCCAGCTTTCATCGGAGAAGGGCTTGGTGATGCGCGGATGTTCGGCGACGCGCGAGACCTTCATGTCGAAGGCGAATTCGGTTTCGGCCTCGCCGAAATAACCGCCGGAGATCGGGGCGGCGTTGCGGTAATGCGGCGTTGATGCAAGCGGGATGTGGCTTTCGCCGGTCAGGAGACCGGAAGTGGGATCGAGGCCGACCCAGCCGGCGCCGGGCAGATAGACCTCGGCCCAGGCATGCAGGTCGGTGAAATCGACTTCGGTGCCGGAGGGGCCGTCGAGCGCTTTCAGATCCGGCGTCAGCTGGATGAGGTAGCCGGAGACGAAGCGGGCAGCAAGGCCGAGATGGCGCAGGATCTGGACAAGCAGCCAGCTGGTGTCGCGGCAGGAACCCTTGGCGCTTTCCAGCGTCTCCTCGGGCGTCTGGACGCCGGCTTCCATGCGGATGACATAACCGATCTGCCGCTGCAGGCGGGCATTCAAACCGACGATCATGTCGACCGTCGGCTGACCAGGCGACCAGTCGAGCGTCGGAAGCAGCGCCTTCAGGCGCGGGCCGGCCGGCTCCGGCGTCATGTATATCGACAGGTCCTCGCGGATCGTTTCAGGATAGTCGAAGGGCCATTTGGTCGCCTCCTCTTCGACGAAGAAGTCGAAGGGATTGTAGACCGTCATGTCGGCAACGAGGTCGACCTCGATCTTGAATTCCGTCACCGGGTCCGGGAAGACGTACCGGGCAAGATAGTTCCCGTAGGGATCCTGCTGCAGGTTGACGAAGTGATTGGAGGGTGTGACCTTCAGCGAGTGGCTGAGCACCCGTGTCTTCGAATGCGAGGCCGGTTTCAACCGGATGATCTGAGGGCCGAGGCGGACCGGTTTGTCATAGGTGTAATGCGTCAGATGATAGATGCTGGCTTTGATCGACATATTTCTCTTTTTGTCCGGCGCGCATCGTTGTGCGGCTTGCTGTTCCCGAATTCAGTGTGTGCAATGCAGCGAGAGAAAGCAAGGGCAGAAGGCTGAAGACCCGCCGGCTTTTACGCCGCCTTGGCAAAGGTGACCGCCGCCTTCAGCCCCCTGCCGCCCGCGCCCGGCTCCAGTGTCAGGGCGGCGTTGAAAAGATTGGCGATTTCTTCGACGATCGGCAGGCCGAGGCCGGCGCCTGGCGCGCCGGAATCATTGCCGCGCGAAAAACGCCCGCGTACGGCCTCCAGTTTCTCACTGGGAATGCCGGGGCCATTATCCTCGACTTCGAGGCGGATCGTCTCAGAAGCGGCGATGATGCGGACGGTAACTTCGGCTCCCTTGCCGGCATAGGCGATGGCATTGCCGGCGAGATTGCGCAGCATTTCGCCGATCAGCAGCGGCTCGGCGCGGATCATCGCCGGGCTCTCGCCCTCGAAGCCGAGATCGATGCCGGCGACCGCGGCCGTCGGGATCTGCTCGCCGGTGATTTCCTGGGCGATGGCTGCAAGATCGATGGCGGAGGCGGTCAGCGCCTCCTTGGCAGTGGCGGCGTCGATCTTCGCCATCAGGAGAAGCTGGGCAAGGATGCGCTCGGCATGCGCAACGGCCTGATCGCCCTTCAGCGCCGCCGCCTGGGCCTCGTCAAGCGATCCGGCGCGGGCGGAAAGGGCGAGCTGGGTGCGGATGATCGCGAGCGGCGTGCGCAGCTGATGGCTGGCATTGCCGGTGAAGTGTCGTAAGGCATCGAGCGCCGATTGCAGGCGGACCATGAAGGAGTTGACCGTTCCGACCAGCGGCTCGACTTCGCTCGGCACGGTCTCCTCGATCGGATGCAGGTCGTCGGGACTGCGCTCGCCGATGGCGTCACCAAGCTTGTAGAGGGGACGAAGCGCCACGGTGACGGAGATCCAGACGATGACGGCCGCGCCCAGGATCATGAAAGCGAGGCGTAGCGCCGAGCGGACGAGGATTGCTTGGGCCAATTGCCGGCGGGCGATGGTGGTCTCGGCGACGGTGACGACGAAGGGTACGGAGCGGATACCGGTCGAGGCGGAGCGTTCGAGCGTCGCCACACGGATCGGCTCGCCGCGGAAGCTGTCGTCGGCGAAGGCGGCGGCCTCGCTCGGCGCTTTCTTGAGGACCGGCAGGGACTGGTAGCCGGTGATGAACTGGCCCGGCGGGCCATCGACCCGGTAGAAGACGCGATCCTGCGCGGCCGAGGTCAGCATTTCAAGCGCGACATAGGGGATATCGACCTGCAGCGTTCCATCCTCGGCGACGACGACTCGCTCGGCGATCGCCAGTGCCGAGCCGGCGAGCACGCGGTCGGATACGATATTCGACGTCTGGACGGCCTCGCGATAGGTATCGGCGAGCGCCAGCGTTCCGATGACGGCCGTCGATACCAGCAGCCAGAAGAGCAGGCGGCGCCTGAGCGAATAGGCTGATGTCATGAGGCCTCTGGCAGCTTGTCGAGATAATAGCCGATGCCGCGGGCGGTCTTGACCGTGAGCCCATGCGGGGAGAGGCGTTTCCTCAGACGGCTGACATATTGCTCGATGGCATTTGCGGAAATGTCGTCGTCGAAGGCCGTCAGTGACTGCATGATCGCTTCCTTGGCGACGACCTTGCCGGCCCGCATGAAGAGGATTTCGAGCAGGCCGAGCTCGCGGGCGGGAATGTCGAGGGTGTCGCGCCAGATGAAAAGGTGCGTGACGTGAGGTCGAAGGAAATGCCGCCGAAGCCGACGGTCGCCGAACGCAGGCCCGCCTGGCGGCGCAGCAGCACGCGCACGCGGGCTTCGAATTCGGCGATGTCGAAAGGTTTGATCAGATAGTCGTCGGCGCCGAGATCGAGACCTTTCACCCGCTCTTCCGGCGTGCCGCGCGCCGTCAGGATGAGGACGGCCGCCTGGTTCTGCCGGGCGCGCATGGCGCGCAGCACGTCGAGCCCATCCATCTCGGGCAGGTTGAGGTCAAGAATGACAAGATCGAAATTCTCTGCCGCGATGACGGCGTTGGCCGACGCCCCGTCATGGACGACATCGACGGCATGGCCCGTGCCGCGCAAGATCGCCGACAGGCCGTCGGCCAGCGCGATGTTGTCTTCGGTGAGCAGGATGCGCACGGACGTTCCCCCTGTTTTTCAAGGGAGATTACAGAGGTGACGCGGCGATGTCACAGCGATTTTGAAGATTGGTGCCCGATCGGGAAAGGTTCTAGCTCGCAGTCCTTTCGATCCGCTCGCGTTGCGTCAACGCCGCGGCAAGCAGCTTGCGGAAGCGAGGGTCGTGGCGGATGTTGTCGAGATCGGAGTCATTGTTGAACCATTTGATATGATAGACGGAACTGTTCGGCAGCAGCTTCTCCAGGAGGTCGATCGCTTGGTCGACATCGCCAAGCACGGAATAGACGCAGGCGAGATTGTACTGGGCGACGATGTCGTCGGGATCGATGGCGATGGCGCGTGCGGCCCAGTCGCGTGCCCTCTTGATGTCGCCGATATGGGCAAAGGCCAGCGCGCCGCGATGGGCAGGGCCGGAATTTTCCGGGTTGAGATTGAGCGCGCGTTCGGCCCGCTGCAGGCCGAGGCGCGCCCAGTTTTCCGTATCCACGAGGCGGCCGAGCGAGCGGTAGGCGGCCATCAGATGGATCGGCGAGACGTAATCGTCAGGCCGGATATCGGCGGCGCGGGTGAAATACTGAACGGCCTCGGCGAAATTGCCGCGCATGAAAAAGAAGCGAGCATAGTGGAAATTCGCCTCGTAGAGGTTCGGATCGAGCGCCAAGGCGCGTTCGAAGGCGGCGGCCGCCCGCTCATCATCGCCGCTCTGATGCAGGGCCAGCCCCCGGGAGGCGTGGGCTTCGGGAAGATCGGGATCGAGCTCCAGGGCACGGGCGCTCATGTCGAGGATGCGCCTCAGGGGCACGTCGTCGGGAGCCCAATCGCGGATCGCCGCGTCGCAATCAGCAATACCGGCATAGGCGCGGGCATAATCCGGATCGAGCTCGACCGCCTTGCAGAACATGCGCCTTGCAAGCTGCAGGTATGATTTCGTCCAGGTGTGGGAGAGCTGGCGGCCCCTGAGATAATAGGTATACGCCTCGACATTGGCCGTCGGCTCGTTGGCGATCGCCTGCTTTTCTTCCGGCAGCAGGCGTACCTTCAACTGACCGACGATCGCGTGGGTGATCTCGTCCTGGATCGCGAAGATGTCGGTCAGGTCGCGGTCGTAACGCTCGGCCCAGAGGTGGTCGCCATTGGCGGTGTCGATCAATTGGCCGGAAATACGGACGCGCTTGCCGAAGATGCGCACACTTCCCTCGAGCACGTAGCGCACGCCGAGCTCCTGGGCGAGCGGCTTCACCTTCACCGATGTGCCCTTGTAGGTGAAGATGGTGTTGCGCGGCACGACATGCAGGCTGGAGATCTTGGAGAGATCGGTGATGATGTCTTCGGTGATGCCGTCGGAAAAATAGTCCTGATCGGCGTCACCGCTCATATTGGTGAAGGGCAGAACGGCGATGAAGCATGTGTTGCGGTTCTGCGCGACTAGCCGGGTGGAGGGCGGCGGCGCGAAAGTGACGGTATAGACCTGAACCGGCTGCCTGATGTTCTTCAGCGTGTGCTCGCCGATGGATTCGAAGCCGAGATTGAGGCGTGAGCCGACCTGGTCGCGCACCGAGGCGGAGACTGCGATGCCGCCTGGCGCAGCGATGCGCTCCAGCCTCGCGGCAAGATTGACGCCGTCGCCGAATATGTCGCCGTTCTCGACGACGACGTCGCCGAGATTGATGCCGATGCGAAATTCGACGCGTTCGTCCTTGGGGACGTTCTCGTTGCGGGCCGACATGCTGCGCTGGATTTCGGCGGCGCAGGCGACCGCATTCACCACGCTCTGGAACTCGGCAAGGATGCCGTCGCCGGTGAGTTTGACGATCCTGCCCTTGTAGTCCGAAATCCTGATGTCGACCAGCTCGCAGCGATGGCGGTTCAGCGCCTGCAGCGTGCCTGACTCATCGATGCCCATCAGTCGGCTGTAGCCGACGACATCCGCAGCGAGAATAGCGCTCAGTCGTCGTTCCATGACCCCTCCCATGGATCTTCCCAGGTTAACCTAGTTTTTTCAGAGTTTTGTCGCGTAGAGCCTTCCCCCGAATAGACATCCGGGCGGTCGTTTGACGCAGCAGCGCACCCTATAACGTCGCCAATCTTCATCAATACTCTAAACGGGCTAAGGACGGCGCCAAACCATAATCCTTTATGGCGAGAACCGGCCCTCGACCAGCAAAAGGAATGTTTTCGCTCCATCCCAATACTTTGCAAGTCGGGCAAAAACCGGACGTCGATGCCCAATCAGACCGGGGAAAATCATGATCAAACCGCCGCACCGGCGGCTGCATGAAGTGGTCCCTGGCGATTGCCAGGAGGCTGGCTAGGCCTCCGGGATCAGCAAGACGGTGATTCGGTGAGGTTTCACGTCCCCGGCCTCAATATGCGCCGTCGAAATGACCGGTAAAATTGCGGGAAAGAGATTCCATGATGCTATTCCGTGAAAATTTCATCGAAGAACTATCCACTTTTTACAACCGGTAGCCAAATCGCGCAGCAGATTTTACGTGGCTGCTCAAAAGTAGAATCTTGTTAGCCATTGCCGACACGTAATCGTTCCAGGGGGCGCGAATTGGCTGGAGTTTCAAGCCCCTACGCCGCTCGAATGACTCGATATGGCTTTCTCCACCCTGACATCTTTCATTCGCCGAAGTGAAGCGGAACGATCATGTTTACTTTTTTCAATAATATCAGAATCCTGGGCAAAATGGCGCTCGTCTTTTCGCTGCTGCTCGCCCTCAGCACCATTATCAACGTCTTGAGCTACAGCTCACTGGCGACCCAGGAGAAGGCCGCGGGCTGGACCGAACATACCTATACGGTGCTTGGAACCCTGAACAACATCGTCGCGGCCATGGTCGACCAGGAAACCGGCATGCGTGGCTACCTCCTGTCGGCAGACGAAAATTTCCTTGCGCCGCAGAAGGCCGGAGCCAAGTCCTACGCCGACAACATGCAGAAGGTGCGCAGCCTTACAGCGGATAATCCGGCCCAGCAGGCGCGGCTCGACGAGCTGGCTTCCCTGGTCGACGGCTGGACGAAGGATGTCGTTGTCCAGGAAACGAAGCTGATGGCGGCCAAGGAGACCGTGCAGCAGGCGCGCGATCTTGAGGTCTCCGGCGTCGGCAAGAAATGGATGGATCAGATCCGCGCCAAAGCAGGTGAAATCGCCGGCATCGAGCAGGCTCTCCTGAAGACGCGCTCGGCCGAGGCGGCAGATGCAGCCGTGACGGCGCGTTATGCGATCATAACCGGCTCGGTCGCCATGATCGTTTTCGGCCTCCTCATGCTGTTCGTCGTGAACAGAGCCATGATCCGTCCGCTCGCCGGCATGACAGCTGTCATGCGCAGGCTCGCCGAGGGCGATACTTCCATCACCGTAAGCGGCTCCGACCGCCGGGACGAGATCGGCGCAATCGCCGGCGCCGTCGAAGTTTTCCGCCAGGCAGCCGTGACCAATCGCAAACTCGAGGCGGATGCCGATGCCAACCGCGAGCGCCAGGCGAGGGAGCAGGAAGAAATCAACCGCGTCAAGGAAACCGAGGCAGGGCAGGTCGCCTTTGTCACCAGCAATCTTGCCACAGGCCTGAAGCGGCTGGCGGCAGGTGATCTGGCCTTCCAACTGGACGATGCCTTCGCACCGAATTTCGAGCCTCTGCGCAACGACTTCAACCAGTCCATCCGCCAGTTGGCAACCACGCTTGCGGAAATCTCCGAATCCGTCTCGGGCATGGATAACGGAACCCGCGAAATTTCTTCGGGCGCCCAGGATCTCTCGCGGCGCACCGAGCAGCAGGCTGCCTCGCTGGAGGAAACCGCAGCGGCGCTCGATCAGATCACCGCCAACGTTTCCAATTCCACCAAGCGTACCGAGGAAGCACGTATCGTCGCCAGCCGCGCGAACCAATCGGCAGTCCAGTCGGCAGCGGTCGTCAGCCACGCCGAAGAGGCGATGACGAAGATCGAGGATTCCTCCCAGCAGATTTCCAATATCATTGGCGTCATCGATGAAATCGCCTTCCAAACCAACCTTCTGGCGCTCAATGCGGGCGTGGAAGCGGCGCGCGCCGGCGATGCCGGCAAGGGCTTCGCCGTCGTCGCGCAAGAGGTGCGTGAACTTGCCCAGCGTTCGGCTCAGGCCGCCAAGGAGATCAAGGGCCTGATTCACAACTCCTCCGCCGAGGTCGAAAGCGGCGTGAAGTTGGTGCGCGATACCGGCGAGGCGTTGAAGACGATCGGCGGCTTCATCATCGAGATCAATGGCCATATGGAATCGATCGCGGTCTCGGCCAAGGAGCAATCGACCGGGCTTGCGGAGGTCAATACCGCCGTGAATGCCATGGACCAGACGACGCAGCAGAATGCCGCGATGGTGGAACAGTCGACCGCCGCATCCAGCACCCTGGCGCAGGAAGCCGTCAAGCTTCGCAACCTCATCGGTCAGTTCAAGCTCGACGGCGTCGGGACGGGGTCTTCCGTGGTTCGCCAACCGGCTCGCGCCGCCGCGGCCGGCAACAAGCCGGTGTCCTCTCCCGCCCGTGCGCTCGGCCAGAAACTCGCCGGCGCCTTTGGTGGCAGAGCGGCAACTGCCACGGCTGTCGCCGCTGAATGGGACGAATTCTGATGGCTGACGTCGCACAATACGAGAAGCTTTCGGATGCAGCACTGGAAATCATTGCCTTCCATCTCGGCGACCAGCAGTTCTGCATCAAGACCACCTCGATCCGGGAAATCAGGGGATGGGCAGCGGCGACGCCGCTGCCCCACGCGCCGGCGCACGTCCTTGGCGTGATGAATTTGCGCGGCACGGTCATACCGGTGATCGACCTTGCCGCGAAACTCGGCGTGCGCAGCGCGATCGATGCCAATCGCAGCGCCATCGTCGTGGCCGAGGTGAGAAACAGCATCATCGGGCTCGTGGTTGACCGCGTGTCCGACATCCTGTCGATCGGCGGGGATCGAATTCAGCCGGTGCCGGATTTCGGCATCGGTTACGACCCGGCGTTCTCTTACGGGATCATTCCTTTCGACCAAGGAATGGTCTGCTTTCTCAATCTCGACCATATGTTTGCGGCCATCGAATACGCATCGGCCGCATAACGGGTTCCATGAAACAGGCGGCGGCCGTCTTCGGCCGTCGCCCTTGCTCCTCTTTGCCCGCTCGGGCATTGTTGCGGCATGAGGAGAGTTTTCATTTTGCTGCTGGCGCTTTGGCCGGGCTGCGTCCTGGCCGATCAGGCCTTTTATCCGGCGAAATCGGGCAATGCCGATGCCGCGGTGCTGACCGTTTACTCCTCCCTCGACGAGCCGCTGGCGCAGCCGATGATCCGGGGCTTCCAGGAGGCCAATCCCGACGTCGCGGTCAAATACGAGGACATGCTGACCGGCGACATCTACGACCGGATCGTCCGGGAGACGGATGCCGGTGAGAAGACGGCGGATTTCGCCTTCTCTTCGGCGATGGACCTGCAGGTGAAGCTTTCCAACGACGGTTATGCGCAGGTCAGCAATCTGCCGATGAGTTCGTCATGGCCGAAATGGGCGAACTGGCGCAACACCGCCTATGCCCTGACCTTTGAGCCGGCGGTCTTCGTCTATCACAAGCCGAGTTTTGCGCACGAAAAGGTGCCGAGCTCACGGGCGGAATTCGTCGACTATCTGAAGCGCAAGGGCAATGCGGTGTATGGCCGGATCAGCACTTACGATATCGAGCGCTCCGGCGTCGGCTTTCTCTTCATGGCGCGCGACCAGGAACAGTTCGGCGATATCTGGTCGGTGATCGGGGCGATGGGGGCTGCCGGCGTCAAGCTTTATTCGACGAGTTCGGCGATCCTTGAGCGCGTCGCCGATGGGCGCTTCGTGCTCGGCTACAATATTCTTGGCTCCTATGCGGCCGACTGGGCTTCACGCCACCCCAATGTCGGCATCGTGCTGCCGAAGGATTATACGGTGGTGATGTCGCGGATCGGCTTGGTGCCGCAGGCGGCCGCCGAGCCCGAACTCGGGCGTCGCTATCTCGCCTTCTTCATGTCGAAGGAGGGGCAGACGATCATGGCGCGCGAGCTGCAGATCCCGGCCGTCAGCCCCGAGGTGGCGGGGGAAAATACTGCCAACACGCTACAGGAACTGCTCGGCGCCCAGCTTCGGCCGGTGCCGGTCAGCCCCGGGCTGATGGTCTATCTCGACCAGGTGAAGCGGGCGCGGCTGATCGCGCATTGGAACGAGGTTCTGCGGGCGCAGTGAAACGCGTCAGCTTCAAAGGCGGCGGAGTACCGTATTCAGACCGGCGTCCGCCAATTGCGGCAAAAAAGTGTCCTTTCCGTCTGATTATCTCGCCGATGTCAGCTGAATGACAGGTTGTTGTGGTGGCTTTGGCTACTTCTTCTCCGTGGAGGCGGAGAGCTGAAGCCTTGGGAGGAATTCCGCTCGTCACTCAGGACAACCGTGTCCGCTGGCCGGCCATCCTTCCCGATTCCTGGAGAACAACAGGCGGCCGCTCAGCCGCCCACGGAGGACATCGTGAAGCACACGTTCATCGCAACCATTTTCGCAGCCGTCATCGCGCTGCCGGCCTATGCGGCTGACTACACCATCATCGCGCCTGCCGCTCCCGGCGGCGGCTGGGATCAGACGGCCCGTTCGCTGCAGACCGTTTTGCAGCAGGAGAAGATCGCCGGCAACGTACAGGTCCAGAACGTTCCGGGCGCCGGAGGCACCATCGGCCTTGCGCAGTTCAGCAGCCAGGCTGCCGGCAATCCGAACTCGCTGATCGTCGGCGGTTACGTCATGGTCGGCGCGATCCTCACCAACAAGTCGCCAGTGACGCTGAAGAACGTCACACCGATCGCCCGCCTGACCGGCGAATATGAAGCGGTCGTCGTTCCCGCCTCGTCCGACATCAAGACCATGGCTGACCTGGTTGCGGCACTGAAGAAGGATCCGGGTTCTGTTTCCTGGGGCGGCGGTTCAGCCGGCGGCACCGACCACATCACCGTCGGCCTGATCGCCAAGGCTTCCGGCGTCGATCCGACCAAGATCAACTATGTTGCCTTCTCCGGCGGCGGTGAAGCGCTCGCGGCCATTCTCGGCAACCAGGTCACGGCGGGTGTTTCGAGCTACAGCGAGTTCGAATCGCAGGTGAAGTCAGGCATGCTCCGTCTTCTCGCCGTCTCCAGCGACAAGCGCATCGACGGCGTCGACGCCCCGACGCTGAAGGAAGCCGGCACCGACGTCAGCATCCAGAACTGGCGCATGGTCGCCGCTGCCCCCGGCCTGTCGGCAGACCAGGTCGCAGCCGTCACCGCCGATTTCGAGAAGCTGCACAGCTCCGCCACATGGCAGGAAACCCTGAAGACCAAGGGCTGGGCAGACACCTATCTTTCCGGTGACGCCTTCAAGGCGCAGCTCGAAAAGGACGTCGCCGCCACCGAAGGCATTCTCAAAGAGATCGGACTTGTTCAATGAGCGAGGACAAGATCTCCTCGGCAAGCGAGCGCCGCCCTGATTGGGCGGCGTTCATCATTGCCATTTTCCTCTTCGCCATCGCGGGCATGATGGCCTGGGATGCATCGCACCTGAAAACGATCGCGCAATATGACCGCATCGGCCCGTCAACGGTGCCCGAGGTGGTGGCGTTCGGCCTCTTCTGTCTTGGTGTCTGGACCGTCGCCGAAGCCTGGCGTGGCGAGTTTCCGGAACGCGAGACGCAGGAAGTGTCGCCGGTCATCTGGATCGTCGCGGGTCTTGCCGGGCAGATGCTGCTTCTGCGCGTTGCCGGATTCTCGATTGCAACAGGCGTGCTGTTTGCGCTGACGGCACGCGGCTTCGGCAAACGCAAGCTCTGGATCTCGCTGCCCTTCGGCATCGCCTTGAGTTTCGTCGTCTGGACGATCTTCTCGCAGCTCCTGCAGCTGACGCTGCCGGCCGGCCCGCTCGAACACCTGTTCTTCTGACCGCGCCGGATGCGCTGTCAGCTCTTTTGATTTTTCGCGGCGCCCGATTGCGAAATGCAGGGCCGGGAATGCCGCCTGGGACACCAAGATGAGCACATTCGAATTCCTATGGCAGGGTATCCTGGTTGCGATGCAGCCGATGAACCTGGTTTACGCGCTGGTCGGCGTGACACTCGGCACCGCCGTCGGCGTGCTGCCCGGCATCGGCCCGGCGCTCACCGTGGCGCTGCTGTTGCCCGCCACATACAAGCTCGATCCGGGCGGCTCGCTGATCATGTTCGCCGGCATCTATTACGGCGGCATGTATGGCGGCTCGACGACCTCGATCCTCCTCAATACGCCGGGTGAAAGCGCCTCGATCGTCACGGCGCTCGAAGGCAACAAGATGGCGCGCGCCGGGCGCGGCGGACCGGCACTCGCGACGGCGGCGATCGGCTCCTTCGTCGCTGGCCTGATCGCCACACTCGGGCTCGCCTTCATCGCGCCCTATATCGTCAAGCTGGCGCTGGTCTTCGGGCCGCGAGAATATTTCGCGCTGATGGTGCTCGCCTTCGTCACCGTGTCGTCGGCCTTCGGCGATTCGGCGCTCAGGGGCCTGACCTCGCTGTTTATCGGCTTCGCGCTCGCCATGGTCGGCATCGACCAGCAGACGGGGCAGGCGCGGCTTTCCTTCGGCATCCCCGACCTGCTCGACGGCATCGAGGTGACGACGCTTGCCGTGGCGATGTTTGCGATCGGCGAAACGCTTTACATCGCTGCGCAGGGCAACCGGATCGCGGAAAAGGTCGAGGCGGTCAAGGGTTCGCTCTGGATGAATGCCGAGGACTGGTCGCGTTCGTGGAAGCCCTGGCTGCGCGGAACGCTGATCGGTTTCCCGATCGGCGCGATGCCGGCGGGCGGCGCTGAAATCGGCACCTTCCTGTCCTATTCGACCGAAAAGCGGCTGGCGAAGAACCCGGAAGAGTTCGGCCACGGCGCGATCGAAGGTGTGGCAGGCCCTGAAGCGGCCAACAATGCTTCGGCCGCCGGTACCCTGGTGCCGCTTCTGACGCTCGGCCTGCCGACGACGGCAACGGCGGCGATCATGCTTGCCGGCTTCCAGCAATACGGGCTGCAGCCGGGACCGCTGCTGTTTGCCACCAATCCGCAGCTCGTCTGGGGCCTGATCGCCAGCCTGCTCATCGCCAATGCGATGCTGCTCGTCCTGAACCTGCCGATGATCGGGCTCTGGGTGCGGCTGCTGACGATTCCGAAGCCGTGGCTCTATGCCGGCATCCTGCTGTTTGCGACGCTCGGCACGATCGGCGCCAATCCGTCGGTGTTCGAGCTCGGCATGCTGCTCGCCTTCGGCCTGCTCGGCTATGTGATGCGGCTCTTCGGCTACCCGATTGCGCCCGTTGTGGTCGGCCTGATCCTTGGGCCGCTCGCCGAACAGCAGCTGCGCCGGGCGTTGGCGATCAGCCAGGGCGACATCACGACGCTGGTGATGTCGCCGATCGCGGCAGGCCTGTTCATCGTGGCGGCGGCCGCCTTCCTCATCCCGTTGATCCTGCGCATCCGCGGCCGGGGCCAGGTGCTGTCCCAGCTGGCGGCAAACGAAGACTAAAAAGACCAACCTACCCCTCCCTCAGGGCCGGCCATGGAGACATGGGCCGGCCTCTTCTTTTTGCATGGCTGGGGTGATGTTACGTGCGTTGTCGCGACCTATGCGCGTTTCCATCTATGAGAGGTCAATCACAGAGCAAGAGAAAAAGACAATGTCCGCTATCCGCAATGCCATCCATACCGGTTTCCTTGGCCGCGCATTCGCTGCGCTCGGCGCCGCAAATGCCGTCAGCGCCGCCGTCGAAGCAGGCCGCCGTCCGCGCGCTCGTGACCTCAGGGAACTCGGCATCGACCCGGTCTCCTTCGGCCAGGTCATCCGCTAAGATCTGCACTTCATGCATGAATGAAACAGCCCGCAACCGGATGGTCGCGGGCTTTATTTTTATCCGATTGGAGATGCCGCAACGCCCGGCGCTGCGGCATCGTGATCGTCAGGCGTGAAGCTCTTCCCGTTGGCCGGGGTGATCTTCCGCCTGCTCGCGCTTGTTGTGGCGGATGGACGACCAGAACGACAGGCCGATCAGGGCCGCGCCGCCGAGACCGGTGATCACCTCGGGGATATGCACCAGGGTCTGGGCATACATGATCACCGAGAGGATCAGGATGGCGTAGAAGGCGCCGTGTTCGAGGTAGCGATATTCGGCAAGCGTTCCCTTCTCCACCAGCATGATCGTCATCGAGCGCACATACATGGCGCCGATGCCGAGGCCGATCGCGATGACGAAGAGGTTCTGCGTCAGCGCAAAGGCGCCGATGACGCCGTCGAAGGAGAAGCTGGCATCCAGCACCTCCAGATAGATGAAGGCGCCGAGACCGCCCTTGGCGGCAGCGCTCATCGTCTGCTGCGAGGCATCGAGCAGCCCGCCGACGACCTCGACCGCGAGGAAGGTAAGCAGGCCGTAGATGGCGCAATGGACGAAGACAGTGGCTTCCTCGCCGCCGATCAGCCAGGAGAAGACGAGCATCAGCGCCAGCACGAAGGCGATCTCGACGCCCTTGATGGTGGCGGAGCGCGCCATCACCTTTTCCAGGCCCGGAAGCCAATGGATCTCCTTCTTATGATCGAAGAAATAGCTGAGGCCGACCATCATCAGGAAGGTGCCGCCGAAGGCTGCGATTGGCAGATGCGCGTCGTTCATGATGCGGGCATATTCATCGGGCTCGCGGGCGGCCAGCACCAGAGCGTCCCAGGGGCCGATCCGCGCTGCGATGGCGACGATCGCCAGCGGGAAGACGATACGCATACCAAAGACCGCGATGACGATGCCCCAGGTGAGGAAGCGTTTCTGCCAGACCGGCGTCATCTCCTTCAGCTTGTTGGCGTTGACGATGGCATTGTCGAAGGAGAGCGAGATTTCCAGCACCGCAAGCACGGTGCAGATGAAGAAGACCGTCGCCATGCCGCCGATCGTGCCGGTCGTCTGCCAACCGAGCACGGCGCCGAGAATGAGCCCGACGGCCGTGACGACGAAGGCCCAGCGGAAATAGCCGAGCGAGGATTTATGCGGTGCAAGCTGATTCATGGCCGCACCTCGCGACCGCAAAGCTGGTTGTAGAGGGTAGGGACAGTGGAGAAACGCGGCATGCCACAACGGGCATGCTGACAAGGCATGGTGAGCTTTTTCATCGATGAAAAATCCGCCGGCTAAGCTGCAGGCGGTACCGACATCACGAGAGCGCCGTAAAAACTCTCGCCAGAGGGGCCCGGCACCAATGTTCCCCGCAGCCGATGTCTGGAAGGCGGCGGGATGGGTCCTAGGTAATCAACTTCCCGGGCCAGTCAAGGCCGACCGTCACATGGAAATTGGCGATTTTTTGGGAACCATCCGACAGCCCGCCCGTTACGCTTTGGTTGAGCTTAAAAAAGGAGGCCGATGATGCACACCTCGACCCATGTTCCCGACAAACGCACGGAAGCGTCCGACCGCATGAAGCGGGCAAGGCCGAACCGTATGCAGAAGGCCCAGGTGCTGCCGCCGCATCATGTCGACCTGACTCTGACGCCTGGCGTCATCCACGACATTCATGTGCCTGCCCATGTCAGCGGTGCGGATCTTTCCAAGGGTGGTCCCGACATCAAGGGCAAGAAATAACGGATTTTCGCAAGCCGCCGGATTTGAAATAGGATGAGAAACATATGACTGTGAATTTTGTGCCCCGCGATATCTACATCAGGCACGAGAATGAATGGCAGTCCGTCCGTGAGGCGGCGGACGAGCATATCGATATCGGCAAACGTCCAAAGCCGTCTGCTGCGTCCGGCAGTCGCCCGGCATCGATTGGGAAAAGCGAAGCTTCGGCCGCGCGCCCCGAATGAGCAACGGCCAAATTAACATGCAGACGCCCGGTATGATGCCGGGCGTTTGTTTTTTGATTGAAGTTCATTCCGATCGATGCGCCTTCAAAGATGATGGGTCACGCCAACCTTTCGGAAAGGATTGAGCGGCGATAATCCCGGCCTCACGGGAATCGGACAGATGGCCAAGACAGCGACACGAAGCCGCCGCAAGGCGCCGGCGAGAGGAAAGAGCAGGACGCGCAGCGGCAGTGGGCTGTTGCCGTGGACGGTGATCGGCGTTGCCGCGATCGCCGGCATTGCGGCCTACGACCATTGGAAGAGCATCAAGCCGATGCTTGGCCGGCAACCGGCGGCATTGATACGGGAAATGGCGGAGGAGAAGCCTGCTTTGCGGAAAGACGCGCCGCCGAAGCAGGTGGCGCTCGCGTCTCCGGCGCCGAAGCCCGCACCGGCGGCGGCCGGGCCGCTGCCGCCCGCAGCCATTCCCACGCTGACTGCCCAGCCGGTCAAGGCGACACCGTCTCCTTCCTCTCCCGCTACCCCGGAGACGGGGACAGCGGCCTTCGGCTATTGCGGCCAGGGCGCCCATATCAACTGCGTCGGAGACGGCGGCGTCTTCTGGTACAAGGGCGAAAAGATCGTGATCGCCGACATGGCGAGCCCGATCGTCGACCGGGCGCGCTGCGATGACGAGCGCAGGGTCGCCTTTGCCGGCAAGGCGCGTCTGCTCGCGCTTCTGAACGCCGGACCTTTCACCATGAATGCGGCGGGCAAGGCCGATCCCTCCGGCGCGCCGCGTGTCGTTTCGCGCGACGGGCGCTCCTTCGGCACGCAACTGATCAACGAGGGCCTGGCCCGTAAGCCGGGTGCTGCCGGCGGCGCCTGGTGCGCCGCCTGAGGAGGCTGGGCTACTTGTCTTTCTTCACCAACTGGCCGCCGGTGCGGAAGCTGCCTGTGAAGGAAGAATCCTTGCTTTCGGCGGTGCATTCGATCGCGAACGGCTTGCCGGCATAGGGATTGCCGAAGGTGCAGAAGCCGGCGACCTTGACCTGGCCGGTCATCTTGTTGCCGACACCCGTGGTGACGAGGCTCAGCGGCAGGCGGGCATTGCCGTTGGAGGCGGGCTTGATGCCGGCGCCGTCTCCCTGAAAGCCGAGCGCCTTACCGTCCGAAGTGAAGATGAAGGTCACCGTGCCGTTCGCCAGCGTGACACTGGCAAGCTCGTTCTTGCAGCCCTTGGTGGCGTCGAACTTTGCGACGACAAGCTTGGCGCATTTGCCGGAAAGCGTAATGACGCCGGGCGCGCCGGGAAACGTCTCGGGGGCGGGCGCCGGGGCGGCGGCGGCCGGCAAGGCGAGGGCGGCAGAAAAAATTGTGGCGGCAGCAAGCGCGGATAACTTCATTTCGATCTCAAACCCCATGTCCTGGCGAGACGAATCGCTGGCTCGCCTTCGGTTCGCCATGGCATGGTTCTGTGTCCGAATTTGGTTCCATGATTCCTGCAGTGCGAAGAATCCGCCGGTGACCGAGCGAGCTTGGCAGTGGGCCGCAGATGAACGAAAAGTCCAGTCAAGCCCGCCGGTTGCAAGGTCTCGCGATGGTAAAGGCGGCCTGATATTCACAACGAACCGAATGCACGATAACGGCAGGCGCTTCTGGGGCACCTGCCGTCTCGTATGCACGTCTGGTCAAGGGAATGGGCCCAGGCAGGGAAGTCCAGACCCATCCTTTCCCGATCGGAGGTCAGTCAGATCAGGAATTGGTCATCGCTGGCGGTCTACAGCGCCCGCGCGTCTTGTCAGACGCGTAAAGGGCGCTGTAGCACTTTGAATTGCTGCATAATTTTCCGCTTAAATCGATTCCGATTTAAGGAATCATGCAGCGGCCGGCAGCCTTTTCATCAGAATGCGCGCTGCAGGCGGAAGTAGCCCGAGGTTACGTCATCAGCGTTGTCAGCATCGAGGTACTGAACCGAGACCTTTGCCGAGAGGTTGTCGACGATCTGGTAGTCGATCGTTACACCGGCCTTCCAGGCGTTGACGTCGTCGTTGAACTTGCCAGCGGTGATGCCGTAGTTGTCATAGTACTGAACAGCCGGAGTGATCTTCAGCTTGTCAGTCGCCTTGATGGCGTATTCAGCGGCGATCGCCCATTCGGCCTTGTTGTAGTAGGCGTTCGGGTTGGAAGCGTAGACAGCTGCGAGGCCGAGCGTGCCCGGACCGACGGCAACCGTACCCATAGCGCGGACGGCGCCTTCTTCGTTGTCGGTGTCGTAACCGGCGGTGATCTGGTAGCTGAAGATACCAGCCTTGCCGCCGAGACCGACTGCAACGCCCCAGTTGTTGGCGGCTTCGCCGTTGTAGACCGGGCTGTCTTCCAGCTCGTCAACGCTGATGCCAGCGTAGAAGGCGTCGGTTTCGTACTGATAACGGATCGAGTTATGCAGCGTTACCGGAGAACCGATATCGTCGGTTTCGCCGGAGAGGCCGTCGTCCCACCAGCTGTAGAACAGACCAGCGCGGAAGCCGGCAATGTCGAGGTAAGCGGAGTCGAGCTGGGCCTTCTGGGCCGAAGCGTTGTCAGCATTGAACTGCATGACGATAACGCCGGTCAGCGGACCGTATTCGGTGTCGCTCTTGGCGGTGAACTGAACCTGGCCGCGCGTACGGGCGTCCCAGTCCGAGTCGTTGGCGACAGAACCGCCGCCGCCGGCGCCGATCGAGCTGGCGTGCGGGCCGACGTCAACCTGAAAACGGATGTAGCCGTTGATCTTGAGGCAGGTTTCGGTGCCCGGGATGTAGAAGTAGCCGGTGCCGTAAGCGTCGCAGACGCGGACATATTCAACCGGTTCCGGCTCAGCAGCAACGATAGCGTCAGCAGCGTGAGCACCGGATACTACTGCGAGAGCAGCAGCGGAGCCGAGAAGAAGGCTCTTGATATTCATGGAATAACCTCCAGTTCAGATGCAAGAGGATGAAGACCGTTGCCATCGGCAGTCCCTATGGATCTTCACCCCGTGTGATCGAAGCGGCACCTTTTTAGCTCGGTCCCTGCCCCGCTGCGGAAGTGACATAGGTGATGCTGCGCTGCAACGACATATCCGATTGTGACATTGAGCCGCACTTGCTATGTGGCTGAAATAACACGCATTTCGTCACAAATTTGTCATCTGTCCGTCACAAAATCGCAGTTCTGGATGCAAAGCCAACGAGGGGCTGAATTTGGGCGGAGGTATGCAATTTAAGCTCGTGTGAGCATATGTTGATATGCGAAAATGTCATAACTGCAATCTGCGCGGATCGGCAAAGGGCGCGCGCGCAGGGTTTGCCGGGGCGTGCTGATCGACCTGGAGCATGCGAATCAAGGATTGCGATATGCTTTAGTTGCCTGCCTCGGGACTTGCCGTCATCATGTTGCCGACGCCCGCGTTGACGCGGCTCGGCGGCAGGCGGATATGGCCATTGAAGGCGGGAGTGCTCCCGATCGGGAAGGGCGGCGGCCTCAGCCTCTTGCGCCCTGGGGATTACTCCAGGATGGCTTCCTTGCGCGCAATATTGCCGCTGACGTCGATATCGATACCCAGCATCGTGCTGCCGGTCAGGTCGACGCCGAAGTCAATGAGGTTTTGTCGCGTCAGGGGGAGCATGACACGGCCGGCTTGCTCGACCGGCCTGCCCCGCATGTGGGACACGACATATTCGGCGGTGACGGGGTAGCGTCCCTGCGGAAGGCTGATGCCTTTTGCCAGCGAAATCTTGTCGCTGGAAACCACGAGAGTTTTACGTCGTTTGATGACCTGTGCCACGCTGAAGAACTCCTACCGGTCAGGTTTATCAAACCTGTAACCCGAATGTAAAAGGCCTCTCGATTTCTCGAAAGGCCTTATAGATCAAGCAATCTGGATGGTGGGCGTGACAGGGATTGAACCTGTGACCCCTACGATGTCAACGTAGTGCTCTCCCGCTGAGCTACACGCCCATCCGATGGCGGCGCATAGATCACAAAACCTTCGGAGCCGTCAATAGGCTTTTTTCAGTTTTGTGACGCACCGGCCGGCAAGCCTTACGCGGCAAGCATTTTGTTGACCTCGTCGACGAGGTCGCGCAGGTGGAAAGGCTTGGAAAGGACCTTGGCATCCTTCGGCGCCTTCGAATCAGGGTTCAGCGCGACGGCGGCGAACCCGGTGATGAACATCACCTTCAGGTCGGGGTCGAGTTCGGTGGCGCGGCGCGCCAGCTCGATGCCGTCCATTTCAGGCATGACGATATCGGTCAGCAAAAGGGAAAACGGCTCCTCGCGCAGCCGGTCATAGGCGCTGGCGCCATTGTCGTAAGAAAGGACCTTGTAGCCGGCCTTTTCGAGCGCTTTCACCAGGAAACGGCGCATGTCGTTGTCGTCTTCGGCGAGAAGTATCTTCTGAGTCATTAATCCAGACCGCTGATCAATAGGTTTTGGGTGGGCTACCAGCCGTTTACACTAGTCTTTACCCGGTAAACAACCGGTGAATTGCCTATGTGCGACCGCCATCCCTTCTACATAGTATGGACTTGAGGCCGGGCAACTGGCAACATGGGCGAAGCAGTCAGTTCATGACATGGTAAAGAGGCCCAGAAGTGCCGGAAATCCGCGAATACGAGCTTTTTGACGTTCATGAGCCCGTGTCGCAGACCATTCCCTTCGTCTACAACTCTCCCCACAGCGGCCGTATTTATCCACCGGAATTCATCGCCCAGTCCAGGCTCGAGGGCATCGCCATCCGCCGCTCCGAGGATCATTACGTCGACGAGCTCTTCAGCTCGGCGGTGGCGCTCGGTGCGCCGCTGCTCGCCGCCAACTTTCCGCGCGCCTATCTCGATGTCAATCGCGAGCCCTACGAGCTCGATCCGCGCATGTTCGACGGGCTCTTGCCGCCCTATGCCAACATCAATTCGCTGAGGGTCGCGGGCGGCCTTGGCACCATTCCGCGCATCGTCGCCGAGAACATGGAAATCTACGCGCGGCGCCTGCCGGTGCAGGAAGGGCTGGACCGGGTCGAAGCCGTCTATAAGCCCTATCATGCGGCGCTGCGCCGGCTGATCGCGCGAACGCACGTGCAGTTCGGTTTCGGCGTGCTCATCGACTGTCACTCGATGCCCGGCAACGTCAGGGTCGCCGGCTGCACGGCGCGGCCCGATTTCATCATCGGCGATCGTTACGGCACCAGCGCTTCGGCCGAGCTTTCGCGCGCTGCGATTGCCATCCTCGAGGAAATGGGCTTCACGGCGATCCGCAACAAGCCCTATGCCGGCGGCTTCATCACGGAACATTACGGCCGGCCTTCACGTGGTCTGCATGCGCTGCAGATCGAAGTGAACCGGGCGATCTATGTCGATGAGGTGACGCTGGAGAAGCGCGACGATTTCGCTGCGGTGGTTGATTCGGTCACCTGCTTCATGCGGCAGATGGCGGAATATGTCGAAAAATTCGCTGGCGATCGGGCGCTTGCCGCCGAATAAAGCCGCTTACTCTTCCGACTTCGTTTTCCCTGGCCAAAAAAAACCGCGCTTGAAGCGCGGCTAGTCTAGGGAGGAAACACCCAAGGAGGGTATTTACAGTCAGAAGACTGTACTGATGACGTTACTATTGCATTGCACAAATGTCAAGCAATATATTGCGTTGCGATATCTTTGGGCATCCGTCGCATAATTGCATTCCTGCTGCTTTTCGCTATGAAGGCGATATCCCGCCAGCAAAACGGTGCCACCATGCTTCCTGACCGCTCGTTCTTCAATCGTCTGGCGGAGGCCGCCAAGGCCGAGACCCTGCCGCGTTTCCGCTCCGGCCTCGATGTCACGAATAAGCTTTCCTCAGGGTTCGACCCGGTAACGGAAGGCGACAGGGCGGCCGAACTCGCCATCCGGGCGCTGATCGAGGAGAATTTTCCAGACCACGGTATTCTCGGCGAAGAGCATGGCGATGTTGGGCTCGACCGCGAGTATGTCTGGGTGATCGATCCGATCGACGGCACGCGCGCCTTCATATCGGGCGTGCCGGTATGGGGGACGCTGATCGGCCTGCAGAAGCAAGGCCGGGCGATCATGGGCATGATCGAGCAACCGTTTACCGGCGAGCGGTATTTCGCCGATGAGAATGGTTCGATCTATATCGGGCCGGAGGGCGAACGGCGACTGGCGACACGCCGGTGCGAGACGCTTTCCAACGCCATTCTCTTCACGACGTCGCCGCATCTCTTCACCGGGCAGGAGATGGAGAAATACAGGGAAATCGAGCGTCAGGTGCGGCTCTTCCGCTATGGGTGCGATTGCTACGCCTATGCGCTGCTCGCCGCCGGTCACATCGACCTCGTCGTCGAAAACAGTCTGAAGCCCTATGACGTCGGCGGCATCATTCCCGTCATCGAGGGGGCGGGCGGCATCATCACGACCTGGGACGGCGGGCGTCCGGAAAATGGCGGCTCAATCATCGCCGCCGGCAGCCGTGCGGTCTACGAGCAGGCAATCGCCATTCTGCAGCGCTGATTCTAGCTTAGCGGCATCACGTCCCGAGCGCGGCGACGTCCTGGTTTTCCTCGGCATCGCTGCCGGGAATGAAGGCGTGGAAGGCGGCGAGCGCTGCGGCGCGGTAGATATCCCGTTCCTGAAAGATCTCGTGGCGGGCTCCGTTGATCGGCACCAGTTGACCGGCGCGGAAATAGCGCGAGAGCCGCTCCTGCGCCGTATAGGGCACGACGCCGTCCCGCGTCGGGGCGATGACGATCGTCGGGATAGTGATCGAGAAGAGATGATAGGGCGAGGTAACCCGCTCCATCGTGTGGAAGGCCTCGGTCAGCCAGCGGGCCGTCGGCGGCCCGAGCGTCAACTCCGGGTGAGCCTTCATCATCGCGATATTGCGTTCGAAGCGGGCTTCGTCGGAGGTCAGCGGATTGTCGCGGAAATCCGGCTCCTTCAGTTTCGAGGTCAGCGGCAGGGAGCCGAGGCCGAGGGCCGTCATCATCCCGGCAAGAGTG
Organism: Rhizobium sp. Pop5; assembly: GCF_024721175.1. Lineage (NCBI taxonomy): Bacteria > Pseudomonadati > Pseudomonadota > Alphaproteobacteria > Hyphomicrobiales > Rhizobiaceae > Rhizobium > Rhizobium sp. Pop5. The sequence continues at coordinate 3,370,874 of NZ_CP099399.1, read as the reverse complement.
CGGATGGTGCGGGGCGAGGCCGCCTGTCCCGTCAGGCCGATGAAGGGGGCTGACAGCACCATGCGATCGATGCGGGTGTTGAGATAGGGAGCTGCCGACAAAGCGATAAGCCCGCCTGTGGAATGGCCGAGCAGGTAGAAGGGTAGACGGGTATCCGGCAGCACCACTTTTTCGAGGAAGGTGTCGAGATCGCGCTCATAATCGGCGAAGCGGCGGATGTGGCCGTGGTTGCGGCGCTTGAGGAGCCGCGACGAGCCGCCCTGGCCGCGCAGATCGAAGGTCGCGACCCAGAGGCCCTTGGCGGTCAGATCGCGAATCGTCTCGAAATATTTCTCGATATATTCGTTGCGGCCCTGGATGATGACGACCGTACCCTTGGCGACCTGGGCGCTGGAGCGGAAAACGGCGTAGCGCAGACGGTGGCCGTCATAGCTCTCGAAAAACCCCTCGGTGCGGTTTCCCGGGGCGGGATTGTCGGGCGTCGAATAGAGAACCTGATCCATGACCTTGCCACTGCGCCGCTGCTGACTGCTTCGCTATTAGAGCGCCGTGCATCCTTTCGGAAGCACGATGCGTTAGGGATAGCGCATGGCATGCGGCTTGGAAAGCGGCGCGCCCGCAAGGCGGGCGGCGGCAAAAGGGCCGGCAGGAGCATGAGGGTGCTCGCAGCCGGCCGAAGTTGGGCCGAAGAAGAAGGGACGATGCACTTCAGCCATCGGGACCAGATTTACCCCGACACCGAAATTCCTAGGCGAATGCGCCTGAATGCCTTCCGAACCGATCGTTCATATCGGGTTCACCGGGCCGAGCGGTGCAATTTCAAAAAGGTTCTTGAACTCCACGAAACCCATCACCATCTCCATCCTGCGGGTGCCAAAAGGGCCTGCGCAACCGTCCCGAGGCCGCCAAAGATGGGGTTTCAGGGGCATTTTATCGCAACACGTCGCTTCCACAGGAGGACATCATGCGTCACGTAGACTTCTCTCCCCTTTATCGCTCCACCGTCGGTTTCGACCGGCTTTTCACCATGCTCGACAGCCTTGCCCAGCCGGAGCAGGCGCAGACTTATCCGCCCTACAATATCGAGCGCACCGGTGAAAACACCTATCGCATCACCATGGCAGTCGCCGGTTTCGACGAGACCGAACTTTCGATCGAGGCTCATGCCCATGTGTTGTCCGTGAAGGGTGAAAAGAACGAGGAAACCGCTGAAGGCGGCGAATTCCTCTATCGCGGCATTGCCAAGCGCACCTTCGAGCGCCGCTTCCAGCTTGCCGATCATGTCGAGGTGTCAGCCGCTTCGCTGAAGAACGGCCTGCTTCACATCGACCTCCTGCGCAACATTCCCGAGGCCATGAAGCCCCGCAAGATCGCGATTGCCGCCGAGCCGGTCGAGGCTCCGAAGGCCATTGAGGCGCAGGTCATCAACGGCTAATCATTGCTCCCTTGCAAGGAAACGGACGGCGCTCCATCGGGGCGCCGTTTTTCTTTGGTGCTCATTTTATTTGGTGCTCAGGCCGGGCTGGCGGCGTCCGCCAGTTGCTGTTCCGTCGCGCGCCGGGCCGCGGCGGCGGCATATTTCTGAGCGATGACGGCGCAGGCCATGAGCTGGATCTGGTGGAAGAGCATCAGGGGAAGGACGATCGCGCCGATCGACTGGCCGGCGAAGATGACGTTTGCCATCGGCACACCGCTGGCCAGGCTCTTCTTCGAGCCACAGAAGGTAATGGTGATCTCATCAGCCTTGTTGAAGCCCAGCCGGCGGCTGCCGAACATCGTCAAAGCAAGGACAAACGCCAGAAGGACGATGTCGGCAACGATGACGACGGCGATGTCGGCAATCGAGAAAGTGTGCCACAGCCCTTCGACGACCGCCGTCGAGAAGGCGAGATAGACGACCATCAGGATCGAGCCGCGGTCGACTGGCATCAGGATCTTCTTCTTGGCGCGGATCCAACCGCCGATCCAGGGCTGCAGGATCTGGCCGACGATGAAAGGGGCAAGCAAATGCAGCAGGATCTGCTGAAGTGCATCGAAGGAGAAGCCGCCGTGACCGCCGACCGAAAAGAGCAGGCCGACGAGTAGGGGCGTCAGGAACATGCCGAAAATGTTGGAGGCCGAGGCTGAACAGATCGCGGCAGGCACGTTGCCGCCTGCCATTGAGGTGAAGGCGATCGACGACTGCACCGTCGAGGGCAGCACGCAGAGGAAGAGGATGCCGAGATAAAGCGGCTGCGGCAGGATCGTATCGGGGACCAATCCGAGCGCCAGGCCGAGCAGCGGGAAGATGCCGAAGGTGGTCAGCAGGATGACGAGATGCAGGCGCCAGTGCAGGAGGCCAGCAATGACGACGTCACGCGACAGGCGCGCTCCATGCAGGAAGAACAGTGCCGCAATGGCAAGATCGGTGGCGATGCCGAAATAGCCCGCGAATGTGCCGCTCGCCGGAAGCAGTGAAGCAAGGATGACGGTGCAGACGAGCAGGATCGTGAAAGTATCGGGCAGAAAGCGGCGCATGGCGTTCTCGCGGCGTAATAACAGTCATTGTTCTGTCGTCCATTATGATCCAGGATGCAAGGAATAACAGTTATCGAAAAACTGGATTTGTCATGCTGGATCTTTCGCAACTCCGCAGTTTCGTCGCCGTCGAACAGATGGGCAGTTTCACGCTGGCCGCAGAAAGGCTTGGCCTTGGCCAATCGACGGTCAGCCAGCACATCCAGCGGCTGGAGACCACACTCGGGCGCAAGCTGCTTGCGCGCGACACGCATAAGGTGATGCTGACGGGCGATGGCGAGGCGCTGCTTTCGCATGCGCGCGCCATGCTTCAGATCGAGGGGCAGGTCCAATCGCTGTTCAAGAGCCACAGCCTGCGCGGCAGCCTGCGGCTCGGCGTGTCGGAGGATTTCGTTACCAGCCAGCTGCCGGCAGTGCTGGAGGATTTCGTGCGTTCGCATCCTTCCGTCGACCTTGAGCTGACCGTGGCACTATCAGGCGTCCTTTACGAGATGCAGGACAATGGCGAGATCGATCTGGTGCTCGCCAAGCGTCGGCTCGGCGATGCGCGGGGAAAACTCGTCTATCGCGAGCCGCTCGTCTGGCTGGCGCGCGATCCCGAACATGTGCTCGCCTCCGGTCTCCTGCCGCTCATCGCCTTTCCGCCGCCGAGCGTGACGCGAGCCATCGCGCTGGAGGCGCTTGGTCGAAACGGCGTGGCGTGGCGGATCGTCTGCACCTGCGGCAGCCTGAGCGGGCTGACGGCGGCGGCGCGGGCCGGCATGGGCGTCCTGGTGCAGCCACGCAGCATGGCGCCATCGGGGCTGAAGGAGATCGCCGCGGGAAAGCTGCCGGTGCTGGAGGACGTGGAGTTCGTGCTGGTGCCGCGCAAGGGCGCAGATCAGGCGCTGGTCGCCGCACTTTCGGAGGATATTCTGCAAAAAGTGAGGAGGCTGAAGTCAGCGTGAGGCATCGCGCCGCTCGACAGGCCCGCCGCACCGGCAGGCCAGTCGATCGGAGGTCATGCGGAGAGGCACTTCAGGAAACCATCGACATCGGCCTCTGTCGTCGCGAAGCTGGTGACGAGACGGATGAGGGTCTCGCTTCCGGAAACGAGATCCGGCGTTGTCGCCGGCACCGGCCATTCGTAGAATTTCGCGCCCTTCTCCTCCGCGGTTTTGGCCGCGCTTTTGCTGACGACGGCAAAAACCTCGTTGGATGCGGTCCGCCAGGCGAGGCGGGCGGTACCGCTCGCGCCGATGCCGGCGCGCAAGCGCTCTGCCATGCCGTTCGAATGGCGGGCGAGATCGAGCCAGAGGCCGTTTTCGAAATAGGCATCGAACTGGGCGGCGATGAAGCGCGACTTGGAGAAGTGCTGGGCGGCCCGCTTGCGGATGAAGGGCATTTCCTTTGCCTGATCGGGATTGAAGAAGACGATCGCCTCCGCGCACCAGCAGCCGTTCTTGGTGCCGCCGAAGGACAGCATGTCGACGCCGCGCTTCCAGGTCATCTCGGCTGGGGTGGCGCCAAGCGCCACCAGCGCGTTGGCAAAGCGGGCGCCGTCCATGTGGAGCGGCATGTTGCGCTTCCTTGATATGGCAGCGATCTCGCCGATCTCAGGCAGGGAATAGACGGTGCCGATCTCGGTCGCCTGGGTGATGGTCACCGCGCTGGCGCGGCCATGACGGAGGGCGTCTTCGGGGAAGTGCGCGATCCTTGCCGAAAGCCTGGCCGGATCGATCTTGCCAGCTTCACCGTCGACAGCAACGAGGCGGGCGGAGCCGGAGAAGAATTCCGGCGCGCCGCATTCATCCTCGATCACATGGGCTTCCGAATGGCAGAAGGTGATGCCGCCGGGGCGCTGGACGCTCGCCAGAGACAAGGCGTTGGCAGCGGTGCCGGTGGCGACGAAGAAAACCGAAACCTCACGCTCGAAGATCTCGGAGAAGCGGGCCTCGACCTTTTTATCGAGATCGCCGGCGCCATAGGCAGGGGCAAAGCCGGCCGATTCCGCCAGCAAGCGTTCGGCAATGGATCTGTGGGCGCCGGCCCAATTATCGGAAGCAAAGAACATGAATGGAGACCTGGGGCGTGGATCGGGCTGGGAGGTTCGCAGCGGACCTTACGCCAAAGCTTCACGGGATCAAGATTGCCACGCCTGACACATCACGAAAATTGAACTACGCAATCAATAAAAAGAATAATGCAGTAAGGAGTAATTTTATTTCGCCATCGGGGTTTATCTGGCAATCTTCCGTCGCAAAATCACGATTTTTAACGGGACGCTCTTGCGGACCATGATCGTTTCTGGCATAGAACTGATGAATTAGGACAGTGTTGCTGTCCTACTTTGGCCCTTGCGGCCGAAGAGGTGCCGAAAGCCCTGGAATGGAACGGCTTTCACGCTATAGTTCTTCCGAGCGCCAAACCCTTGGACGGGCGGCGTGCGGAGGCGAATGGCAGGCGCGGAACGCGACGGTTTGCTTTCCCGAGCAGATGTCTGCGGCCGATCTTCACAATGCAACAGCGCTGTCATGCGACGGACCTATTTTCGGGTTGCGGCGCAAGACGAAAAGCCGCCCGCGGCCCCGCGGGCTTCGACAGGAGGAAAGACGATGACGAAGACGCCATCCATGGAATTTGACCGGTTTGCTGCTGCAGATGTGCGCGCGACGGCCAATATGTCCAAATCCGGCCTGCCGAAGAAGCAAGGGCTTTACGATCCTGCCAACGAACACGACGCCTGCGGTGTCGGCTTCGTCGCGCATCTGAAGGGCGAGAAGTCGCATCAGATCGTCAAGGACGGCCTCTTCATCCTCGAGAACCTGACGCATCGCGGCGCCGTCGGCGCTGATCCGCTGATGGGCGACGGCGCTGGCATTCTGGTGCAGATCCCCGATCGCTTCTTCCGCGAAGAGATGGCCGCGCAGGGCATCACCCTGCCACCGGCCGGCGAATATGGTGTCGGCCATATCTTCATGCCGCGCGACGAAAAGCAGATCGAACACTTCAAGAAGGTAATCAAGGACGTCATCATCGAAGAGGGCCAGGTCTTCATCGGCTTCCGCGACGTGCCGGTCGATAACTCCTCGCTTTCCAAGGCGCCTGACATTGCCGCGACCGAACCGCATCATGTGCAGGTCTTCATCGGCGCCGGTGAAGATGCCGAAAATAACGACGAGTTCGAGCGCCGGCTGTTCACGCTGCGCAAGGTGATCTCCAACCGTATCTATGACGAATTCGACGGCGAGGAGAGCAATTTCTATCCGGTGTCGCTCTCCTCGGCGACGGTAGTCTACAAGGGCATGTTCCTGGCCTATCAGGTCGGCGCCTATTATAAGGACTTGGCCGACCCGCGTTTCGAAAGCGCGGTCGCTCTCGTGCACCAGCGCTTCTCGACCAACACCTTCCCGTCGTGGAAGCTCGCGCATCCCTATCGCATGGTCGCCCATAACGGCGAGATCAACACGCTGCGCGGCAATGTCAACTGGATGGCGGCGCGACAGGCCTCGGTTTCCTCGCCGCTGTTCGGCGAGGACATCTCCAAGCTCTGGCCGATCTCCTACGAAGGCCAGTCGGATACCGCCTGCTTCGACAATGCGCTGGAATTCCTGGTGCGCGGCGGTTATTCGCTGGCGCATGCGGTGATGATGCTGATCCCGGAAGCCTGGGCCGGCAACCAGTCGATGGCCGCCGAACGCAAGGCCTTCTACGAATATCACGCCGCACTGATGGAGCCGTGGGACGGGCCGGCCGCTGTCGCCTTCACCGACGGCAAGCAGATCGGCGCCACGCTCGATCGCAACGGTCTGCGGCCGGCGCGCTATCTCGTCACCGATGACGACCGCGTCATCATGGCGTCCGAAGCCGGCGTGTTGCCGGTTCCGGAGGAGAGGATCATCCAGAAGTGGCGCCTGCAGCCGGGCAAGATGCTGCTGATCGACATGGAAGAAGGTCGCATCATCTCCGACGATGAGGTGAAGTCGCAGCTTGCGACGGCGCATCCCTATCGCAGCTGGCTCGACCGCACCCAGCTCATCCTCGAAGAGCTGAAGCCGGTGGAGCCGCGGGCGCTGCGCCGCGACGTGTCGCTGCTCGACCGCCAGCAGGCCTTCGGCTACACGCTCGAGGATACACGCATCCTGATGTCGCCGATGGCGACGACCGGCCAGGAAGCGATCGGCTCGATGGGTACCGATACGCCGATCTCGGCGATGTCGGAAAAGCCGAAGCTGCTCTACACCTATTTCAAGCAGAACTTCGCGCAGGTGACGAACCCGCCGATCGACCCGATCCGCGAAGAGCTGGTGATGAGCCTCGTCTCCTTCATCGGTCCGCGTCCGAACATCCTCGACCATGAGGGCATGGCAAACGCCAAGCGCCTCGAAGTGCGCCAGCCGATCCTGACCAATGGCGATCTCGAGAAGATCCGCTCGATCGGCCATACGGAAGACCGCTTCGACACCAAGACCCTCGACTTCACCTATGATATCGAGCGCGGTGCGGCAGGCATGCCCGAAATGCTCGACCGGCTCTGCGAGCGCGCGGAAGCGGCCGTCAAGGGCGGCTATAACATCATCGTGCTCTCCGACCGCCAGATCGGGCCTGACAGAATCGCCATTCCGGCGCTGCTCGCAACGGCTGCCGTGCACCATCACCTGATCCGCAAGGGGCTTCGCACCTCGGTCGGCCTCGTCGTCGAGACCGGCGAGCCGCGCGAGGTGCATCATTTCTGCCTGCTTGCCGGCTACGGCGCGGAGGCGATCAACCCCTATCTCGCCTTCGACACGCTGCTCGACATGCATGCCAAGGGCGAATTCCCGAAGGAAGTGGATGCCTCCGAAGTCGTCTACCGCTACATCAAGGCGGTCGGCAAAGGCATCCTCAAGGTCATGTCGAAGATGGGCATCTCGACCTACCAGTCCTATTGCGGCGCGCAGATCTTCGATGCGATCGGCCTGGCATCGGAACTGGTCGACAAGTATTTCTTCGGAACCGCGACGATGATCGAAGGCATCGGCCTCGAGGCGATCGCCGAAGAGACCGTTGCCCGCCACACTGCGGCCTTCGGCAAGGATCCGCTGCTGGCGACGACGCTCGATATCGGCGGCGAATATGCTTACCGTATGCGCGGCGAAAGCCATGCCTGGACGCCGGATGCGGTTGCAGCCCTCCAGCATGCCGTGCGCGGCAATGCCGAGGATCGCTACCGCGAATTCTCCGAGATGGTGAACAATTCGGCGCTGCGCATGAACACGATCCGCGGGCTCTTCAATATCAAGAGCGCCGAAGCGCTTGGCCGCAAGCCGGTATCGGTCGACGCGGTCGAGCCGGCGGCCGATATCGTCAAGCGTTTCTCGACGGGGGCGATGTCCTTCGGCTCGATTTCGCGCGAAGCGCATACGACGCTGGCGATCGCCATGAACCGGATCGGCGGCAAGTCGAATACCGGCGAGGGCGGTGAGGAATCCGACCGCTACATGCCGCTCTCCGACGGTTCGATGAACCCGGAACGTTCGGCGATCAAGCAAATCGCGTCGGGCCGCTTCGGCGTCACCACCGAATATCTCGTCAATGCCGACGTACTGCAGATCAAGGTGGCGCAGGGTGCAAAGCCCGGCGAAGGCGGCCAGTTGCCGGGCCATAAGGTCGACGCGACCGTTGCCAAGACCCGCCATTCGACCCCGGGCGTCGGACTGATCTCGCCGCCGCCGCACCATGACATCTATTCGATCGAGGATCTGGCGCAGCTGATCTACGATCTGAAGAACGTCAACCCGACATCTGACGTGTCGGTCAAGCTCGTCTCCGAAGTCGGCGTCGGCACGGTTGCCGCGGGCGTTGCCAAGGCGCGCGCCGACCATATCACGGTCGCCGGTTTCGACGGCGGCACGGGCGCCTCGCCGCTGACCTCGCTCAAGCATGCCGGCAGCCCTTGGGAGATCGGCCTTGCCGAAACCCAGCAGACGCTGGTGCTGAACGGGTTGCGCTCGCGCGTCGCGCTGCAGGTGGACGGCGGTCTGAAGACCGGTCGCGACGTCATCATCGGGGCGCTGCTTGGGGCCGACGAGTTCGGCTTCGCCACCGCACCGCTGATCGCGGCCGGCTGCATCATGATGCGCAAGTGCCATCTCAACACCTGTCCGGTAGGTGTTGCGACGCAGGATCCGGTGCTGCGCAAGCGCTTCAAGGGCACGCCCGAGCACGTCATCAACTACTTCTTCTTCGTCGCCAACGAAGTGCGCGAAATCCTTGCCTCGCTCGGGTTCACCCGGCTCGACGAGATCATCGGCGCCTCAGAGCTTCTGGAGAAGGACGAGATGCTGGCGCATTGGAAGGCCAAGGGCCTCGATTTCAGCCGCATCTTCCACAAGGTCGACGCCCCGAAGGAGGAGACTTTCTGGACGAGCCGGCAGCAGCACCCGATCGACGACATTCTCGATCGCAAGCTGATCGAGCAGGCACAACCGGCGCTGACCGACAAGACGCCCGTCGCCTTCGAAGTCGGCATCAAGAATGTCGACCGCTCGGCGGGCGCGATGCTTTCCGGCGAGGTCGCCAAGCGCTTCCGCCACCGCGGGCTGAAGGAAGACACGATCAACGTGACGCTTCGCGGCACGGCGGGGCAGAGCTTTGGCGCCTTCCTCGCGCGCGGCGTCACCTTCAACCTGATCGGTGACGGCAACGACTATGTCGGCAAGGGGCTTTCGGGCGGCAAGATCATCATCCGGCCGCCGGAGAATTCGCGGATCGTCGCCGAAAACTCGATCATCGTAGGCAATACCGTGCTTTACGGCGCGACCGAGGGCGAATGCTATTTCCGCGGCGTGGCGGGCGAACGTTTCGCCGTGCGCAACTCGGGTGCGATCGCCATCGTCGAAGGTGTCGGCGATCATGGCTGCGAATACATGACCGGCGGCGTCGTCGTCGTGCTCGGTGGCACAGGTCGCAACTTCGCGGCCGGCATGTCCGGCGGTGTCGCCTATGTGCTCGATGAAACCGGCGATTTCGCCAGCCGCTGCAACATGGCGATGGTCGAGCTCGAGCCGGTGCCGGAGGAAGACGACATGCTGGAGAAGCTGCATCATCATGGCGGCGACCTCATGCACAAGGGACGTGTCGACGTCTCGGGTGACATGACCCGACACGACGAGGAGCGCCTCTACCAACTGATCTCCAACCATCTGCACTATACGGGTTCGGCCCGCGCCAAGCAGATCCTGGACAATTGGGCGGACTACCGTCCGAAGTTCCGCAAGGTCATGCCTGTGGAATACCGGCGTGCGCTCGAGGAAATGGAGCGCAGCCGGATGGGCATCGCCGCGGAATGATTTGAACCGGAGCATCCGCCATCTCATCGCAGATGGCGGATGACGGAAACATCTCGATGACTCCACACGAACATGACGACGGCGATGGGCCGTCCGGATCGTACGGTGTCCTACAGGAGATCTGTTCCAATGACGGTCAAGACAAGCAACCCGCCCGGAACTCCGGGGACTGACGACAGACAACTGGCCGCGGTGAGGCGGTCATGAGGGTAAGGGACGAAGAAATGGGTAAGGTTACAGGATTTCTGGAAATCGACCGGCAGGTGGCGAAGTACCAGCCGGCGTCGGATCGCATCCGGCATTTCCGCGAGTTCACGATCCCGATGTCGGACCCGGAAGTGCAGAAACAGGCCGCGCGCTGCATGGACTGTGGCATTCCCTATTGTCACGGTCCGACCGGCTGCCCGGTGCACAACCAGATTCCCGACTGGAACGACCTCGTCTACAACAACAATTGGGAAGCGGCGATCCAGAACCTGCATTCGACCAACAACTTCCCGGAATTCACCGGCCGCGTCTGCCCCGCGCCCTGCGAGGAAGCTTGCACTTTGAATCTCGAGGATGCTCCGGTCGCGATCAAGACGATCGAGCAGGCGATTGCCGACAAGGCCTATGAGCTCGGGTTCATCAGGCCGCAGCCGGCCACCGTCCACACCGGCAAGAAGGTCGCCGTCATCGGCTCCGGTCCTGCCGGCATGGCTGCCGCCCAGCAGCTGGGCCGCGCCGGTCATGACGTGCATGTCTACGAGCGCGAGACGAAGCCGGGCGGACTGTTGCGCTACGGCATCCCCGATTTCAAGATGGAGAAGAACTTCATCGACCGCCGTGTCGAGCAGATGAAGGGCGAGGGCGTCACCTTCCATTGCGGCGTCAATGTCGGCGTCGACGTCAAGGTCGAGCAGTTGCTCGCCGATCACGACGCGGTTCTCTACTGCGGCGGCTCCGAGACGCCGCGCGAGGCGGGTATTCCGGGTACGGATCTTGCCGGCGTGCATGATGCGATGCCCTATCTCGTGCAGCAGAACCGCCGCGTCGGGCGCGAAAACATCGACAGCGTCGGCTGGCCGTCGGACCCGATCCTGGCCGGAGCCAAGCATGTCGTCGTCGTCGGCGGCGGCGATACGGCCTCGGACTGCGTCGGGACGGCGTTCCGCCAGGGGGCCGTCAAGGTCACCCAGCTCGACATCCGGCCGCAGCCGCCTGAGAAGGAAGACAAGCTCGCCGTCTGGCCCTTCTGGGCGACGAAGATGCGCACCTCCTCCTCGCAGGCCGAGGGCGCCGTACGCGAATTCCAGGTGGCGACGCTCGAATTCGTCGGCGAAGACGGCGTGCTGACGGGCGTCAAATGCTGCGAGGTCGACGAACGCCGGCGTCCGGTTGCCGGCACGGAATTCGTCATCCGCGCCGATCTCGCCTTCATTGCCATCGGCTTCCGCGGCCCGTTCACGACAAGCGTGCTGAAGGAGCTCGAGGGCAAGCTGACGCTCAATACCGACAAGCGCGGCTCGACCAACGTCGTCGCCAACGACCACGACTACAAGACCTCGGTCGACAAGCTCTGGACGGCAGGCGACGTGCGCCGCGGCCAGTCGCTGGTGGTCTGGGCGATCCGCGAAGGCCGCCAGGCGGCGCGCGCGATCGATGAGGCATTGATGGGCTCGACCGTCCTGCCGAACTGACGGTCGACATAGGCTTCCGAGGACATGAACTCCGCCTTTCCGGCGGAGTTTTTTTTTGTGTGCGCCAGGCATGGCGCGTGGTGCGAGAGCACCGTTTGACCGGGATGGTATCCGGTTGATGACTTGGAGGTGAAAGTCCTCTGCAGGCCCTGGTGATGGGAACTGCTAGCCGAACAACAAGGGCGTCGTTGCAAGGCGAGGTCTGAAGGAAGTTGTAAGCAAAGTGCCGGCCTGACGAACAGGAAACGCATATGAGGCGACCGCATCCGGACGAAGGTGCACAAATGCCTGAAGTCCAATATCACCCGGAGGATGCGGCCGTAGATGCGACAGGTATATGGCACGAAGGTCACGCGTCTTACCCTGGGAGACCTGCCGACCTGCCCCTGGTTTCAGGTGTGCTACCGGCGTCGCGAGGCGTCGGGATGGGGCGGCAGGGGTCAGCAGAAGCCGTATTAGCCGACCAAGCGGTGAAGGGCCGAACATTGAGTGCCGGACGGAGGCCGGTCTTTCGATGGTGAGGACAGACGCAGAAGACGGGGCTGAGACGCCCCGTGCCCATGCTGAGAGCAGCGGCCGGAAGCCGCGAGGGCAGGCATTGGGTGCATCAGACACCACGGCAGGGCCGGGATCCTCTCGACCGGAGGCGAATGAGCGACTGATGGAGGCGATCCTCAGCCGCGAGAACATGATGGCGGCTTACCGCCGGGTGGTGGCGAACAAGGGTGCGCCGGGTATCGATAAGATGTCTGTCGAGCAATTGAAGCCATACCTTGCGGAGCATTGGCCGCGCATCAGAGAAGACCTGCTGGCGGACCGCTACAGACCGACGCCGGTGCGTGGGGTGGAAATCCCCAAGCCTGGCGGCAAAGGGATGCGGCAATTGGGCATCCCGACGGTCCTGGACCGACTCATCCAGCAGGCGATGCATCAGGTGCTGATGCCGATCTTCGACCCGGACTTCTCTGCTTCCTCCTACGGCTTCCGGCCGGGGCGGAGCGCCCACGACGCGGTTCTTGCCGCCCGGTCTTATGTGGCCGGCGGCCGTCGCTTTGTGGTCGATCTTGATTTGGAGAAGTTCTTCGACCGAGTGAACCACGATGTCTTGATGGCACGCGTGGCACGCAAAATCGGAGACACGCAGGTGCTGCGGTTGATCCGCCGTTACCTGCAGGCTGGGCTGATGACGGGCGGGATCGTAACGGCACGCAGCGAAGGCACGCCGCAAGGCGGTCCACTCTCGCCGCTGCTGTCAAATATCCTGCTCGACGATCTCGACAAGGAATTGGAGCGGCGCGGTCATGCCTTCTGCCGCTACGCCGACGACTGCAACGTCTATGTACGTTCGCAGCATGCCGGCGAGCGGGTCATGGCCTCGCTCACCTGCTTCCTTACCGAACGGCTGAAGCTCACGGTCAATGGCGCGAAGAGTGCCGTGGACCGTCCATGGAAGCGTACCTTCCTCGGCTACACCATGACCGCCCACAAGGCGCCGCGTCTGCGGATCGCGGCGTCGAGCGTGGCGCGGTTCAGGGGCAAGCTGAAGGCTGCCTTCCGTGCCGGGCGCGGTCGCGCCCTTGGCGCCACCATCAAAGACCTTACCCCGATCCTGCATGGCTGGATTGCTTACTTCCGGCTGACCGACAGTAAGGGGATTCTCGAGGACCTTGATGGCTGGCTGCGGCGCAGGTTGCGCTGCATCCTGTGGCGGCAATGGAAGAAACCGGCCACGCGCGCTATGCGGTTGAGGCAACGAGGACTGACGGAACAGCGTGCCCGTGACTCGGCGGGGAACGGCCACGGCCCTTGGTGGAATGCCGGGGCCAGCCACATGAACGACGCCTTCCGAAAAGCCTTCTTCGAACAGCTGGGGCTAGTCTCACTCCAACAGGAACTCCGACGCCTAAACCACACTCGATGAACCGCCGTGTACGGAACCGTTCGCACGGTGGTGTGGGAGGAGGGTGCCGCAAGGCTCCCTCCTACCCGATCCGACAGCACGCCTTGTCGCGGGTGCGACCGCTTGACGCGCCGGGCTGCGCCGCAAGCCTCAGGCAATGCCGGAAAGAGAAATTTTGCATCGGACGCGGGCTCGAGCGGAGCCGGCGGCGACCGGAGCGGACGTGCCCCGCCGTTTCGGCTGCGCAAGCATTTCACCATCGGCCGCGGCTGACCGCCGCAAACGATCGACAAGGATTTTTCAAATGGTTTCCGCACTCGATAATACCAGGATGGTTTCGGCCCAATATGCCCTGAAGAACCTCCGGAGTTCCGATGAAAGCTCCGGGGATACGCAGGGTTCGTCGGTCGCCAGCATCCTCAGCGGCTACGGGCTCGATTCGAGTTCGGCCTCGCTTCTTTCCAATCAGGCCCTGTCGGGGCTGCTCGACACGCTGTCGGCCAGGAGCGACACCTCTAATGAGGCCGATGCCAGCGGCGACAGCACCGACGTGACCAGTGCCTCCTTCATGTCGATGCTGAAGCAGCAGTTGCAGGATGCGGCTGCGGCTGAAGGCGAGAGCGGCAAGGCTCACGACATGCTGGCCGCACTGAAAGCGGGCACGCTCACCATCTCCGATCCCACGCAGGGGGTGTCGATCGCCGCCTGGGACGTCGACGATCCCGATGAGGCGGATACGAAAAGCAAGGCCGGCAAGGCGATCGACGTCAGCGGCTGGAGCGACTTCCTCAAAGCACATCTGGAGCGCGGCTCCGACGGCGCCTTCGTCAAGAAAAACGGCAGCTATGTCGACCAGACGAACGACAGCAACGCCTTCTTCGGCCAGATCGGCTCGAACTACTATTATCTGAGCTGGCCGCAGGCGGCGTAAGCGAGATGGCGGCGGCCCCGCGCCGCATTTTTATTTTACCGAGACTTCGGCCGGCGGCTTGGCCGCGGGCAGGCGATAATCGTCGACGCGGCCGGAAGGCGCGGGCGTCATCTCGCCTTGCTCGACCAAGAGGTCGCGCGGCGATTTCGCCAGCGTCACAGGCGGCGGCCTTGCGCCGAGAAGCTCGGCGCCGCCATCGAGATTGGGATCGGAGAGGCTGATCGGCACGGTATGCTCGACCGGATTGGCGGGCAGGCCGAGACCGGGCAGATTGCTGGAGTCGAGGCGGACCAGATCCGGGCTTGCCTGCGTACCGAGTATGCGGCGGGCGGGTTTTTCCACATAGAAAGCAAGCTTGCGCCGACCGGCCTGGGTCAGGTTGATGCCGTCGGAGGTGCGCAGGCGCACCTGCTGACCGTTCACATCGGAACCGGTGACGATGAAGGTACCGTTTTCGTCGACGAAACCATCCCAGATATCGACGAACTCGCCGTCGATGCTTTCGACCTGATTGCGGTAAAGCTGGTTCATCTGGACGGCATCGGCCGTCATCGAATCGGATTCGAAGGCAGGAAGGCCGACCCAAAGCAGCGGAATCTTGCGGTCGGTGACTTCCTTGCCGAAGGAAAGGACGCGGCGGCGATATTCGGCGAACCAGCCATCGGTGCGGAATTTCTCCTTGGCGGTATCGGTCACCATCTGCTGGCGATCGTTGGCGCCGATCATGACGACGACCATGGCCGGCTTCATCTCGTCGATCATCTTCGGCAGCTGTTCCGGCCAATTGTAATAGTCGTCGCGAACGAGACCCGACGAGACGTTGCCGCGGGCTTCGACGACGACGCCCGGCGACGTCTCGAAGGCGGCGGTGAGGCCGTCGCCGAGGCCGCTGGCGAGGAAATCGCCGACGATCAGGATCTTTCGGGCGTCGGCGAGCTTTTCCACCGCCGGCTCCTCCTCTTGTACGGGAGCGCGAACCGGTGGTGCGGTGCGGGTATTGACGATGGCTTTCTGCGCCGGCGGGCGTTTGCGCTGCTCGCGTTTCGGCTGCGGAACGTCGGGGGCCTGCGGCCCGTCGTCGAGATAGCGCCTGCCGAGGAGGAAATCGAGGATCGAACGCCGCTGATAGCGCTGCTCCTGAGCTTCTGCCACGTGTGCCGGCGCAAGTGCGCCGAGGCAAAGCGAAGCCGCCGTCAAGGCGAGCATCAGCCAACGGATTGGGGTGCGATCAGTTTTCTTCGTCATGGGCAGTTCCGCATCTGCCGGCATCTTGCACGCCGGGTAGGCCAGCGTCCACTCCCGCTGTTATGTAGGTCACGGTTGCGCCGCTTCTAGCGGCGAAGCGCGTTCAGAAGCGGCAGCGAGGGCTCGCCGTCCGGCTGCATGCCAAAGCGCTCCTGCACGGCCGAGATCGCCGCTTTCGAACCCGAGCCGAAGTTGCCGTCTACCTCGCCGCTATAATAGCCGAGCGTCTTGAGACGGGTCTGCAGCTCGAATTTCTCGGTGATGTCGAGCGCGCCGTCCGGGCGCGGCCAGCGCTGCTGCAGGCCGCCGTAGCCGGCGATCTGGTCGGCCAGCAGGCCGACGGCAAGCGCGTAGCTATCCGAGGCATTGTAGTTCTTGATGGTGAAGAAGTTCGCGGTCATCAGGAAGCCCGGGCCATCAGGCCCGGCCGGCATCTTCAGCATCGCCTTGGTATCGCCTTCGCGGAAGGCCTTGCCGTTCGGGCGTTTCAGGCCGAGTGCGGCCCATTGGGCCAGCGTATGGGTCTTGCCGACCTGCTTGGCCGCGGCCGCGGGAACGACGACCTCGTAGCCCCAGGTCTTGCCGGTGTCCCAGCCGTTCTTCATCAGGAGATTGGCCGAGGTCGCCAGCGCATCCGGCACGGAGTTCCAGATGTCGCGATGGCCGTTGCCGTCGGCATCAACGGCATAAAGCAGGTAGCTTGTCGGGATGAACTGGGTGTGGCCCATGGCGCCGGCCCAGGAGCCGGTCATTTCACGTGCCGGCACATCGCCGTTCTGCAGGATCTTCAGCGCGGCGATCAACTGCTTCTTGGCGAATTTGGCGCGGCTCGGATCGGCATATCCAAGGGTTGCCAAAGCGCGCGGCACGTAGTGCAGCCGGTCGTCCTTGTTGAGGATCGCGCCATAATTCGATTCCATCGACCAGATGGCGAGGAGAATGGTCTTGTCGACGCCGAAGCGCTGTTCGATCGCCGCCAGCGTTCTGGCATGCTTGACGGCCATCTCGCGGCCGATCTTGACGGTGTAGGGATTGACGCGGGAATCGACATAGTCCCAGATCTTCGAGGTGAATTCCGGCTGGAAGGCCGCCTTTTCGAGCACGGTCGGATCGGGATCGGTCACCCCGGAAAAGGCCTTTTGATAGGTTGCCTTACTGATGCCACTCTGAGCGGCTGTCTGGTAGAAATCCGCGATCCATTTCTGGAACCGGGAATCAGCTTTCGCGTTGTCGGGGACGAGCCCCACCTGGGCTGCGACAACGAAGGCGAGAGCAAGGCCACGAAGGGAGTTTTTGTGATTCTGGGTCATCGACAGTCGTATCCCACATCTTCAGTTTCTGGCGCAGCGGGGCATCATGTCCGCCCAAACCCGAGACTACAGGAACGGAGTCAACAAATTCTTTACCATGACGACCCGCCGGGGTCACCAGTTGCAAAACAGTAGCAATTCTATACTAACTGAAGCTAAAAAGCTCTATTTCCAAAGCGATATGATCGAAGCAGGAGGCCGGTGTGGCTCAACACAACAAAGTCCGTAAAGCAGTATTTCCGGTTGCCGGATTGGGAACGCGATTCCTGCCGGCAACAAAGGCTGTTCCGAAGGAAATGTTGACTGTCGTCGACAAGCCAATCATTCAATATGTCGTCGATGAGGCGATCGAAGCAGGGATCGAACATCTGGTTTTCGTGACCGGACGCAACAAGCACGTCATCGAAGATTACTTCGATATTCATTTCGAGCTGGAACAGACACTGCGTGAGCGCGCCAAGAAGGCGGAAATCACCCTTCTCGCCCAGCAGCTGCCGAAGGCCGGCACGGTGAGCTTCACCCGCCAGCAGGAGCCGCTCGGCCTTGGCCACGCCGTGTGGTGCGCCCGCGAGATCGTCGGCGACGAGCCCTTCGCGCTGCTGCTGCCCGACATGATCATGAAGGGCGACAAGGGCTGCATGAAGGGCATGATCGATCTTTACGGTCAGAGCGGCGGCAATATCATCGCCGTCGAGGAATGCGCGCCCGACCAGGCGCATAAATACGGTATCGTCGGCGTCGGCGAAGCGATCGGCGAAGGCTTCCGCATCACCGGCATGGTGGAAAAGCCTGCCAAGGGGACGGCGCCTTCCAACTTCTTCATCAACGGCCGCTACATCCTGCAGCCGGAGATCTTCAAGATCCTCGAAACCCAGGAGCGCGGCGCCGGCAATGAGATCCAGCTTACCGACGGCATGCTGAAGCTGCTCAAGGAACAGGATTTCGCAGGTTACCACTTCCGCGGCACCACCTACGACTGCGGCGCCAAGGACGGCTTCATCCTGGCCAACGTCGCCTACGCCCTCGAACGTGCGGACATTCGTCCGTCGGTCGAAGGCGGCTTCAAGGAACTGCTGGCCGGCCTGAACTAGGCCCCCGTTCAGCATAAATGGCAGAGCGCCGCGCGTCCCGTTGGATGCGCGGCGTTTATCTTTTCAGCTTCAGGCCGACGCCGGCGCGCCATTGCTGCGAGTCGGGACCGTCCTTGCGTGCCGTCAGCTCGTAGCCGAGCGTGCTGGTCAGATCGAGATATCGGTTGATGTTCCAGGTGAGGCCGGTCGCCGTGGTATAGACGAGTTCGTCGTTGATGCTGCTGTCCGAGGGATAGTCGCGCCACGTCACCCCGCCGATCATTGTCGCGACCAGATTGTCGCGCAGTTGGTGGGTGACCGTCGTCGTCAGCGCGTGTGAGACGTAGCCGCTCTCGCCTGCCGTGGTCGAGGGCTGGATGCTCGTCTGCAGGCCGAGATTGACATCGGTGCCGCGGATCGGCGACCAGAGCAGGCTCGCATCGAGCGTGGCCGTATCGATCGAGGACAGCCGGCTGTCTTCGAAATCCGCCATCGCGTAACCGACGCCGACTTCGCCTTTCAGCTTTTCGCCGAGATCGACCTCGACGCCCGCCTTGGCGCCATAGCTGTGGCCCGAACGCTCGTAGCCCGCGGAATCGCGTGTCTCGTCGTAGAGCGTGCGGCCGATCGTGGCCTCGATGAAGGGGATG
The DNA here is from genome assembly GCF_024721175.1 of Rhizobium sp. Pop5. Taxonomy (NCBI): domain Bacteria; kingdom Pseudomonadati; phylum Pseudomonadota; class Alphaproteobacteria; order Hyphomicrobiales; family Rhizobiaceae; genus Rhizobium; species Rhizobium sp. Pop5. The sequence continues at coordinate 3,352,262 of NZ_CP099399.1, read as the reverse complement.
AGCGCCGGAGAGAGCTCGTAGCCGACGCGGCCGCGCAGTGTGCCCGTCGTCTGGTTGCGGTCGCTCATGTTCACAGTCGTGCCGCTTGCGAGCGTGGCATCGGAATAGACCGAGCGGGTCAGCGCCAGCGCGGTCGTGCCGCGCAGGATGCCGAAATCGCGCTGGATGGAGGCGCCGGCCGAAAATTCCTGCACGTCGGATTGCTGGGTCGCACCTGCGATGGCGTCGGGGTCGTCCGTATCCTCGCGGTAGAAGTTGTAGCCGCCGGTGAGGTGCGCGACCGCATCGCGGGAGAGATCCAGCCTGAGATCGCCGTTGACCTTGAAGGAAGGCTGCTCCTCGCCCTCGCCGCTGACATTCTTCTGCCAGGCGCCTTCCGAGGTGACGCTCAGCTGGTGCCGGCTCCAATCGGAGGTGAGCGTCGCGGCCGCATCGGTTTCGAGAAAGGCGCGCTGCTGCCTGGTGTTGCCGTCCTTGGTCGTCTCGGTGTTGATGCTCTGGGTCACACTCGGGCGGAGCACGAAAGTGCCGATCGGAATGCCTGGCGTCTCCGCGGTCGAGGCGCTTTCGGCGGCCTTGCGGCGCGGCAATGCCTCGTCGACCGAGGCTTCGCGGGTGTTCAGCCGACGTATGTCGTCGTCGAGTATGGAGCCGGTGATATCGTCGCCCGATTGCGCGTCGGGGATGGCGGGCCTTTGTTGAGCGTTATCCGCGTTTGCGGTGGTGCCGCTTGCGGCCGGAATGGCTGAATCGTCGGTCTCGCCATCGAAACCGGCGGCGGCCGCATTGATCGTGGCGCGGTAGTCCTGGGAGGTCGCGGAGCGGTTCGCTGCCGCGCCCGCCTGCTGCGACACGGCGGACTGCGCTAGGGCTGACTGGCTCAAAAGCAGACCACCGAACGCAGCAAAAGAGACGGCACGGCTCATGGCGCGGAGCGGCGTCACACTGCTCGTCTGTTTTGGTTGGCCCATCAATTCGCGCCTGACATGCTTTTCGGTTCTTACCCAAAGGTAAAGCCTTGTGGTTAATCATTCGTTGCCGCGGGCGGACACTGTTCACAATTCGGAAATAGTGCGGGGTGGACTTGGAAAGTGAAAAGGTCTAACGCATCTCCATGAACAAAAGAGCGATAAAACTCGTTGAAAACAGCGTGCTCGAATCGGCAAAACGCACGATAGAGACCGAAAAACGCGGTCTTGAGGCGCTCGAACGGGCTTTCGACGACGGATTGGCCGGTCCTTTCACACGCGCCGTCGAGATCATCGGCGACATCTCCGGACGCGTCATTGTCACCGGTGTCGGCAAGAGCGGCCATATTGGTGCCAAGTTGGCGGCAACTTTCGCTTCAACAGGCACACCCGCCTTTTTCGTGCATGCGGCCGAGGCCAATCACGGCGATCTCGGCATGATCGCGCGCGACGACGTCGTCCTTGCGATTTCCAAAGGCGGCGAGAGCGCCGAACTCAAGAGCATCATTTCCTTCACCCGGCGCTTTTCCATTCCCCTGATCGCGATCACCTGCAGCGAACGGTCTTCACTGGCGACGGCTGCCGATATCGTCCTTCTGGTGCCGAACGAGCAGGAGGCCTGCCCTAACGGACTGGCGCCGACGACTTCGACGCTGATGCAGCTTGCCCTTGGCGACGCGCTGGCTGTGGCGCTGCTCGAGGCGCGCGGCTTTACCGCCACGGATTTCCACGTCTTCCATCCCGGCGGCAAGCTGGGCGCCAGCCTGATGCATGTCGCCGATATCATGCATACCGGCGAGCGGCTGCCGCTGGTGGCCAAGGGCACGTCGATGCCGGAGGCGATCACGGTGCTGTCGCGCAAGCATTTCGGTTGCGTCGGCGTGCTTGACGAGGATGGGCGGCTCTGCGGCATCGTCACCGAAGGCGACATGGCGCGCAACCTGACGCGCAATCTGGCCGAACTCGCTGTCGACGATATTATGACCAGGACGCCGAAGACGGTGAAGCCGACGGTGCTGGCGACGGCCGCTCTGGCGCTGCTCAACCAGCACCACATTGGCGCGCTGATCGTCATCGATGACGACAACAAGCCGCTCGGGCTGGTGCATTTCCACGATCTGCTACGGATCGGCGTCGCCTGATCACGCCTGTTTGTTCAGAGTGGCTCGACCTTCAGGTCGCGGCCGTGACACGAGACCACCTTCACCTGCGTTCCCACGGGAAGATCGGGTCCGATTACTTGCCACAGCGTATCATCGAGGCGGATGCGGCCGCGGCCTTCGCGGATCGGCTCGTGCAGCGTCGCCGTGCGGCCGACGAGGCTCGCGCCGCGCTGGTTGAGGAAAGGCTCGTCCGTCGTGGCATTTCGCAATGTCAGGTGGCGGCCGGCGAAAGTCGTGGCAACGGCGAGAAGCGCAAAAAGAAGCGCCTGAAGCTCCCAGACCCAGAAGGCGCTGTCCCAGAAGAGCAGCGATAGCGCTCCGACGATCAAGGCGGCAAGGCCGATCCAGACCAGGAAGAAGCCGGGAACGATCATTTCCGCGGCGAGCAGGACGAGACCGGCGACCCACCAGCTCCATGGTCCGAGTTCGGCGACGATCTTCGCCAGCATGGCCTATCGCTCCGGATCGGGGTTGAAGGGAGTGTTGGAGATCGGCGGATTGATCGGCGGCGTCGAGCGCGCCGGGGCGGGACGCGGGCGCGGTGGAGGCGGGGGCGGCGGATTGCCCGCATCGCCGAAGACCTCGCGGGCAATGGCGCCGATGCCGCCGAGCGAACTCAGGATGGAAGAGGCTTCCATCGGCATCAGCACGATCTTGGAATTCGGCGCCGAGCCGACCGAGGCGAGTGCTTCGGTGTATTTCTGGGCGACGAAGTAGTTGATTGCCTGGACGTCGCCGGCGGCGATCGCTTCGGAGACCATCTTCGTCGCCTTGGCTTCGGCCTCGGCCAGGCGTTCACGGGCTTCGGCATTGCGGAAGGCGGCTTCGCGCTGGCCTTCGGCCTGCAGGATGGCGGATTGCTTGGCGCCTTCGGCCCTGAGGATCTGCGCATTGCGCGCACCTTCGGCCTCCAGCACCTGGGCGCGCTTCTCGCGCTCGGCCTTCATCTGGCGGGCCATCGCATCGACGAGGTCGCGCGGCGGCTGAATGTCCTTGATTTCGACGCGCGTGACCTTAATGCCCCAAGGCTGCACGGCCTCGTCGACGACGCGCAGCAGCCGGTCATTGATCGCATCGCGGTTGGAAAGCAGCTCATCGAGATCCATGGAGCCCATGACCGAGCGAATGTTGGTCATGGTGAGATTGAGGATGGCGTTTTCGAGGTGGGACACCTGGTAGGCGGCCTGGGCAGCGTTCAGCACCTGAAAGAAGGCGACAGCATCTGCCGAAACCGAGGCATTGTCCTTGGTGATCACTTCCTGGGTCGGCACGTTCAGCACCTGCTCCATCACGTTCATCCGCGCCCCGACGCGCTCGATGAAGGGGGTGATGAGATTGAGGCCCGGCTCCAGCGTGCGGGTATAGCGGCCGAAGCGCTCGATGGTGTAACGGTAGCCCTGCGGCACGGTCTTGATCCCGGCAAAAAGCACCAGGATGACAAAAATCACCAGCACGATCACGACGATGTCGAAGCCGCCGAACAGCATGAAAAATTCCTCCCATCGGCGCATGCCAACGCGCCCCACAACTGATGTGGTGAGTTAGCATGTTCTTTGCGAGGAAGAAATGACACACCGATGCCACACTTCCGGTGAGGAGGAGGTTTGTCTCGGCGAGTTCCTTAGGCCTATCAGCTTGACGCCGCTTGCTCGCGAGGTCTCAAGCCCAGCCCTGCAATTCGCGGCGGACAACCTTTTCCAGCACCTTCATGCCGTCATCGCCGTCATTGAGGCAGGGGATATGAGCGAACTTGTCGCCGCCATTCTCATGGAAGGAGTGGGCCGCCTGCTCGGCGATCTCCTCAAGCGTTTCCAGACAGTCGGAAACGAAGCCGGGATTGATGACGGCGATGCGCTTGACACCGTCCTGGGCGAGCTTTTCCACCGTCTTGTCGGTATAGGGCTGCAGCCATTCCTCCGGCCCGAAGCGGGACTGGAAGGTGACCATGAAGTTGTCCTTGGTGAGCCCGAGCCGTTCGCGCAGCAGCCGGCCGGTCTTCTGGCACTGACAGTAATAGGGGTCGCCCTGCTTGAAATAGGACATCGGAATGCCGTGGAAGGAGGCGAGCAGCATCTCCGGCTTCCAATCGAGCGTCGCAAGATGCTTTTCGACGGATTGGGCGAGCGCCTCGATATAGGCCTCGTCGTCATGATAGTCGGGTACGGTGCGCAGCGCCGGCTGCCAGCGCATGGTCAGCAGCTTCTGGAAGGCCTTGTCGTTGACAGTGGCGGTCGTTGCCGCCGCATATTGGGGATAAAGCGGGAAGAGCACGATGCGGTCGCAGCCTTCTTCCTTCAGCGCCTCGATGCGCGAGGCGATCGAAGGCGTGCCGTAACGCATCGCCCAATCGACCTTGACGTTTGTGAGATCCTTCAGGCGCCCGGCCATCAGATCCGACTGGTTGCGCGTATAGGTGCGGAGAAAGCTTTCGTTCTTTTCCTTGTTCCAGATCAGTTCGTAGGCCTTGCCCACCTTCTGCGGGCGTCTGTTGAGCACGATGCCGAACAGGATCGGATACCACTTCCAAGGCGACCATTCGATGACCCGGCGATCGGTCAGGAATTCCTTGAGATAGCGGCGAATCGATGTGTAATCGGTGCCGTCGGGCGTGCCGAGATTGACCAGCAGAACGCCGACCTTGCCTGACTTGACGGCCGGATGGTCCGCTGGACGGAGTGAAATATCTGCTGTCATACTGGCCCCAACGCTCTTTGCTCCGTCGGCTCATACGCAGCCTCGGGATCATGGTTCACCCTATAGAAAGAAAAGCCGGCCCGGGAAACCCCGGACCGGCCGATGGCATCGGGACAAATCGTCTTACTTGGCGGGAACCTCGATCTCCTTGCCGATCGTCAGGTGATGTGGGTTCGGCTTGCCATTGGCATCCGACAGTTTCCGCCACAGCGTACCGTCGCCATAGAAGGTTTTCGCCAGATCCCAGAAAGTATCACCGGCGGCGATGACATGGGTGGATGGCGTCGTTCCGGCGGGTGCGGAGGCTGCCGGAGCCGGCGTCGGTTCCGCGGCAGGTGCGGGTGCTGCAGGGGCAGGTGCCGCAGGCTCGGTGGCTGGTGCCGGTGTTGCCGGTGCGGGAGCAGGAGCGGCCGGTTCGGCCGCGGGCGCCGGCGCGGCAGCTGCGGCGATTTCGGTGACGCGGCCGTCGGTATAGGGCTTGTAGGGCGAGTGGGCAGCCAGATACTCGGCGGTCACGTCGGCAAGGTCCGGGCCGTAATCATAGGCGTTCTTGCCATCCTTGAAGATCGAATAACCGTCGCCGCCGGCCCGCATGAAATTATTGGTGGCGACCTTGTAGGTCTTGGCTGGATCGATCGGAGCGAAATTGTCGCCCTCCTTCACCTTGATATCGCTGACGCGGCTGCCGACGGACTTTGACTGGTCGAAGGAGAATTTCAGTCCGGCGACCTGCGGGAAGCGCCCGGCGCCCTGGTCGATCTGGCTGACGCCGTTTTCGAGCGCTTTGGCGATATCCGCGCCGGTTGCCTCGAACGTGGCGAGCGTATTCTGGAAAGGCAGGACGGTGATGACTTCGCCCTGGGTGACGTCGCCGCCGTCAATCGAGGCGCGCAGGCCGCCGCCGTTCTGGACGGCGATGGTGACGCCCTGGTTCTTTGTCCGGTCGAGAATGGCATCGGCCACCAGATTGCCCATTGAGCATTCCTTGACACGGCAGACCTTGCGGTCGCCCTCGATCGGGCCTTCGGAGGAGCCGATCACCTTCTTGCGCAGTTCATCGATCGGCTTTGCCAGTTCGGCAATGCGGGCGACGACGGCCGGATCGGGCGTAAAGGACGAATCGATCAGGATCGGATCGCCCTTGGCGTCCTTGACGACGCCGTTATCGTCGAAATTGACGACGAGATCCCCGAGATACTTGCTGTAGGAGGCGGCCTGGACGACCGGCACCTTGTAGCCGCCGGGATTGTCGACCAACGTCGGGTAAGGACCCTCGGCTTTGGGGTCGGTATTCGAGAGCAGGCTATGGGAATGGCCGCCGACGACGATATCGACATCGGGGATCTTGGCGATCAGGGCGAGATCACGGGGATAGCCGACATGGGTCAGCGCGATGATCTTGTTGACGCCCTGGCCTTTCAGGTCCTGAACGGCTGATGTGATGCTCTGGACGTCGTCTGATATCGTGACGTTCGGGCCGGGCGAGGAAAGCTCGGGCGTGTCGTTGGTGACGGCGCCGACGACGCCGATCTTCTGGCCGCCGACATCGAGCACCAGCGACGGCTTGATGCGGTCGCCGAGCTTGGAGGCGGCCGCGGCCTTGACGTTCGCCGTCACCACAGGGAATTGCACCTTATCGAGGAAGGTCGCAAGCCCGTCCTCACTGTCGTCGAATTCGTGGTTGCCGACGGTCATGGCGTCGAACTTCATCAGGTTCAGGAGTTCCGCTTCGGCCGCGCCCTTGTAGGTCGTGTAGAAGAGCGAGCCTTGGAAATTATCGCCGGCATTCAAGAGAAGGACGTTCTTGCCCGACAGCGCCTGGCGGCGCTGGTCGATCGCAGTCTTCAGGCGGGCGGCACCCCCGAAGCATTCCTTCTTGCCCTCTTCCTCGGCCGAGCAGGTCGAGTCGAACTTGTTGATCGATTCGATGCGTGAATGGAAATCGTTGATATGAAGAATATTGAGTTCGTAATCCGCAAAGGCGGCGCCCGCGCTCAGCGTCAGCATGGACGCGGTCAAAAGACCGAAGCTGAAAGACTTCGTCATCCCTGTTCTCCTGATTGAGGCGAGAGATCCCCCTGATCCTCGCCGATCCCTTCCATGGTCACCGGAGCGGTTCCCGGCATGCTGATGTTTCATCAGACGGTGCATGACCGCAAGAGAAAGCTGGGCCAAAGGGAATGCTTTCCAAGAGGTGGAAGACAAAAAAGCCGGGTGGCTAAAGCGCGTCGCGATCTTTCAGATTCGCTCTTCACGCTTTAGGTCTTTGTTTTACGCATGTCGTTAACGCAAAACCGCTGCACACTTTTGCGCGACATGCTCTAACCCAGGCATTCCCCGTCGACGGCGTTTCGGTAGAGTTCGTGCGTGGCTTCCGCAATGTTGGGAAGAGTGGCGAGCGCGACGATCAGGCAGAGAAGGGAAATGACGCGGCGCAAGCGCCCGCCGCTCCGGTGGCCGAGGAACGCGCCGGCGCCATAGATCAGCAGGGCCGGCAGGGCGAAGATCAAAACCTGCAGCGGCCCGTCGCAGTCGGGAGCGGCGATGCCCTGGGCGCGATAGACGTTGGCCGGCAAGACGACCGCCAATGTTGCAAGCGGTATTGCAAGCAGCAGGACGAGGTAACCGGCCGAGGCTTGGATGGTGCTAGTCCGCAAGCCTATCGCCCTGTCTCTTCATTAGCCGCGGCGGGAAAGAGTGAATTGCGAACCTGTCGCGGTGGTGCAGTTGAGCTGACTTGGTCCAATCAAAGCGCAGTTAACAAGCGAAGTCGTCCTTTTGACATTCGAATAGAGATTTATCTGAATAATGCCATCGGGACTGGTGGTGTATGTACCCGATGCCATCTGTGTATTTGTCCCGTCGCTTGTGCGAGTGACAAATTGCCCGCTTGTGAAGGTAGAGGTTAAGCCGTTGGCGTCTGTCCAGGCGCCTTCGACGCCGGTGGGAGCGGGCGCAGTTGCAACCGGCAGGGGGCGCGGTCCTGATGAAACGCAGGCGGCAAGGGCTGCGGTTGCACCGACAAGAACGAGACCAGTTTTGATTTTCATAAGGCTTCTCCCGGCGAATCGGCGCGGCGGACAGCCGCCAAGTTCGGGCAAAACATGGCGCGGCCCCAGCACTATGGCAAGCCTTGGAGGGCTGAAGGCGGCATTTATACAGCAGGCGTTACAAAAATGCCCGCCTTGCGGCGGGCATCTTCAAGGTTGTATTCGCAGTCTCAGCGAACGAGGATGTTCCTGAACTGCCAGGGATCCTTGGTGTCGATATCCTCGGGGAAGAGACCCGGACGGCCGTCGAGCGGGGTCCAGTCCGTGTAATGGCCTTCGACCGGACCGAGATAGGGCATCTGCACTTCGAGGCAGCGCTTGTAGTCGATCTCGTCGGCTTCGACGATGCCGGCCTTCGGGTGTTCCAGCGCCCAGACCATGCCGGCGAGAACGGCTGACGTGACCTGCAGGCCGGTGGCGTTCTGGTAGGGCGCGATGCGGCGGGTTTCTTCCAGCGACAGGCGCGAACCATACCAGTAGGCGTTCTTCTCATGGCCGTAGAGCAGGACGCCGAGTTCGTCGATGCCGTCCTCCAGTTCGTCTTCGTCGAGAACGTGATGAACCGGCTGCGGCGTGCCGCCGTTGCCGAACATCTCGTGCAGCGAGAGTACGGCGTCGTTGGCCGGATGATAGGCATAATGGCAGGTCGGGCGGAAGGTCACTTCGCCGTCCTTGTCGCGGACCGTGAAATAGTCGGCGATCGAAATCGACTCGTTATGGGTGACGAGGAAGCCGTATTGCGGACCGGGGGTCGGGCACCAGGTGCGCACGCGGGTGTTGGCGCCGGGCTGCTCCAGATAGATCGCAGCCTTGTTGCCCTTCTTGTGCTTCTTGGCGTTCTTCGGCATCCACTCTTCATGCGTGCCCCAGCCGAGTTCGGCAGGCTGCATGCCTTCGGAGATGAAGCCTTCGACCGACCAGGTGTTCCAGAAGACGTTGAGCGGCTTCGGATGCTTAGTGCGCTGGGTGTCGCGTTCGGCGATGTGGACGCCCTTGACGCCGAGCTTTTTCATGAGCTTGGCCCAGCCCTCGCGATCGTGCTGGTCCGGTTCGTCGAACTTCAGGCCGATATCGTTGGCGAGGTTGACGAGCGCCTGCTTGACGAACCAGGAAACCATGCCCGGATTGGCGCCGCAGGTGGAGACGGCCGTAGCGCCGCCCGGGTTCTTCGCCTTTTCCTTGCGCATGGTTTCGCGCAACGCATAGTTGGTGCGGTCGGCATTGCTCATGCCCTTGTCGAAATAGAAGCCGAGCCAGGGCTCGACGACCGTATCGATATAGAGAACGTCGAGCTTGCGGCAGAGCTTGATGATGTCGAGCGAGGAGGTGTCCACCGAGAGGTTGACGCAGAAACCCTGGCCTTCGCCTTCCGTCAGCAGCGGCTTCAGCAGCTCCTTGTAATTGTCCTTGGTAACATATTCCTTGATGTGGCGGACGCCGTGCTTCTTGAGGATCTCCATGTCGGAGGGCTCTTCCCGCGGGTCGATGACGACCATCCGGCTCTTGTCGAATTTGAAGTGGCGCTCGATCAGGGGCAGGGTGCCGCGGCCGATGGAGCCAAAGCCGATCATCACGATCGGACCGGTAATTTCGGCATATACCGGATAGTTCTGTTCCGTCATTCTTTTCTCCTGTGGAAGGCGACGAAGGCGTTCAGCCCGAAGAATTCTTTTGAAATTGCCGCAGAAATTGCGAGGTGACCGGCTCTAACCACAAAACGGCGTCACAATAAAGAGCGTTGACGGGGAAAGGTCAAATATCGGGCGCAGCGAGATTATCTGACCGAAAAATCAGCGCTTCAGGATTTCCAGCCCTTCGACGGCCGTCGTCACGGCAAGCTCGGTGATTTCGTATTCGGCGACCCCGTGGATGGTGAAGGGATCGGCGGCGACAAAGGCTTCGATTGCGGCGCGCTCGCCGATCGCAAGCACCACGCCGCCGGTGCGCGGCACCTTTCGGCCGGAGGCGAGGAACCAGCCCTTGGCATAGCCTTCCTTCACCCAGGCCATGTGCGGCTCCATGTGCTTGTCGGCTTCCTCGTTGGGTTTCACATAGGTGAGGGAGAGAATGAACATGGTCAGTTCCTGACGAGGTTTGCGCGGATCAGGCCGCGCAGCGAGTTGCCGAGGTAAAGCGTGCCGGCATCGAGATCGGCAAGCGTGAGCCGGGCGATGCGGGCCTTGCGTGCACAAATAAGCTCGGTGCGCAGCACGCCGGCGAGCAGGCCGCAGGAGATGGCCGGCGTACGCAGAATGCCGGTCCCGTCGTCCAGGAAGATGGAGGTGATGGTGCCCTCGCAGACTTCGCCGCGTTCGTTCAAGAGGATGACTTCGTCGGCTTCTGCCTGAGCATATTCGGCGCGGGCGGTCTCGTAGACGGCACGCCGTGTGGTCTTAGCGCGCAGCAGCCTGTCGGAGGAATCGAGGCGGGTCTTGGCGATACGGACGGTCCAGACGGTCTCCGGGGCCAGCGGCACGAAGGCGGCGCTCGTCACCTCAATCTTACCTTGCGGATCGAAGGTCAGGCGGATGCGCCGCGGGCCCGCGGCCTCTACGACCGCTTCGTCGAGCTTAGCCGCCGCGTCGACAGGCTGCGGGAAGCCGAGGCGACGGGCGGAGCGTGACAGCCGGGCGAGATGCAGGCGCAGGCGGATGAAGCCCTCGTCGGGCTGCCAGCGCAGCGTCTCGATCAGCGAAAAACCGGTCATCGGGCGATCCATTGTTCGCCGACGGCGAAGCGGGCCTTGAGCAGGCATTCCTCATATTCGGCCTCGGCCGTGGAATCGAAGACGATGCCGCCACCGACATTGAAGACGGCCCTGCCGCCATCAAAAAGCGTGACGGTGCGGATGGCGACGGAAAAACGCATGGCGCCGCCCGGCGAGATCATGCCGATCGCGCCGCAATAGGCATCGCGTGGGCCGTCCTCGAGAGCGTGGAGAATCTCCATTGCCCGCAGCTTCGGCGCGCCGGTGATCGAACCGCAGGGGAAGAGGGCGGCAAAAATATCGCGGATCGAAAGCCCCGGGCGGAGCCTTGCCTGAACATGGCTCACCATCTGGTGGACGGTCGGATAAGTCTCGACGTCGAAGAGCTTCGGGACATCGAGCGTGCCGACCTCGGTGATGCGGGAGATGTCGTTGCGCAGGAGATCGACGATCATGCGATTTTCGGCTTGCGTCTTGATATCGGCACGCATGGCCGCGATGATTTCGGCGTCTTCGGCAGGGGTGGCGCCGCGTTTTGCCGTGCCCTTCATCGGATGGGTTTCTATCCAGCCCTCTTCGTCAATGCGGAAGAAGAGTTCGGGTGAACGCGACAGGATGACCGGGCCACCGAGATCGACCAGCGCACCGTATTTGACCGGCTGGCGTTCGATCAGCGACCAGAAGGCAGCGCTGGGATCGCCGGCCCAGCGCGCCTCGATCGGCATGGTGAGGTTCGCCTGATAGGCATCGCCGAGCCGCAGATGCTCGTGAAGGCGGTCGAAGCGCTCTTTATATAGGGGGAAATCCCAGGCGGCTTTCGGCGCGGTGAGGAATTCCTCGTTTTCCAAGCGATGTTTCGGCTGGGCGCGCGGGTGCGTATCCGGCTGCGGAGCGTTGAAGACGCCGAAACAGAGGAGTGGCGTTTCGCGATTTTCCCAGGCGAAGGGAGCGAGTTTTTCCTCGAAGAAATATCCGGCTTCGTAGGCCATGTAGCCCGCAAGCCATTTGCCCTCGGCCTTGGCCTCTTCCATGCGGGCAAGGCCTGCGAAGAATTCGGCGCGCGTCCCGGCAATGATGATCTCAGCCGGCTCAGCGAACAGCATTACCTGGCCGGCCGCGTCGTCGCGGAAGAGAATATAGGGTTTGTCTGCCACGCGACGCTTTCGGTTTGTTCCGCTCCTGAGGGCGAAGGACGGGTTCTGCCGAGTCGCCCCTCCGCCTGCCGGCGCCTTCTCCCCCACCGGCAGAAGGGACGCTCTCTCAGCCCTTATCCAAAGCTTCCAACTCGTCGATCAGCCCTTCGATCATCGACAGGCCCTGGCTCCAGAACGACGGATCGGTGGCGTCGAGGCCGAAAGGCTTCAAGAGCTCGGAGTGGTGCTTGGTGCCGCCGGCCTTCAAGAGCTCGAAATACTTCTCCTGGAAGCCCTTCTCGGCCTTCTGATAGACGGCATAGAGCGAATTCACCAGGCAATCGCCGAAGGCATAGGCGTAGACATAGAAGGGCGAGTGGATGAAGTGCGGGATATAGGCCCAATAGGTCTCGTAACCCGCCGAAATGTTGATCGCCGGCCCGAGGCTTTCCGACTGGACGGAGAGCCAGAGCTCGCCGATGTCGTCGGCTGTGAGTTCACCAGCCTTGCGGGCGGTGTGCAGTTTGCGCTCGAATTCGTAGAAGGCGATCTGGCGCACGACCGTATTGATCATGTCCTCGACCTTCTGGGCGAGCATCGCCTTGCGCTCGCGCTTGTCGGTGGTCTTTTCGAGGAGCGCACGGAAGGTCAGCATCTCGCCGAAGACGGAGGCGGTTTCGGCAAGCGTCAGCGGCGTCTGGCACATCAGCGCGCCCCGCGCGCCGGCGAGAACCTGGTGCACGCCGTGGCCGAGCTCATGGGCAAGCGTCATCACGTCGCGCGGCTTGCCCATGTAATTGACGAGCACATAGGGATGAGCCGAGGGAACCGTCGGATGGGCGAAGGCGCCGGGTGCCTTGCCGGGGCGGACCGGAGCATCGATCCACTGTTCGTCGAAGAAGCGCCTGGCGATCTCAGCCATTTCAGGGGCGAAATTGCCGTAAGCGGAAAGCACCGTTTCCCGTGCTTCCGGCCACGAGATAATGGCGCTGGAAGTTTCCGGAAGCGGCGCGTTGCGGTCCCAGAAATTCATCTGCTCCATCCCGAGCCATTTCGCCTTCATCTTATAATAGCGGTGCGAAAGGCGGGGATAGGCTTCGCGAACGGCGGCAGCCAGGGCATCGACAACCTCGCGTTCAACGCGGTTTGCGAGATGCCTGGAGTCGGCAATGTCTTCGAAGCCGCGCCAGCGGTCGGAAATATCCTTGTCCTTGGCGAGCGTATTGGTGATCAGCGTGAAGATGCGGATATTCGCCTTGAAGGTTTCGGCGAGCGCCATGGCGGCCTTGCGGCGCACCTCGGGATCCTTCTCCTGCAGCATGTTCAGCGCCACTTCGAGCGGCAGTTTTTCGCCATCGATCTCATAGCGGAGTTCCGCCATGGTTTCGTCGAAGAGGCGGTTGAAGGCGGCGGCCGAGGTCATCGACTTTTCGAGGAAGAGCTGTTCCAGCCTGTCGTCGAGCTGGTAGGGCTTGTCTTTCCGGAGGTCGACGAGCCAGGGGCGGTAGTGGCCGGCATCGGGGTCGTTGGCCATGCTGGCGTCGATTACGGCGTCGTCGACACGGTTCAGCTCCAGCGCGAAGAACAAGAGATGGCCGGAAAATTCAGTGATCTTGGCCTGCACGTCGCCATAGAGCTTGCCGTTTGCCGGATTGGTGGTGTCGGAGAAATAGGTGAGGCCGGCAAAGGAGCCGAGGCGGCCCATGAGGTCATCAAGCGCCTCATATTCCTTCAGCGCCGCGCCGATGCCCTCGTCGCCCGTTTTCGTCGCCGCGCCGGCAAGTTTGCCCTTCCACTTTTCTTCAAAGGCGGTCGCCGCCTTGCCGGCCTTTTCCATGTCGGCGACGAAGGCGGTTGACGTGGCGGAGGGATAGAGATCCTGCAGCTTCCAGACCGGCAGATCGCCGAGCGCGGGATCGGCAGCCCCAGCTGGCGCTGCTGCCGACAAGAGTAGGCTGGCGTGCGGAAGCTTGATTTTCATGGGCGCAATTCCTCTCCACTTTATAACAGGTCTGCTTGTCTAGCGCATCGGCCTGAAAATCGGAATCGATTTTCAAAGTGTTACAGCGTGCTTTGCGCGTCTGAAACGACGCGCGGCGCTGCAGGCGTCACAAGGGCCGGCATCAAGGGCCTTTCGGTGGACGAAAGGCGTCGCTTCGGCACGAAAATGACCCGTTCCGATCGTTAAAATGCAATTGTTTCTCAAAACTGGATGTTCAAGCCTTTCTGCCAGAGTGCGCTTCATGGTTTCGCATGAAGTGAGGCGACAATGACCGGTTACAATGAGCTCAAGGGAGCAGGGCAAATCCTCGTGGTCGAGGACGACCCGGTGCAGCGCCGCCTGCTCAAAAACGCAATCGAGCGTCACGGCCATGTCGTGCACCAGGCGGAAAACGGCCGCATCGGCCTTGAAATGGTCAAACGAGACAGCGGCCTTTTCAACGTCATCGTGCTCGACCTGATGATGCCCGAGATGACCGGCCTCGAATTCCTCGACGCGCTCCATGAATTCGGTACGCAGATCCCCGTCATCGTGCAGACAGGGCAGGGCGGGATCGAGACCGTCGTGCAGGCGATGCGCGCCGGCGCCTTCGATTTCGTCGTCAAGCCGGTCTCACCCGAACGCATCGCGACCTCGATCTCGAACGCGATGAAGCTCGACCAGCGCGAAGTGAAGGCGCGGGCCGGACGCCGGTCGCGCTCGGGCTCGGTCGGATTCGACGACATCGTTTCGGCAAGCCCGGCGATGCTCCGCGTCATCGATCTCGCGCAGCGGGCGGCACAATCCAATATTCCCGTCGTGCTCGAGGGCGAATCCGGCGTCGGCAAGGAACTGGTGGCGCGCGCCATCCAATCCGGCGGCGAGCGCTCGAACAAGCCGTTCGTCACCGTCAATTGCGGCGCCATCCCGCACAACCTCGTCGAGAGCATCCTCTTCGGTCATGAGAAGGGGGCCTTTACCGGCGCAACCGAACGGCACATCGGCAAATTCATGGAAGCCGACGGCGGCACCATCTTTCTCGACGAAATCGGCGACCTGCCGCTCGAGGTGCAGGTGAAGCTCCTGCGCGCCGTGCAGCAGGGCGAAATCGAAACGGTCGGCGCCCGTACCGCGCACAAGGTTAACGTTCGGTTGATTTCGGCGACCAACAAGGATCTGATCGAGGAGGTCAAGAACGGCCATTTCCGCGAGGATCTTTATTATCGCCTCAACGTCTTCCCGATCACCATTCCGGCGCTGCGCAAGCGCAAGGAAGACATTCCGCATCTCGTACGCGTCTTTGCCGACCGCTTCTCCAGCGAGCAGAAGAATGGCCGCCGGATGACGGTCAATTCCGGCGCGCTGGCGCTGCTGACCGCCTATGACTGGCCGGGCAATATCCGCCAGCTCGAAAACGCGATCTTTCGCGCGGTCGTACTGGCCGAGGGGCCGGAGCTGACGGAGGCGGACTTCCCGCAGATCGCCGCCCAGCTTCCGGAATATGACGTGGTCGATCACCTGGCGCTTGTTGCCGACAATACCGGCCTCGATCCTGACGAGGCCTATGGCGAGGATTTCAGGGCGTCAATGCCGGGAGAGGTGCACCACCGTCTGCCTGAGCCCTCCGGAAACGCGATCGCCAGCGTCAATCCCGCAGGCGACGTGCGCAAGCTTGCCGATGTCGAGGAGGAACTCATCCGATTCGCACTCAAATTCTATCGCGGCCAGATGAGTCAAGTGGCACGCAAACTTGGCATCGGTCGATCCACGCTTTATCGTAAGCTCAAAGATTACGGCATAGACCCCGACAATCCCCAGAAAGATGCGGCTTAAGCGCTTTTTATTAAGACTAAGGCAACCACGATTTGTTACTGATCATAAACCACTTGTTAGTGGCTCGTTCACTATGTAAAGAAAAGGTTGATCATGTGTGGCATTTTTGCCATCGTGTGACCGCATTTGACAGTCATCTGGGACAGTACGGGACATTGTCTGTCTGACGGGGATCGAGTTGCCGAATCTGAATGGGAATTCCAAGCCTTCGCGCTTGAGCTGGCGTTTGTGCGCCGACATCTGCGGAAAGGCAATGAGGACGGCGGCGGCCGCCCTTCTTGCGCTTGCGGTTTCCTCACCGGTATTCGTTGGTACGCCTTCCCAGGCAGCGGGTGAAACCCGCAGCCTCAAGCTCTATTTCATTCATACCGGCGAAAAGGCCGTCATCACCTACAAGCGCAACGGCAAGTTCGACCCCAAAGGTCTGGAGCAACTGAATCGCTTCCTGCGCGACTGGCGCAAAAACCAGCCGACGAAGATGGATCCACGCCTGTTCGACCTCATCTGGGAAGTCTATCGCCAGAGTGGTTCGAGGGACTACATCAACGTCGTCTGCGGATTCCGCTCGCCGGCGACCAACGAGATGCTGCGCGGCCGTTCGCGTAATTCCGGCGTCGCCGAAAAGAGCCAGCACATGCTCGGCAAGGCGATGGACTTCTTCATTCCCGACGTCAAGCTTGCGACGCTGCGCGGCATCGGCATGAAGATGCAGGTCGGCGGTGTCGGCTTCTATCCGACGTCGGGCTCGCCCTTCGTGCACATGGATGTCGGCGGCGTCCGCGCCTGGCCGCGTATGAGCCGCGACGAACTCGTGCGGCTTTTCCCGAACGGCAACACCATTCATATTCCGGCTGACGGCAAGCCGCTGCCCGGCTACCAGCAGGCGATGGCCGACTATAAGCGCCGCGTCAGCGGCACACAGATCGAGATTGCCAGCGCTTCAGAATCGTCGCCGAAGCACAAGACGCTGTTTGAAGCGCTCTTTGGCGGTGGGGCGGACGAGCAGGAAGACGATTCGGATGATTCCGCTCCTGTCGCCGTTGCCAAGGCGACGCCGCCGAAGGCCGCCGAGCCGGCTCCTGCCGAGCCGCAACAGACCGAAGTTGCCGATTTGAACGCGCCGGTGCCGCAGGTTCGCCCGGCATTCAGCAATCAGCCGGCCGGCAGCGAAGTGGCGAGCGCTCTCGTAGCGCCGTCGTCGGGTAATGCCGCTCAGCAGGCCCTTGCCGCAGCACTTCCAGCCGATCAGGCCCAGCCGCAGCAGTTTGCCGATCTCAGCGCCTACAGCATTCCGGTTCCGTCGCTACTCGGTCAGCGTCGGGCGCCCGGCGACGCCGAGGTCGCCTCGGTCGATCCGAACATGCAGAACGGGTTGCCGGTTCCCACACCCGTCGAACGCCCTGCCGTTGCCGAGAACCTGCTTGCCGCGGCCAATGCGGACCCGGAAGCAGAGGCCGACGAGGCCGATCAGGATGAACTCTCTCCTGCCGTCGCAGCGGCGCTTGAGCAGCAGAACAACAAGGCTGCGGAAAGCCAGGTTGCTTCGCATCAGCCGCAGATGAGCGTTGAGCAGGCCATTGCCGCTGCGATGCCGCAGGAAAAGGCGCCTCCGGCAAAGCCGACACTGCAGGTCGCCGCATTGGCGCCGGCGACGAAATCGGCGAGCTTCGGCGATGCGTTCGACGCACCCGCCGCCGCAGGCGCCGCAGCGCAGGCCCTGCCGACCAAGGGTGGACGCCCGACGCAGAAGGAAGCCGCCGCGGCGGATGCCGGCCGTGCAACGGTGCGCACCGAACCGAAACTGACGCAGAAGATGATCTCGCAGTGGGCGCTGACCAACGCCCGCCTCGAAATGGCTTCCAAGCAGGTCAAGGCGCCGCGCTTCGTCAGTCAGACGATGCGCGCCCAGCCGACCGCAGTCTATGCCGAGGGCTTCAACGTCAAGACCGCCTCGGTCGATCCGGCCCGCTTCAGCGGCACCGCCGTCAACTTCATGGAAGTGCGCAAGTTCAACACCAATTGAGCTGCCGATCATCTGGTATCGAAAGCTGCCGAGGCGATCGGCAGCCACTGGCTAGTTGTCGATCCATGGATGCAATGGCGCCCAGCCCGCTTGCAGCTAATATCCTTGCCGAAAATGTCTTCCTGAAGCATTCTGCGCGCTCAATCCCCTTGAGGGGCGAAGGGAGAGATGCCGTGACAGAGCATGCTTTGCCAGCCGCATCGGTGATCAGACGCGCGCGCCGATCTGATGCCAGGGCCTTGTCCGGCTTCGCGGCGCGACTGTTCCGCGACACCTACGGCAGCGACACGGCAGCGTCCGATCTCGAATCCTATATCGACAAGAATTTCAGTACGGAACGGCAAGAGGCCGAGATCGCCAACCCGTCAGCCGCGGTTTTTGTCGCGATATCCGACGATCTGATCATCGGATATGCCGATGTGGTGTTGCGCTCAGCCGATGGGGCCTCTGCTCTTCTCAATCGAATTTACGTCGATGCCGAGTGGAGGGGACGCGGCTTGGCCGGCGGTCTTCTCGACGCTGCTATCGGGGAGTCTGCTCAGCGTGGTGCAACCCACCTGGAACTGACGGTGTTCGAGCGGAACAGTCGAGCCTTGGCATTCTACAAGCGGGCCGGATTTGCTGCGACAGGCAGCACGACATTCATGGTTGGCGACGATCCGCAGACCGATGTAGTCATGCAATTGGACTTGATCGGACGGCTTGACGGTAGATCAGTCTGAGAAAGAAAAGCCGCCGGAAGGTCCGGCGGCTTTTATCGAAATCGGCGATATCGGCGGATCAGCCTTCCGGCGGGGCTTCGATCATGCCGAGCGCGTGCAGGTAGGTGTCGAGGATCGCTTCCTCTTCCATGCGCTCCTGCTCGTCCTTCTTGCGCAGCGCCACGACCTTCTTCAGGATCTTGGTATCGAAGCCCATTCCTTTGGCTTCGCCGTAGACGTCCTTGATATCGTCGGCGATGGTCTTCTTTTCTTCTTCCAGCCGTTCAATGCGCTCGATGAAAGCGCGAAGCTGATCGCGGGCGACGCCATGAGCATCAGACATCGTGTTCTCCTGATTGGATGATCGTTTTTTGGATGCCAGTGACTGCCGCGAAAGCGGCGTCACGGTCAAGCCCGTTCGCGGCTGCCCGAGCTATTTGTGCGGGTTGTTCAGTTCAAAAGCGGCCTTTTGCACAGGCGAGGCCTCGTTCTGGTGGAGTTTTTTCCAGTCCTCGTAGGGCATGCCGTAGACTATTTCGCGTGATTCGTCCCTGCTTACCGCGACGCCTTCGGCTTCGGCGGCTTCGCGATACCAGTTCGACAGGCAGTTGCGGCAGAAGCCCGCCAGATTCATCAGGTCGATATTCTGGACGTCGCTGCGTTCGCGAAGATGTGCGACAAGGCGACGGAAGGCGGCGGCCTCGAATTCGGTCTGCTGTTCCTTGCTGAGCGCGGTCATCTCGCTCTCCTTTCATATTCAATAGGGGCCGGTGCGCGACAGGTGCACGTCATATGCGTGCAAGGCGGGATCGGCATTCATCGCCGCAAAGATCGGCGCCAGCCGCCCGGCCCATGCCGATATGCCGGCCTCGTCGGCGATCAGGTCCTGGCGCACCTCGAGCAGCGCGTGGGGAATGCCTGTGACCATGCAGTGGTGGTACATGGTATCGCCCTTCAGCGCGCCGTCATAGGGTTCGTTGTCGCCGACGACCAGATCAGGGTCGGCGCGCAGCATGTCGAGCAGCGGGCTGACGGCGCGCCGGTCGCTGTCCCAGAGGACCGCGGCGTGCCAGGGCCGGGGAATGCTCTTCCAGGCCGGTGTGAAGGAATGCAGCGACAGCACCAGTGGCGCCCTGCCGGTGGCATTCGCCACCTTGTCGATCGTTTCGGCCACAGCGCCGTGATAGGGGCGGTGAAAGGCTTCGATGCGGTAGTCCCACTCCTCAGGCGTGATCGGATGGTTGCCAGGTATGACGGCGCCGTCCGATATTTTCATGATCAGTGTCGGATCGTCCTCGCCGCGGTTCGGGTCGATCAACAGCCGCGAGAAGCCGCCGAGCACTGCGGGAACGTCGAGCTTTGCCGAAAGCTGCCGCGTCAGGCCTTCGATGCCGATGTCATAGGCAATGTGACGGGCAAAGGCAGACTCTGGCAGGCCGAGCCTCTCATATCGGGCGGGAAGACGGTTCATCGCATGGTCCGCGAGGATCACCATGCCTTTGTCATGTTTTCCGGATAGGATTTCGAAGGATTGGAAGTCGTCCATGAAGGAATTGCCGTTCGTCATTGCGCAGTCGGACCTAGTGATCGCATGAGGTTGCGGCCGGTTCAAGCGCGGCAGGCGGTAAGTGGCGGATATGAACGCTCAACGAGCAGTTTATGAAAGGAAATATAATCGATTAGCATTGCGTTGACTTTCGCATGACGGCGGCGCAAGAAGACACGGACAACGAATAACCGTGGAGCTATTTGGGAGCCGTGTTGATCCAAGCCGCGCCAAGTTTCCTCACGCGGTCCGGGCCGCTGGTCCGTCTCGCATTGTTCGCTCTTGCAGCCGCCATGCCGTTCTTCATCGCAGATGCCGCGCGCGCGGATTTTCGCGTTTGCAACGGAACGCAGAATCTCGTCGGCGTGGCGATCGGCTATCGGGCCAAGGACGGCTGGATTACGGAAGGCTGGTGGCAGGTGCCGGCAACGACTTGCGCCACGCTGATCGAGGGAGAATTGCAGTCGCGTTATTATTACCTCTATGCAGAGGACGCCGCCCGGGGAGGACGATGGACGGGTGACGTACAGATGTGCGTAGCGGAAAACGAATTCAAGATCACGGGTGTGCAGGATTGTTATGCCCGGGGTTACCAGAAGATGGGATTCAAGGAATACGACACGGGCCGCCAGGGCAGCTGGATGGTCCAACTCTCCGACACCCCAGGGACGCAAGAAAGTCAGAATTGATGAAGCGTAATCGCAAAATTAAAATCCTCGCCACCCTCGGGCCTGCCTCCTCCGAGGAATCGATGATCGAGAAGCTGCACCAGGCCGGTGCCGACGTCTTCCGCATCAATATGAGCCATGCGAGCCACGACCTGATGCGCACGCTCATCCAGCGCATCCGCTCGGTCGAGGCGCGCTCCGGCCGGCCGATCGGCATTCTGGCTGACCTGCAGGGACCGAAACTGCGCGTCGGCAAGTTCGCCGACAGCAAGGTCGACCTGAAACCCGGCCAGACCTTTACGCTCGACAACAATGAAGCGCTCGGCGACGCCACGCGCGTCTATCTGCCGCATCCCGAGATTCTGGAATCGGTGCAGCCTGGCCACCGCCTGCTGATCGACGACGGCAAGCTCGCGCTGCGTGCCGAAAAGTGCGACGGCAAGAGCATCGTGACGACCGTGATTTCGGGCACGCGCATCTCCGACCGCAAGGGCGTCAGCCTTCCCGACACGCTGCTCGGCGTCGGTGCGCTGACGGACAAGGACCGCGCCGATCTCGACGCGGTGCTTGCCACCGACGATGTCGATTGGGTAGCGCTCTCCTTCGTTCAGCGTCCCGACGACCTTGCCGAAGTGCGCAAGATCGCCCGCGGCCGCGTCGGCCTGATGTCGAAGATCGAAAAGCCGCAGGCTCTCGAGCGCATCGAGGAGATCATCGAGCTTTCCGACGCCTTGATGGTTGCCCGCGGTGACCTCGGCGTCGAAATGCCGCTCGAATCGGTTCCGGGCATCCAGAAGCAGTTGATCCGCGCCTGCCGCCGTTCGGGCAAGCCTGTTGTCGTCGCCACGCAGATGCTGGAATCGATGATCTCGGCGCCGGTGCCGACGCGCGCCGAAGTCTCCGACGTCGCCACCGCTGTCTTCGAAGGTGCGGATGCCGTCATGCTCTCGGCCGAATCGGCCTCGGGCGACTATCCTGTCGAGGCGGTCTCGACCATGGCGTCGATTGCCACCGCCATCGAGCGCGAGCCGCATTATCCCGGGATCATCTATGCCCAGCGCGCCCAGCCGGAAGCGACCGGCGCCGACGCGATCTCGCTCGCCGCCCGCCAGATTGCCGAGACGCTGAAGCTGTCGGCCATCGTCTGCTACACCTCGTCGGGCACCACAGGCCTTCGCGCCTCGCGCGAGCGCCCGCAGGTGCCGATCCTGGCGCTGTCGCCGATCATCAAGACGGCGCGCCGCCTTGCCATCGTCTGGGGCCTGCATTGCGTCGTCACCCATGACGCGACCGATCTCGACGACATGGTCAACCGCGCCTGCCGCATCGTCGCGGACGAAGGCTTCGGCAAGCCTGGCGACCGCATCATCATTTCGGCTGGCGTGCCGCTCGGCACGCCCGGCGCCACCAACATGATCCGCATTGCCTATATCGGCTCGGACGGCCAGAGCGGCATCTGATCCGATCGCTTCCCTTCGAAAGCCCGCTGCCTGAAGAGGCGGCGGGCTTTTTCGTTCATGAGACGAGGCATTGCCAAGGATCGCGGCGTGTGCAAGTTTCGATTCCTGGGTTCGGAGGGGTCATCATGGATATCGTCACGCTTCTGGCTTTTGCAGCCGTTTCCTTCGTCGGCATCGCCACGCCGGGACCGACGGTTCTGCTGGCGCTGACCAACGGTTCGCGGCATGGCCTGCGCAGGGCGGTCGCCGGCATGGTTGGCGCGGTGCTTTCCGATTTCGTTTTGATCGGCGCCGTGGCGATCGGGCTCGGGGCGCTGCTTGCGGCATCGGAATTCTGGTTCTCGATGCTGAAATGGGCGGGCGCCGCCTATCTCGCCTTCCTCGGCATCATGCTGCTACGCTCGAAAGGCACGATCGATGCGGCGCTGAACGCTGGCGCATCGGCGGGTGCGAGATCGACCTTTTCGATCGGGCTGAAGAGCTTCATGGTCGCGGCGACCAACCCGAAGGGCTATCTGTTCTTCTCGGCCTTCCTGCCGCAGTTCATCGATCCAACCCAGCCGCAGGCAGGGCAATATGCGGTGCTCGCGCTCGTCTTTGCCGCACTCGATTTCATCATCATGTTCGGCTACGCCTTCTTCGGTTCGCAGGCCGTGCGCTTCCTGAAGACGTCAGGCGCCATGTGGCTGGAGCGTGCCTGCGGCGGGGCGCTGCTCGCCCTTGCGGGATCGCTTGCCTTTTATCGCCGGGCTACCGCCTGAACTCATCGGGCCAAGGACATATGGCCGACGCGATAGGCCTGTGTGTGTTCGCCGATCTCGCGAGGTTCCCGCCATAAGCTGAAACGTACGCGGGTCCATGTTGTCGGCTCGAAGCCGGAGACGGAGGCGAGCGCGCCCGCCGCCACATCGGCTTCGGCCTCTGCGCTTTCGGCTCGCCGGAGATCGGCAAGCGGTGCGTGGGGTTCCGTCTGCAGGATATTGCGGGTCGCGAACGCGGCGGCGCCGATATCGGGCGAGAATTGCGCCTCCCAGACAATCCAGGTCTTCACTTGCGGCCGGCCGAAGGCACTGGTGAGCGCTTCGAAGCCCGGGCTGCAGAGGAAATCGCTTGCCCCCTCCGGCTTCTGCCAGAGGTAGAAGGGCGCATAGAGATTGTCGCGGCTGCCGAACTCGCCCCTCCGGGCGCTGAGATAGGCTTTGAAACCGAGATTGGGGAAGCCGTCGAGGAGCGGCCCCTTATCGCGGATGCGGCGGTCTATGATCGACATGTCGTAATCGGCCGGCAGGGTAAAGCTGTATTGCATGGCGATCATGGCTGAGCCTCCACTGGATCGAGCCATTCGACAAAGCTGCCGTTTTCCGCCGGCTGGATACTGATATAGCTGAAGGGGCTGTCATCGGCAGCGCCATGCCAATGGCGTTCGCCGGGCGCAAACCAGACCGCATCGCCGGCGCGCAGTTCTTCGACCGGGCCGCCCTCGTTCTGCGCCAGGCCCTGTCCCGAAAGCACATAGAGCAATTGCCCTCTGGGATGGGTGTGCCAGCGGGTGATGGTGCCGGGATCGAGCGTGGCGCGCATCGCGGTGTTCTCGCCGTCGGCGCCTTCGAGCAGCATCTCCACCCAGAAAGGTGCGGTTGCCACGCCCTCCGGCGAGCGGACCACCTTGCCGGGACGGCTCACGGTCATCGTTTTCGGGTTCGAAGCGTTCATTGCCGGCCTCCGGCCACCTGTAGTCGCCAGTCCGGATCGGTCATCTGGGCGATGCCGTTGCCGAAGGACCAGTCATCAGGCGAGCTCGTGCTGATGACGATCATGATGTCCTCAGGCCGGAGGCCGGGCGAAACAGCCAGAAGATCGGCGAGCCGCCGGTAGAGCGCTGCCTTCATCTCGGCCGTGCGGGGCCTGCCGATCGTGATCGAGATGTAGACGAAATCGCTCGAGCGCGGACCTGCGAGATAGCTGCGGTCGAAGATCAGCTCATTCTCGTCGTGCTGGTGGATGGCCTGGAAGCGGTCGTTTTCGGGCACGTCGAAAGTCTCGACCAGGGCGCGCTGGATATTGTCGGCGAGCGCTGTGAGGTAGTCCGGCGACTTGCCTTTACGAAGAGAAATGCGAACGAAGGGCATCGGGTTCTCCATGGTTCTGGCCGGTCCCCGGCCTTGACAACGAAACCATCGCACAGCACGATAATGCTGAAAATCAGAATTTTTTGAATCAATGATCCCAAAAATCAGGACTATCCGATGCGACGGACAATCTTCGATCTCGATGTGCTTCGAACCTTTTCGACAGGTATCGAACTCGGCAATTTCGCCAAGGCGGCGGAAAAGCTCGGGCGGTCGACTTCGGCCGTCAGCGCACAGTTGAAGAAGCTGGAGGAGCAGGCGGGTACGCCGATCTTCCGCAAGTCGGGGCGTGGGCTGGCGCTGACCGATGCCGGCGAGACGATGCTTGGCTATGCCAGACGGTTGCTGGATCTCAACGACGAAGCGGCGGCGGCCGTTCACAGTGTCGAGCTGGAGGGCTGGGTGCGGCTCGGTCTGCAGGAGGATTTCGGCGAGAACCTGCTGCCTGACGTGCTCGGGCGTTTCGCGCGCGCCCATCCGAAGGTGCGCATCGAGGCCCGAGTCGTGCGCAATGCCGAACTGCTCGATCGCGTCACCTCGGGCAAGCTCGATCTGGCGCTCGCCTGGAGCGATGGAACGCTGACGGCACATTGTGAGGCGATCGGCGAGGTGCCGATGTGCTGGATCGGCCCAGCAGAGGGGCAGCCGGGCTGGCGTGCCGCGAGCGGCGAGCCAATGCCGCTCGCCTCGCTGGAGGCGCCGTGCCTGCTGCGCAATGCGGCCACTCGGGCGCTCGACGAGGCCGGCATTTCCTGGCGGCTCGCCTTTGTCAGCCCCAGTCTCGGTGGCCTCTGGGCCGCGACGGCGGCCGGCCTCGGTGTGACCATCCGTACGCCGGTCGGTTTGCCGGCAAAGGTCCGGACGCTTCAGCCCGAGGCCATCGGTCTGCCTGCTTTGCCGAAGCTCGGGCTGGTCCTGCACCGGGCCGAAGCCGAACTGCAACCAGCCGCGGCGCGGCTTGCCGAGCTCGTGCAACAGTCGGTGCGTGCCGCCCTGCCTGGGAGTAATGGCCTGATATCCCAGCATTGACCCCTCAGGCACGCGGCTGTAGCTTTGTTGCCATGACGATGACGACTCTCAATATCGCTACGGTCTTCTTCCTGAGCCTCTAAGGCTCCGCCTTCGGGCGTCAGGAGATGCGGCCGCTTGCTAGCCTTCGGCTGGTACGCTGCCGTTGGCTGTAAGCACCCTGCATCTGGCCAATGAAAGAGCCGGCAGGTTTGGCGATAGAGAGATATTTCATGACACCAGCTGTTTACCCGCCGGCGCTCAGCGCCGCGCAGATCGAGCAATTCATCGAGGATGGTTTCGTCAGGATCGATGATGCTTTTCCTCGCGCGCTGGCCGAGGAAGCCCGTGCCATCATGTGGCGCGACATTCCCTTCGATGCCGACAATCCAAGCACATGGGCGGAGCCGGTCGTGCGGCTTGCCGGATACGGTGGCGGGCCGTTCGAGAAGGCCGTCAATACGCCCGTTCTGCAGTCCGCTTTCGACCAGCTCGTCGGCGCCGGGCGCTGGGAGCCGCGCGATGGGCTCGGCAGTTTTCCGGTCCGTTTTCCCCACACTGATGATCCAGGCGACACCGGTTGGCATGTCGATCTGAGCTTTCCAAGCGAGCATTCCGATCCGAACGAGGAGCGGGACTTTTCCGCCTGGCGGGTAAACGTCACCTCACGCGGACGGGCGCTCCTGATGCTCTTCCTGTTCTCGGATGTCGGGCCGGAGGACGCGCCGACCCGCATTCGCGTCGGCTCGCACAAGGATATCGCACGCCTCCTGGCACCCGCGGGCGAGGCGGGAATGGCGCACCTCTGGCTGGAACATGTGGGGGAGGACCGGCCGCTGGCGTTGGCGACAGGTTCGGCAGGCACGGTGTATCTCTGCCATCCGTTCCTCATCCATGCGGCGCAGATGCATCGCGGCAAAGAGCCGCGTTTCATGGCGCAGCCCGGCCTTGCGCCTTCCGAACCTCTTCGGCTCGACCGGGAGGACGGCGGCTATTCGCCGGTCGAGATCGCGATCCGCCGGGCGCTTGACCTGTAGCAGCGAGCAAAAAGCACGCGGTCGTCGCAGACCGGGTGCTCACATCTGCCGTTCCAGCTGGGCGTTGCGGCGGATCGCCTGGGGCGGCTGACCGAAGACGCGCAGGAAGGCGCGGCGCATGCGTTCGCGATCGGCAAAGCCGGTCTCGTCGGCGACCACGTCGATCGGATGGCGGCCTTGCTCCATCATCAGCCTTGCGGCTTCGAGCCTTAAGTTCTCGACGGCCTTGGCCGGCGACTGGCCGGTTTCGGCGCGAAAGGCGCGGCTGAACTGGCGGGGGCTGAGATGAGCGGCTTCCGCCAGCTCTTCCACCGAAAGCTGGGATTTCAGATTGCTGCGCGCGAAATCCAGCGCCTTCTGAATGCGGTCCGATTTCGGTTCGAGCTCCAGCAGCGCGGAAAACTGCGACTGACCGCCGGCGCGGCGGTGATAGACGACGAGCATGCGTGCGATGGCGCGGGCGACCTCGATGCCGTGGTCCTTCTCGACCATCGCCAGCGCAAGGTCGATCCCGGCGGTCATGCCGGCGGATGTCCAGACCGAACCGTCGATGATGAAGATGCGATCCTCCTCCACCCTGATTTTCGGGTAACGCGCCTTCATCTCGCGGGCGAGGCACCAATGTGTCGTCGCGCGGCGAGCATCAAGAATGCCGGCTTCGGCGAGGAAGAAGGCGCCGGTGCAGATCGAAGCGACGCGGCGAGAGGCACCCAGTGCGGCGCGAATGAAGGTGATTTCGCCAGGCTTCGGCAAGACGAGGTCGGGTGCGCCGACGACGATCAGCGTGTCAAAGGCCGGATCGCCGAAAGGTTCGGTCTCGACCGACATTCCGAGCGAGGTGCGCAGTGTGCCGCCGGCCTCGGAGATGTAGGTGATGTCATAGGCCTTCCGGCCGAGTTCGAGATTGGTGAACTCGAAGACCGAGACGGCGGCCAGGCTCATGATCTGAAAGCCGGGATAGAGCAGGAAAGCGATGTGCTGCATGGCTGAACCTCCAATGTCCTAAAAGGTGGTATATATGACATTCAGGACGCCGACAAGCTGGCGTATGGTTCTCTGGAGGCGCAGGCATGGGTCAGCGCAACGAAAGAGACCGAGCATGACACAGGAATATAAGGGTACGGCGCTCGTTACCGGCGCATCCTCGGGCATCGGCGCGATTTATGCCCACCGGCTGGCGCAGCAGGGCTACGATCTGATCATCGTCGCCCGCAATGAAGAGCGGCTGAAGGCATTGGCAAGCCGGCTGACGACGGAGACCGGCAGGATGGTCGAGACCCTCGTCGCCGATCTCGGCAGCAAGGCGGACTTAGCCCGCGTCGAGCGCGTGCTGAAAGAAGACAAGAGCATCACCCTTCTCGTCAACAATGCCGGCTTCGGGGGAACGGCGCCGCTGCTTTCTGCCGATGTCGACAAGATGCAGGAGATGATCGAGCTCAACGTGACGGCGCTGATGCGGCTGACCTATGCCGCCGTTCCCGGTTTCGTCTCGCGCGGCGGCGGTACGATCATCAACATCGCTTCGGTCGTCGCGATCGCGCCGGAACTATTGAACGGCGTCTATGGCGGTACGAAAGCCTTCGTGCTTGCCTTCAGTCAGTCGCTGAAGCATGAACTGGCAGAAAAGAACATCCGTATCCAGGCGGTTCTGCCGGGCGCCACCGCGACTGAGTTCTGGGGCATCGCCGGCACGCCTGTCGAGCACCTGCCTGATGAGATCGTGATGTCGGCGGAAGATATGGTCGATGCCTCGCTCGCAGGCCTCAAGCAGGGCGAATTCGCGACGATCCCCGCACTCGAGGATGCCGGTCTGCTGGCCGCCTATGAACAGGCGCGCCAGGCATTGATGCCGAACCTTTCACGTACCGCGCCGGCGCAACGTTACAAGGCGGCCTGACCAAGCCGCCGGTCCATTTCAGCCGAAGCGTTCCAACGCCATGGCGAAGATATCGGAGTCGACATTGCCACCCGAGGTGACGGCGACGACGGTTTCGCTTTCCAATGCCTCGCCGTGAAAAAGCGCGGCGGCGAGCGCCACGGCGCCGCCGGGCTCGACGACGATCTTCAACCGCGAGAAGGCGAGTGCCATGGCGCGCAGTGCCTCTTCATCGGTGACGACGATACCGGGGCCGGCAAGGCGCTTCAAGATCGGGAAGGTGATATTACCAGGCTGCGGCGTGAGGATCGCGTCGCAGATCGAGCCCGATATCGAGGCGTTGCGCTCGATCCTGCCAGAGGCGAGCGAGCGGGTGGCGTCGTCGAAATTCTCGGGTTCGCAGGGACGGACGCGAAAGCCTGGGGCGCTGGCTTCAAGGGCGAGCGCGATGCCGGAGGTCAATCCGCCGCCGCCGCAGGGAGCGAGGACTTCAGCTGATGTGATGCCTTCGTCTTCGGCCTGTTCGGAGATTTCGAGGCCGGTCGTGCCCTGGCCGGCAATGACGAGCGGCTCGTCGAACGGCTTGATCAGCGTCAGGCCGCGTTCTGCCGAAAGCCTCGCGCCGATTTCGTCGCGATCCTCGTTGGCGCGATCAAAGAGCACCACTTCGGCGCCGAACGCGCGGGTGTTGGCGATCTTAAGCTTCGGCGCATCGCTCGGCATGATGATGACGGAGGGCACGCCGTGCAGCTTGGCGGCAAGCGCGACGCCCTGCGCATGATTGCCGGAGGAGAAGGCGATGACGCCTCTTGCGCGTATGGCCGGATCGAGACCGGAGACGGCAGACCAGCCGCCGCGGAACTTGAACGAGCCGGAATGCTGCAGGCATTCCGCCTTCACGAACAGGCGCCGGCCGGCGATCTCGTTCAGGAAGGGGGAGGAGAGAAGCGGCGTACGTCTGGCATGACCGCGCAGGCGGGCGCGGGCGGCAACGATCATTTCAATGCTGGCCATTCGGGAATCGTCCTGCTTGCGGAATTCGATCATGCATAGGGCGAGGCAAGCCGTTTGTGAACGGTGACTTTGTCACCGTGACACGAATGGTCTTACGCTCGTCATCGGCTGGTCAATAGCCGTTGGCCGATCCTTCCGCCGCACGGCTGTCCATGGCGCCGTTATACCGTGCGCCGCCGCCTTTTGCGATGGCGGCAAGGCTCTTGCCGCCGACGAGGATACCGGCGGCCTGCCCCCAGACCGGCCCGTCATTGCCGCCATCGAAGCTGTAGCCCATGGCGGCAAGCGTCTTTTCGGTATCCGGCGAAAGCGCATAAGGCTCGAGATAGATCTTGTCGGGCTGCCATTGATGATGGAAACGCGGGGCGTTGACCGCCTGGCTGATATCCATGCCGAAATCGACGACGTTGAGGATCGCTTCCAGCGTGATGGTGATGATGCGCGAGCCGCCGGGGCTGCCGATCACCATGAAGGGTTTGCCATCGTGGGTGACGATCGTCGGGCTCATCGAGGAGAGCGGCGTTTTCTTAGGCGCGATGGCGTTCGCCTCTCCCTGCACAAGGCCGTAGAGGTTCGGCACGCCGGGCTTCGAGGTGAAATCGTCCATCTCGTTGTTGAGAAGGACGCCGGTGCCCGGCGCCACGACGGCCGCGCCGAAGGAACCGTTCAGCGTATAGGTGACGGCAACGGCATTGCCCTGATCGTCTATGATCGAATAATGCGTCGTCTCGGTGCTTTCCTTACCACCGAGCGGTTTCAGGTTCGCCGAGGTCCCGGCCTTGTAGGGATCGATCTTTGCGGCGATCTCCTTGGCATAGCTCTTGTCCAGCAGCTTTTCGACGGGGTTCTCGACGAAATCAGGATCGCCGAGGGCAGCATTGCGGTCGACATAGGCGTAACGCATCGCCTCAACCATGACGTGGACCGTTTCGGCCGAGCCGTAGCCGAGATAGGAGAGCGGGTATCCCTCAAGAACGTTCAATATCTCGCAGATGATGACGCCGCCGGAGGAGGGGGCGGCGACGAGATGATGTCGTAGCCGCGGTAATTGCACTCGATCGGCTTCAGTTCGCGCACGGCATATTGCTCGAAATCCTCCTTGGCAAGGACGCCGCCCTTGGCCTGGCTTGCCTTGACGATCGCCTCGGCGGGTGCGGCCTTGTAGAAGGCGTCGGGGCCTTTTTCAGAGATGGCCGAGAGCACCGCCGCGAGATCCGGCTGCTGGAGTTTTTCGCCCGAGGCATAGGGCTTGCCATCCGGTTTCAGGAAGATCTTCGCCGCTTCTTCATCCCTGGCGAGGCGTTTGGCATTGCCGGCGAAACCAGCGGAGTCGCCCTGTTCCAGCGTGAAACCTTCCCTAGCGAAGCGGAGCGCCGGGGCGATCAGATCCTCACGGGGTCGGGTGCCGTATTTCTCGCGCGCCGTCTCCAATCCCATGACGGAGCCGGGAACGCCGACGGCAAGATAACCGTCGAGGCTGGCGCGCGGCACGATATCGCCCTTGGCATCGAGATACATGGTTTTCGTTGCGGCGAGCGGCGCGCGTTCGCGGAAATCGAGGAAGGTCTTCGTGCCGTCCTTCAGGCGGATGGTCATGAAGCCGCCGCCGCCGAGATTGCCGGCCGAAGGATAGACGACAGCCAGCGCATAACCGACGGCGACCGCAGCATCGACCGCATTGCCGCCGCTTTTCAGCACCTCGACGCCGACATCGGTCGCCAGATGCTGGGCGGTGACGACCATGCCGTGCTCGGCTTCGACAGGCGCCGGCGATGCGGCGAAGGCCGTGGTCAGGCTCAGCGACAGCGCTGATATGACGGAGATCGTCCCGATATGCAGGCGGCCCATGGTTTCCCCTCCTGTGGACAATGATGGAAAGACATATGGGACTGCCTCAGCCCGAGGCAATGCAAAGGATTCGCCTTTATGCGAGGAGTTCGGCGAGTTTCCTGTTGGTGTCGTCGTCATCGAGCGGCGTATAGACGATGAGCTTCATCTCCGGCCGGTTCGTCACGGTCAGACCGGTATGCTCGAAGCACATGCGGCCTTTTGTCGGATGATCGATGCGTTTGACGCCGGATAGCGGGCTGACGACCTCGTGGCGCTGCCACCAGTCCCGAAACTCGCCGCTCGCCTGTTTCAGCAGCGCGATCAGCCGCTCGAAGTCCGGATCGCCGGCATAACGCGCGCTGTCGGCGCGGAACATCGCCAGCGACATGCGGGCAACCGCCTCCCAATCGACAAGCAGCCTGCGATGCGCGGGGTCGGCGAAGAGGCGATGCATGATGTTGCGCTCGTCGCCGTCCAGCGTATCGTAACCACCGAAAAGCACCTCGGCGGCACGGTTCCAGGCGAGCACGTCCCATCGGCGGCCGAGCACATAGGCCGGCTGATGGGTCAGGTTGGCGAGCATGCGCTGCAGCGGCTCGTCGACACATTCCGGCGTCGAGGATATTGCCTGCGGTGGCTGGCGATTGTTGAGAGTAAAGAGATGCTGCCGCTCGGCTTCATCGAGGCGCAGCGCGTCGGCAAGGGCGTTGAGCACCTGTGCGGAGGGTCTGATGTCACGGCCCTGCTCCAGCCATGTGTACCAGGTGGTGCCGACACCGGCGAGCATGGCGAGTTCTTCACGGCGCAGACCCGGCGTGCGCCGCCGAAAGCCTTCTGGCAGGCCGACATCGGACGGCGTCAGCCGTTCGCGACGGGAGCGCAGGAAGGCCGCGAACTCGCGGCGGCGGGCTTCGAATGTGTCGGCTCTTTGGTCCATGACGGCAATCATATCAGTATCGATACCAGGATAAAATCGGAACTGTTTGGAGTTTTCAGGGCACGCATGATGCAGGTGTCGCAGGCGATTGAAGTGCATGCGGCTCGATCAATTCAAGGAGCAGCATCATGTCATTGCAGCATGTGGTCGTCATCGGCGGTTCTTCCGGCATCGGCTTTGCCACGGCAAAATTACTTTTGAAACAGGAGTATACGGTCACCATCGCGGGCCGCGACGGCGAAAAGCTCGCCGCCGCGAAGGCTTCGCTCAACGGCGATATCCGCAACCTCGTGCTCGATGCGTCGGAGCTTTCCGCACTTGGCGAGGCTTTCGACCGGATCGGTGCGTTCGCTCATCTGGTGCTGGCGATGGGAAGCGGCCATGGCGCCGGACCCTTCGCCACGCTCGACATGGCGGATCTGCTCGCCGGATTCCGGAGTAAGCTTATTCCGCATGCGGCTGCGGCCCAGGCGGCATTACCATTCCTGCAGCCGGGCGGCAGCATCACCTTCGTCTCGGCGGTCAGCGCCCAGGCCGCAATGCCCGGCACGGCGGGACTTGCGGCCGTCAACGCCGGCATCGAGGCGATGGTGCCGGTGCTTGCGGCGGAACTGAAGCCGTTGCGCGTTAATGGTGTCTCCCCGGGTGTCGTCGATACGCCCTGGTGGAGTTTCCTGGCGCCGGAGCAACGCGACGGCGTCTTTGCGGATTTCGCCGGCCGCACGCCGGTCGGCCGTGTCGGCAGGCCGGAGGATATCGCGGAGGCGATCGCTTTCCTGGTCGGAAACGGCTTCATGAGTGGCCATGTCCTCACCTGCGATGGCGGTCTGCGTTTCGGCACATGAAGCAGATGTCCCGCGGGCTGCGGATCGTCTTGTCGGCGGAAAATTCCAAGCCGGAGAAGTCATGTGCCGTGCAGCGCGCTCGGCGCCAGCGACGGTGCGGTTTCGGCCAAACGATCGGTTGATGCGGCGGCAAGCCTTTCCTCGGCCCTGCGAGCGATTGCCTGCAGGTCGCGCGGCTTGCCGGCGATCTTTTCCATGGCGGCGATGGCGACATCGGTTGCGAGGTAATCCGGCTTATGGCCGACGCCGGCAACGGTGATGAGCTCAGATCCCGATATATCGCGGGCAAGGCCGCGTGAATGCAGGTGTTCCCAGACGATCTCGTCGCTGTCGCCTGTTATGATGACGGTCGGTGCGGTGATCTGCGAATAGAGCGTCGACTGCTCCTTTACATAGGCGAGCAGCCTTTTGAAATCGGCCGCATTGTTGTGGAAAGCGTCGGGTCGCAGCACCAGCGACGGACCGGTCTTTTCGATGTAATCGGCAGGGCGTGGATTGGGACGGAAGACGTTCAGCGTGCCGCGCTCCAGCCGGCGCAGCCCGAGCGGCACGACGACTGCGTGATTGAAGAGCCAGCCGATAACAGGCGTGGTCGCCACGTGATAATACCAGTCGATGCCGCCCGGCCAGGGATGGGTGGCGGGTGCGAGAAAGAGCAGGCCAGCCGTCTTTTCTGGATGGCGCAGGCCGAAGGCCGCGGTTATCGCGCCGCCGAAGGAATGGCCGATAATGATCGCCTTCTCGATGCCGCGCTTTTCCATCAGCCGGGCGATCGCATCCGCCTGGCCGGAGGGGACGGCGTTCTCGGGGCCGCCGCGCTCGGAATAGCCGTGGCCGGGGCGATCGACGAAAAGCATTTCCGCCCGGCCCTCGAGTGCTGCGCGGAAAGCAACGACCTGATCGAGCAGGTTGCCGCTGGCGCCGTGAATGAAGACGAGCGCCGGCAGATCCGCATTTTCGGGACGGGGGATGTGGACGGCGTTCATGCGGTAGCCGCCGACATCTGTCAGCTCGCCGATATTCGGATATGCCTGTTCGATTTGCCGCGCCTTGTAGAAGGAATAGCCGATGGCGGCGGCGAGCGGGGCGAGAAGGGCGGAAACTTCTGCGAACATGATCTCAACGGACGAAAATTGCGGCGGTTCCTGCGGGGCGGGCGAAGCGTTGCATCTGTTTTGCCCGACGTTCGAGAATTGCTCGGCGAGGGCGCGTCAAGATCGGCGAGCCAGGATCAGGTGCGGTTGCCGGCGAGTTTTTCCGACAGCGTGTTGAGCTGTTCCTGCGCCGTGCGTTCGGCCGGATAGATGGTGAGGAACTGCTCCCAGGCCTTCAAGGCCAGCTGATCGTTGCCAGCATTGCTGAGGATCGCCGCCATGCCGGAGAGCGCGCCGAAGTGGCGCGGCTCAAGATCCAGCACGTGCTCGATGTCGGACATCGACTTGCGATAGTTGCCCATGATGAAATTCAGCGTGGCGCGGCGATTCCAGCTCTCGGCATAATCCGGCTTCAGCGCGATTGCCTCGTCGAGGAAGTCGAGGGCGGCCGGATTGCGTTTTTCCTCGATCGCCTTGTCGGCCCACTGCATCAAGAGATTGATCGTGGCGCTGCCGGAATCGTTCCATTCCATGCGGATTTCGTTGGCGATGCCGCTGGCCTTGTCGGGGTCGCGCTCGCGTTTCAGCTGGCTGAAGAGCTGGTCGAGGCGCTGTTTCGGCGAGCTGTTGACATTCTTCTGCTCGACGATGACGTCCTTTTCCGCGGCGGCGGCCGGAAGGGCGGAGGTGAGCAGGATCAGAGCGAGCGGCAGTGCCGCAGACGTCAAAGCAAAAAAGCGCATGGCGGACATATTAGCCCGCCAATGCCGAAGATCAAACAAATTTGACGTGATCACCGTAGCGACCCACCGGATATGGTTGCGTGCGCAGCTCGCGCGGCAAGGCGATCCGGACGCGCGAAATCAGCCCTGACGAGCCTTGTAGCGCGGGTTCAGCTTATTGATGATGTAGATGCGGCCCTTGCGGCGAACCAGACGGTTGTCACGATGGCGAGCCTTGAGCGACTTGAGCGAATTCTTGATCTTCATTTTTCTGATCCGCGATCTCTATGGGGGAATTCACATTCGCCCGTATCTTTAACAATCAAAAGCGCGCCGTCGGGGCGCGCTCTTTAGGTGGGGGAGCAGATACCCCGTCACCTTATGTATGTCAACCGCATGAAGGTGTTTTTCCCGGGGCTTGGCCGCGTTTTCTCACCGGGAAATCGGCGATTTCGGCGTCACCGTGGTGACATGGCCCATCTTGCGGCCGGGGCGCCAATCGCTCTTGCCGTAGAGATGGACCAGCGTATCGGGTCGCCGCAGCCAGTCGGGAACGGCAAGGATATCGTCGCCGATCAGGTTCTGCATGACGCAGTCCGAGTGCCGCTCGCCACTGCCGAGCGACAGACCGGCGACGGCGCGGATATGCTGTTCGAACTGGCTGACGACGCAGGCAGCCTCCGTCCAGTGGCCGGAATTGTGCACGCGGGGAGCCATCTCGTTGGCAATGAGGCTACCGTCTGCGAGCACAAAGAATTCGATGCCGATGACGCCGACATAATTCAAGGCGGCGAGGATCTTTTCGGCCGCTTGGCGGGCGGCGTCGGCCGTCGCAGCCGGGATTGAGGCCGGGACCGTCGAAGTGTGGAGAATGCCGTCGCGGTGAACATTCTCGGCAGGATCGAAACAGACGACCGTGCCGTCGGTCGCGCGCGCGGCTATGATCGAGACCTCGCGCTTGAAGGCGACGAAGCTTTCGAGGATCAGCGGCACGGCGCCGAGCGCGGCATAGGCCCCGTCAGGACTGTCGGCTGCCGATCGGAAAACCTTCTGTCCCTTGCCGTCATAACCGAGACGACGGGTTTTCAGCACGCCCTGGCCGCCGAAATCCTGGAGCGCCGCCTCGAGATCGGCCTGGCTGTCGATCGCATGGAAGCGGGCGGTTGATATGCCGCAGCCATTGAGGAAGCGTTTTTCGACGAGCCGGTCCTGGGCAGCTTCCAGCGCTTTGGCGGGCGGATAGACCGGGACCTGCGCAGCAAGCGTTTCGGCGGCTGCGACGGGCACGTTCTCGAATTCGTAGGTGACGAGATCGCAGGCGGCCGCGAGTTCGGCAAGCGCCGCCGGATCGTCATAGGCGGCGACGATCTGCCGGTTGGCGAGCTGGGCGGCGGGGCAGTCGGCCTGCGGCTCGAGGATGATCGTGCGGAAATTCAATCTGGCGGCGGCAATGGCCAGCATGCGGCCGAGCTGGCCGCCGCCGATAATGCCGATCGTTGCTGCGTTCATTGGTCGTCCATCGGGTATTCGGCGACGGCCGCACTCTGGCGTTCGCGCCATTCGTCGAGCCGGTCGGCGATCTCCTCGTCGGAGAGGGCAAGCACGGCGGCGGCGAGAAGGGCGGCGTTGACGGCGCCCGCCTTGCCGATGGCGAGCGTTCCCACAGGAATGCCCGCCGGCATCTGTACGATGGAAAGCAGGCTGTCCTGCCCGGACATGGTTTTCGACTGGACCGGCACGCCGAAGACCGGCAGCGGCGTCATCGACGCGGCCATGCCGGGCAGATGCGCAGCGCCGCCGGCGCCGGCGATGATGACCTTGAAACCTTCCGCGCGCGCGCCTTTGGCAAAATTGACCAGCCTGTCGGGTGTGCGGTGAGCCGAAATGATGCGCGCATCATAAGGGATCTCCAACGCTTCCAGCGTGTCGGCGGCGTTCTTCATGGTCTCCCAGTCGGACTGGCTGCCCATGATGATGGCGACGGGTGGTCTGTCTGTCATCTCTATGGCTATTCCTCTCAGGCGATGATGTCAGGGATGATCTGATCTTCCAGCTTGGAGAGCTTGTCCTTGATGACGAGCTTCTTCTTCTTCATGCGCTGGACCCGCAGGGCATCGCATCCCGTCTGGATCATGGCATTGATCGCGGCGTCGAAATCTTCGTGCTCCTGGCGCAGACGCGCCACCATGAGCCTGATATCCGCCTGTTCCTGATCGGCCATATGCATTCCCCGTTATCGTCCTCGGATCTTGTCCGATCTGCCGATGATTTCCGCAAGCTCCTATCACCAAATACAGGTAACGGCTAGTTAGTCTTGATCATGAATTTGCCATCGAGTCTTCATCTTTTGGCCTTCGACAAGCCTTCAAAAATGTGTCACAGTCCGGCGGTTGACACCTTGGTCCCCGACGAAGATGGCCGGGGAAAGGTAAGAGGAAGGAAGGGTCAAATGACAGTTGAAGCTCATCTTGAATCACTCCAGAAGAAGCATGTAGCACTCGAGGAGGAGTTGCACGCGCTCAGAACAGCTCCCTCGATCTCCGATACCGAAATTGCCGAATGCAAGCGCCGCAAGTTGCGCATCAAGGACGAGATTCAGCGTCTCAAGTCATCCGTCCACTAATCCTCCCAAGAGATCCTGGTGGATCATCTTGCGTTAGAAGAGGTAAATCCATCCATTCCGCCTGAAATCAGCAAGATCCGGTGATCTCATACCAGATTTGCGCCAGTCCGATGCTTGAGGCATTGCGGCTGGCGCTTTCACGATGGGGCATATTCAAGCGGGTTCACGTGATCCGCATCGTGTCCACGGCGGGAACACGCATCAGGCCCAGAATTGATCCAGCCATAGATTGAGCTTGTCGAAGCCGCGGTTGTTGACCGTGTAGATGCGCCTCGTGCCTTCCGAGGTCACCGAGACCAGGTTGCTGTCGAGCAGCGCCTTCAGGTGTTGTGAGACAGCGGGGCGGCTGATCGGCAGGCCTTCGGCGAGCTCGTTGACCGTTCTTGGAGCGCGACGCAATTCTTCCAGCAGAAACCGCCGGTTCGGATCGGCAATCGCAGAGAAAGGGTCCGTGTTCGACATGCCGGGAAAGCTACGTCAAACCGGCCGTTCCGGCAAGGAAATTGTGCGTTGCAGCGTAGGGTGGCCTTTATCAGCCGCTTA
This sequence comes from Rhizobium sp. Pop5, assembly GCF_024721175.1. Lineage (NCBI taxonomy): Bacteria > Pseudomonadati > Pseudomonadota > Alphaproteobacteria > Hyphomicrobiales > Rhizobiaceae > Rhizobium > Rhizobium sp. Pop5. Next base: position 3,314,677 of record NZ_CP099399.1, on the reverse strand, counting down.
GGCCCTCACGCACGATCAGGAAGGCGGCGATCAGTGCCATGGCATACATGAAGGGATAGAAGATCTCCGGCCTCATGCGCCGCACGCACCAGGCGCCGGCAAGGGTAGCGAGAGGCGCGAAGGGCAGAAGCGTTGCCGAGGTCGCAAGATTGTGCGTGTCGAGCTGGCCGAGCGCGAAATAGGGGATCAGCTTGATGGCGTTGAGGATCGCGAAAAAGCGCACGCTGGTGCCGGTATATTCGCGCGGCTGCAGTTTGAGCGGCAACGCATAGATCTGGAAGGGGGCGCCGCCGGCATGGGCGACGAAGCTGCCGTAGCCGGAGAACGTGCCCCAGAGACCGGCCGCCACCGGCCGCTGGCCGCGCGGCGGAATCACCTTGCCGGCGCCGGGGCCGAAATTGTTCCAGAAATAGCGCAGGCAGAAGAGGATGGTCACCGCTCCGATGACGATACGCAGCATATTGCCCGGAACGATCGCCGAGGTCGCCCAGCCGAGCCCGATGCCGAAGATCGCGCCTGGCAGCATGATTTTTAGCGTGGCCCAGTCGCCATGCCCGCGCCAGACGACGAGAGAAATTATGTCCATGAAGACCAGGATCGGCAGCAGGATCGCCGCCGCCTCGACCGGCGAGACGACAAGGGCGAGGAAGGGCAAACCGATCAGCGACAAAGCGTCGCCCATGCCGCCTTTGGCAAGACCCACCAGCAGAACGGCAGGTACGGCAGCGTAATAGAATGATAAGTCCTGCGGCATGCTTTCGACGTCCTCCCCTTGCAAGCCTCCTCTAACGGAACTACTCACACAAAACGAGTGCGGATCCGCCATTTCGAGGAGGAATTCGCAGGAAACGGAAAGACCCCATGACCGAACCGGAAAACCGCTGCCGCCTTGTGCTCATCGCACCCGATATCGCCGATGCCGACGAGCAGGCAAAGATCATCGCCGACGCCCTGAAAGGCGGCGACGTCGCCTCGGTGATCCTGCCGCAATACGGGCTCGACGACGGCACCTTCCAGAAACATGCCGAGAAGCTGGTGCCGCTGATCCAGGATGCGGGTGCCGCGGCGCTGATTGCCGGCGACAGCCGCGTCGCGGGGCGGGCCAAGGCCGACGGCCTGCACCTTTCCGGAAACGCGGAGGCGCTGTCGGAAGCGATCGACAAGCACGCACCGAAGCTGATCGTCGGCGGCGGTAATGCGGCCGACCGGCATCATGCGCTGGAGATCGGCGAAGTCAGGCCGGACTACATCTTCTTCGGCAAGCTCGACGGCGATATCAAACCTGAGGCGCATCCAAAGAACCTTGCGCTCGGCGAATGGTGGGCCTCGATGATCGAGATTCCCTGCATCGTCATGGGCGGCACCGATCCGGCCTCGGCGCTTGCGGTTGCCGAGACCGGCGCCGAGTTCGTGGCGCTGCGGCTGGCGGTCTTCGGCGAGCCCGGCCGTGCCCCCTCGGTCGTCGCCGATGTCAATGCGATGCTTGACGAAAAAGCGCCACGGTTTGAGGATTGAAATCGCGCTCATGCCGATCCCGCCCGCCCGTCTCTTGAAATATTTCCTCGCCAGCCTGGCCGTCTCCATCGCGGCCGAGCCGGATATTGCCCAGGCACAGGCGCCCGACAGCGTCATCAGCCAGCCCGGCACGGCGCCGGCTGCGACCTTCCGCACCGACCGGCTTGGCGACAAAGACGTGAAACCCTCCGATGGTGTCGGCGTATTCGATCGCATGGGAGCGAAGCTACCCGACCTGCCGCCGGAGAAGGATTACAAGGGGCCGATCGACGAGGCCTATGGCGCCTATCAGCGCGGCTATTATCTGAGCGCGATGGACAAGGCGCTGCCGCGCGCCCAGCTCGGCGATCCGGCGGCGCAGACGCTGATCGGCGAAATCCTTTCGCAGGGCCTTGGGGTGAAAAAGGATGTGAAGAACGCCGCCTTCTGGTACGGCAAGGCAGCCGAGGGCGGCGATGCGGCGGCAATGTTTAAATATGCGCTGATGCTGATGGAGGGCGAGGGCGTCCCGCGCGACAAGGCCAAGGCCGACGACTACATGCATAAGGCGGCCGAAGCCGGCAATTCCTCAGCGGAATTCAACTGGGCGCAGATTCTCGTCGCCGACAATCCCGGCGAAAAGGGGCTGAAGCTCGCGCTTCCCTTCTACGAGAAATCGGCCGAGCAGGGCGTTGCGGATTCGCAATATGCCGTTGCGCAGATCTATGCATCGCTGAAGGACCTGCCGGAGGAAAAGAAGCAGCTTGCCCGCGAATGGATGGTGCGCGCCGCGCGCGCCGGCTTCGATACGGCCCAGCTCGATCTCGGCATCTGGCTCGTCAACGGCGTCGGCGGACCGAAGGACTACGTGAAGGGTTTCGAATGGCTGAAACTTGCCGCCAATGGCGGCAATGTCGTCGCGCAGAACAAGCTCGCCCATCTCTACATCAACGCTATCGGCACGCCGCCAAATCCGGTCGAGGCGGCGAAATGGTACGTGCTGTCGCGCCGGGCCGGACTCGCCGATCCGTCCCTCGAGGATTTCTATCTCGGCATAGAAGACAATCAGCAGAAGGCTGCGATCGATGCGGCCAACAAGTTCCGGCGGCGATAGCCGCTGCGCTCGCCTCTGACGGCGGGCAGAGGCTCGCTTGCCGCGACAAAGATCAGAAAAGCGCATCGGCGAAAAGGTCTTCGTCGTCGTTTTCGATTTTGGCGGTTTCGGCGGGCGCGGCGGTGCTCTCGTCACTCGCCGGAATGATATCGCGATGCGTATTGCGCTCCTGAACCATCGTGTAGAGCTTGAAGATCTTGCGGTCGAGCGGTGCGATCGTCTCGGCGAGATCGGAGACATCGGCAATCTCGGCACCGGCGACGCCTTCGAGCATATTGGCGCAGCGGGCGAGCACGTCGCCGAGATCACGCTGGAAATCGAGTTTGCCGATCAGCAGGTTGATCTTGGTGGCGACTTCGCGGCCACTTTCGGCGAGCACCTTCAGCTCATTTTCCATGACCTTGGCGGCGGAGCGGATATTGCCGACGGCCGACGTCAGGCTCTCCCCCATGCCACCGGCTCCGGCGTCGGTCGCCGGGGCCACGCGACCGGCCGCGGCTTCGAGCGCGGGCAGGCCGTTGACGATCGCATCGGCGGAATCATCGAGCTTGCCGGCGAAGATACGCAGCTCGGCGGTGACGACGTTGATCGACTTGCCCTCTTCGCCGAGGCGGCTACAGCGCAGGTTGGTGTTCAACGCCATATAATGGATGTCGGTCTTGACGGCGCGGATGTTGCCGATCGCCTCGAAGAGCTTGGCGGCCGTACCGATTGTCGACTGGCTCACCTGGTCGGCCTGCCGGCTTGCCGTATCGACCTGCTTGACGATTTCGTGGGCGGCCGAAACGCTGGATTCCAGCGCGCGCATGAAGTTGCCGCCGGCCTCACCATTCTCGCCGCTCATCTGATCGCGCAGCTTGAGAATCTCTCTCGTGTCGTGGTCGAAACTTGCGATCGTCTTGACGACGCTTTCCGAATCCCGCTGGAAATCGACGCACATCTCGCTCATCTGCGCTGCCGTCAGATGATGAACGATGTTCTGTAGGCGCTGGCGCGCGCTTGCGTCGAGCCGGGCGCCGTCCTCGCCGGAAAGGAAATCCTCGAGCAGCGAAAAGGTGGCCTGCACATGCTCGATGCGCTGGCGGGTGATATCGCCGATCTGCAGGGCCGACAATGTCGAGGCGACCTTGCTCTGGACGCCGCGGGCGATCGCGCCGACCTCGCGGGCGATGACGCCGAGGTCCTTGCGGTGCTCGGTGATTTTTGCGGCATCGTTACGCAGCGCCGCCGCGACGGCCGGGACGGTATCGGCATAACCTCTCGAAACGCTGGCGCCCAAGGAGGCGGCAAGTTTGACCTCCTTTTCGAGGCTGTCGAGATGAGCGGCGAAACGGTTGACCTCATCGGTGCCGGAATAAATGCGCTCGAGGATCTCCTGGGCGAAGCCGGCAAATTCGGCAAGCCCGGCGCCGGTGATCTTGACGGTCACGGCGAAGGTTCTGAGATAACGCATCGTCTCCTGCATGTCGGCGACATGCTTGCGCAGATCCCTTCCGGTCTGCGCCAGCGAGACGAGCGCCTGCTGGCGGTTTTCCTCGGTGACCGGCAGCGCCGTCAGGCTCTCGACCGTGGCGCGGAGATCGGCACTGGTGTCACTCGACTCCCCGTTGTCGAGCGCCTTGGTAACGCTCTCAAGCGAGTTCAACAGACGGTTGAGGACGTCCATCACCGACAGCAGCACCGTGCCGCCTTCGAGGAAACGTTCCTCGACTTGGGCGCGGGCAGATTCCAGGGTCTGGCTAATGTCTCGCCCCGACGTATAGGCTGCAGCGTGTGACGTTACCTCAGCGTGTGCCAATTTTATACCTTTTCTTAAAACACAGGCAATTTGACTCTATTTTTACGGGCAGGATGGAAACGACCGGTAAACGCGCCAGACTCGCCTGCGTTGTGATTAATGAAAGATGTTGGGGTTTGTCGCCGTAAGCTGCATAGCTGGCGATTATTATCTAACTTGCTGTTTTCTCTCGCTTTATTTTTGAATTCTGAGAGAAAAATACAACTTTTCCTGGATGAGAAATGGGAGTCGCGGGATGCGCTATACAGCCGTTTCATACAACCGCTGTTTACCCGCCATTAACGCTGCCGTGAGAGTCCTTTAAAGGCCATCAAGTATTTCTCTGGCCCAGGAGGCTGCATTGGATGCTCCTAAACAATATTACGAATCTATAAATTTGCCGGATGTGCTGGGTATTCGTCATGCGTCCGAATTGTACTCCAAGCTCTCCGATGAATTTCATAGCCGCGATACAATCATCATCAGCATTCCCGAAGGTGCGGAAGCAGATTTGAGTTTCGTTCAACTCATCGAATCCACGCGACGTCAAGCAAAAGCCAAGGGAAAGACGTTCAAGCTTTCTTCGCCAGCCAGCGGCTCGGTCCTGAAGGTACTTGAACGTGCAGGTTTCATCAATTCCTTCGATCAAGAAGACGAAAAGTTCTGGTTGCATAAAGAGGTGACGTTATGAGTGCAAATATCCTGACCGTTGACGATTCCGCCAGCATTCGCCTGACCACCAAGGTCACGCTGACCAATGCAGGTTACAGCGTCACCGAGGCGGTCAATGGGGCAGAGGGCCTCGCGGCAGCCAAGGGCAGCAGCTTCGATCTGATCGTGACCGATCTCAACATGCCTGTCATGGACGGGCTGACGATGATCGAGGAACTGCGCAAGCTGCCGGCGCAGGCAGGCGTCCCGATCATCTTCCTGACGACGGAATCGGACGCCGACCTCAAGGCTCGCGCCAAAGCCGCCGGCGCGACGGGTTGGCTCACCAAGCCATTCGACCCCGAGAATCTCGTGAAGATCGTGAAAAAGGTCTTAGGAAGATGAGCACCCTCGATCCCGTTGCCGTATTCCGCATGGAAGCTGCCGAATGCCTCGAAGCGATCGAGGCGGGTCTTCTCGATCTCACCCACGATCTCGACAACAAGGATCTCGTCGACGCCGTCTTCCGCGGGCTCCATACCCTCAAGGGTTCGGGTGCGATGTTCGGCTTCGAGGCGCTCGCCGCCTTCACTCATCATTGCGAAACGGCCTTCGACCGCGTCCGCAAGGGTGAGGTCGCGGCGACCAGCGAACTCGTCGCCGCCGTCCTCGCGGCACAGGACCATATGCGTGCCCTGGTCGACCAGCCGGACGCCGATCACGGCGACGCCGGACAAAAGCTTCTGGCGCAGCTGCAGGCTGCGGTCGGCGGCAAGGCTGCGGCACCCGCCGCAGCGGCTGCCGCTGTTCCCGCGACGGTGCGCGAGGTTCCGGCGAAAAAGAAGAACAGCTGGCGCATCCGCTTCAGCCTGCCAGCCAATTCGATGGCGAACGGCACCAATCCGCTGGGCCTGCTGGACGAGTTGCGAGATCTCGGCGAATGCACAGTGCGCGCCAACACGTCAGCCATTCCGCCTCTCGATGAACTCACTCCGACGGAACTCTACGTTTCCTGGGATGTGACGCTGACCAGCGAGCAGGATCGTTCGGCGATTGACGATGTCTTCATCTTCGTGCTCGACGACATGGAGCTCAGCGTCGAGGAGATCGACGGTGCTGCGGCGACCGCCGCACCCGTCGCCGCAAAGCCGGCATCTGCGCCCGTCGCCGCAGCATCGCCGGCCCCTGTTCAGGCGGCCGCCGTGCCTGAATTCCGTCCCGTCGAAGCGGTTCCCGCCAAACGCGAAGCGCCCGCTGCCGCCAGCCAGGCAAAGGCTGCCGAGAACGTGCGCGTCCCGGCCGAACGCCTGGACGAACTGATGGACCGCGTCGGCGAGCTCGTCATCGCACAATCGCGCCTCAGCCAGCTCGCCAGCGCCAGCACCGATATCGCGCTGCGCTCCGTCTCGGAAGAAATCGAACGCCTTTCCGGCGAGTTGCGCGACACGATGATGGTGCTGCGCATGGTGCCGGTCGCAACCCTCTTCTCTCGCTTCCGCCGCCTTGTCCACGATCTCGCCCGCGAGACCGGCAAGGTGATCGAGCTGGTGACCGAGGGCGAGACCACCGAAGTCGACAAGACGGTCATCGAGCGCCTGGCCGATCCGCTGGTGCATCTGGTGCGCAACTCGATCGATCACGGTCTCGAGACGCCCGCTGACCGCCTTGCCGCCGGCAAGACCGAAGCCGGTACGGTGACACTTTCGGCCCGCCAGGCCGGCGGCGAGGTGATCATCTCGATCAAGGACGACGGCCGGGGCATCAATCGCGAACGGGTTCGTGCCAAAGCTGAATCCTCCGGTCTCATTCATCCCGGTCAGCCGCTTTCCGACTCCGAGCTCTTGCAGCTGATCTTCGCGCCGGGCTTTTCGACGGCGGCGGCGATCACCAATCTGTCCGGCCGCGGCGTCGGCATGGACGTCGTCAAGAAGACGGTCGAAGCGCTCCGCGGCGCGATCGATATCGTCAGCGTGCCCGGTCAGGGTTCGGAAGTGTCGCTGCGCATCCCGCTGACGCTTGCTATCATCGACGGCCTGCTGGTGCGCGTCGGCTCCGGCCGCTACGTCATTCCGCTCTCGGCGGTCGAGGAGTGCCTCGAACTGTCGCTCGAGGAAGATCTCCGCTCGCGAGGCCGCAGCTTCATCTCGCTGCGCGACAGCCTGGTGCCATTCCTGCGCCTGCGCGATCTCTTCCGCACCGGCACAAAACCTGACGTTCACCAGAAGGTCGTAGTGATCTCGACCGGCACGGAGCGCGTCGGCCTCGTCGTCGACCAGATCATCGGCGACCACCAGACGGTCATCAAGTCGATGTCGAAACTGCACAACGATGTGGCGACCTTCTCGGGTGCGACCATTCTCGGCGACGGCAGCGTCGCTCTCATTCTCGACGTCGGGCACCTGGTTGCCGCGGGTCAGCAACAGGAGGCGCAATTGCGGGTAGCAGGATGAGTGCAACAGCAGCAACGGCCGAACGGTTCGACAATCACTGGAGCTATGCCGAGGAGGTCGAGGTGCTGACCTTCGATCTCAACGGCGAGACCTTCGCGCTGGAAGCGGTCATCGTCCAGGAAATCCTGGACCTGCTTCCGGAAACCGCGGTGCCGGGCAGCCAGCCCTTCGTCGCAAGCGTCATCAATTTCCGCGGCAAGGTCATTCCGCTCGCCGACCTGCGTCTCGCCTTCGGGATGGAGGCGGCGGAAGCCACGATCGACAGCCGGATCATCGTCATCGAGATCGATCTGCAGGGCGAGCAGACGCTCGTCGGCCTCAGGACCGACAAGGTGAACGAGGTGACGACGCTGGCAAAGACGGCGAGCGAGGCGCCGCCCAGCGTCGGCATGCGCTGGCGAGCCGATTACATCAACTGCCTGGTGAAGAGGGGCGGGGAGTTCATCATTCTCCCGAACCTGCAGGCGATCTTTTCATCGCGCAATGCGGCGGGTGCCGTCAACTGACACCGGATGGGTTCAAATTGGGGTTAAACCGATGCGATTGACAATCAAGACAAAACTGGTGACCGCGTTCACCTTCATCATCCTCATGCTTTTGGGCACCGCCGCTTACGGTATACTCAGCCTTGGATCGCTGAACGACACGATCGGCAATCTTCTTGCCGGTCCGGCGGCCCGCCTCGACCTTGCGCAACAGATCGACATCGCGCAGCTCCAGGCCATCCGCCAGCAGAAGAACCTGCTCACCGCCCGCACAGACGAGGAAACGGCAGGGGCGATCGAAAAGGGCAATCTGGCCCGTAAGGAATTCAGCGAGGCCTTCAATCAGGTACAGGCGCTTGCAACGGAAGAAGGCAAGGCGCGCTGGGCACGCATCGCCGAATTTTCCAATGCTTTCAATACAGCCGACGACCAGATCCGGGAATATATGAAGGCCGGCAATGCGGAGGGGGCAAACACCGTCTCGATCACTGCTGCGCGTGCCGCCGCCAATGGCATTGACGCGACACTCGCCGAAATTCTGGCGCTTGAAAAGCAGCGAATGAGGGCAGCTGACGATAATGCGGACGTGCAGTACACAACAACCCGGATGACAATGATCGCCGTCGCTACCGTTGCTCTGGTGATTGCCGCCATCACCGCTTTCTGGATCGCCAGCACGATCAGCAAGGGCCTCGGCCGTGCCAACACCGTGGTTCGCGAAGTGGCCGAAGGCGATCTGACGAAGATGGCCGAAATCACCGGCCACGACGAAATCGGCGAACTTCTGGGCAACGTCAACATCATGATCGAGCGCCTGCGCGGCGTTGTCGCCGACGCCCTGTCGGCCGCCGAAAACGTCTCTTCCGGCAGCCAGCAGCTTTCGGCAAGTTCCGAGCAGGTGTCGCAGGGCGCGACTGAACAGGCCGCTTCCGCAGAAGAAGCCTCCGCCTCGATGGAGGAGATGGCCGCCAACATCAAGCAGAATGCCGACAATGCTGCCCAGACAGAGAAGATCGCCCGCCAATCGGCCAAGGATGCGGAAGCCAGCGGCGAAGCAGTGACACGCGCGGTCGATGCGATGCGCACGATCGCGCAGAAGATCAGTATCGTTCAGGAAATCGCGCGGCAGACCGATCTTCTCGCCCTCAACGCCGCCGTGGAAGCCGCGCGCGCCGGTGAGCACGGCAAGGGTTTTGCGGTGGTCGCCTCGGAAGTGCGCAAGCTTGCCGAACGCAGCCAGTCGGCCGCAGCCGAAATCAGTGCGATGTCGGGTGACACGGTCAAGGCCGCGGCCGATGCCGGCGAGATGCTCGGCCGCCTGGTGCCGGACATCCGCAAGACGGCGGAACTGGTCGCAGAGATCAGCGCCGCCTGCCGCGAGCAGGATATCGGCGCCTCGCAGATCAACGAGGCGATCCAGCAGCTCGACAAGGTGACGCAGCAGAATGCCGGCGCCTCCGAGCAAATGTCGGCGACTTCCGAAGAGCTTGCTTCCCAAGCGGAAGAACTGCAGACGTCGATCGCCTTCTTCAAGGTCGATACGGCAGGCAGCGTTCGCACCGGTGTCCAGAGGACGCAGCCGAAAGGCTCGTCAAAGGCGAAAGCGGCGGTTGCTGCCCGCAACCCCACCCCGCAGGCATACGGACAGGGTCGCGGCCAGACCGTTTCAGCTCAGCAGCAGCGCCTCAAGGGCTTTGCTCTCGACATGTCGATGGGCGGTCCTGATGCCGGCGACGACGACTTCAGGGAGAGCGCATAGCGCTCCCCGGCTGGGCGCCCGAGCGCCCGCCCTCATATGATCCCTCGGGCCGCTCCGGCGGCCCGAGGCGGAAATATCCCAACGTGTGTAAGCGTTGGTGCTGCGACCGATAGATGTCCGGCCGCCGGGAAGTGAATGTAGTCGCTTCCCCCCTTTCAGACACATCACTTTAAAGTTCGACGTTCCGTGGACGGGAGCGTCTCCTGACTCGGCATGTTTTGCCGGTCGGAATTTCGTTGCTGCATGATGCCGCGTGTTCCGGTTCACATTTATTGCTTCGCTCTCGTAGGGGAATATTGAGATGCGTATTACGATTAAACTTAAACTCGCTGCCGCATTTGGTTTTGTCATACTATTGCTGGTGGGTAGCGCGGCTTACGGAATCCTCAGCCTCGGCTCGCTGAACGACGCCCTCGGCAATCTTGTTTCGGGGCCTGCAAAAAGATTGGAACTGGCTCTGGAGGCCAAGGCTGCAGAGCTCAATGCCGTTCGCTGGCAGAAGAATGCCCTTCTGGAAATGAACCCCGAAGTGGTCACGAAGGACTACCAGAACTCGGCGAAGAGCATGGAAGAAATGCTCACCTTTGCGACGGGCGGCCAGCAGCTTGCAACTGCCGAGGGCAAGCCTACCTGGGACCGGCTGGTGGAGCTCGCCAAACGTTTCACTGAAGACTCAAACAAGGTCGCCTCCCTGCAGCAGAGCGGCGATAGGACAGGCGCCGCCGCCCTTTCGTCCGGAGAGGTTCGCGCCCTGGTCATGGAACTGGAAGACGTTTTCGAGACGCTTGTCGCGCTTCAGCAGAAGGCGATGGCGAGAGCTGATGCCGACAACGACGCTCTCTACAGTTCCACGAAGAACATGCTGATCGGCATCGCAATCGGCGCGTCCCTCATCGCTTTCGCTGCCGCGCTTTGGATCGCGCTCGGCGTCAACAGCGGTCTGCGCAAGATCATGAACGTTGCAAGCGCCGTTGCCATCGGCGATCTGAACCAGAAGGTCGAGATCAGGAGCAATGACGAGATCAAGGATCTTGTGAACACGATCAACGTCATGACCGACAATCTCCGCAACACCGCGGAGATCGCAAACGAAATCTCGAACGGCGACCTCAGCGTCACGCCGAAACCGCTTTCCGACAAGGATACGCTCGGCATCGCCATGCTCGGCATGGTCAACAATCTGCGCGCCACAGCCAATGTCGCCAGCCAGATCGCCGAAGGCGACCTTTCCGTCGAGGTGAAGCCGCTCTCGGCCAAGGATACGCTCGGCACCGCCATGCAGAGCATGGTTACCAATCTCCGTGTCACCGCCGAGATCGCCACACAGATCGCGAACGGCGATTTGATGGTGTCCCCCAAGCCGCTCTCGCCCAAGGATACGCTCGGCCTTGCGCTCGAGCAGATGGTCGCACGCCTGCGCGATGTCGTCGCCGATGCGATTACCGCCGCCGAAAGTGTCTCGGCCGGCAGCCAGGAACTGTCTGCCAGCTCGGAACAGGTTTCGCAGGGCGCCAGCGAACAGGCGGCTTCTGCCGAAGAGGCTTCCGCCTCGATGGAAGAGATGGCAGCGAACATCAAGCAGAACGCCGACAACGCCGCCCAGACCGAGAAGATCGCCCGTCAATCCGCCAAGGATGCGGAGATGAGCGGAAGCGCAGTTGCCCGCGCCGTCGACGCCATGCGCACGATCGCCCAGAAGATCGGCATCGTTCAGGAGATCGCCCGTCAGACCGACCTCTTGGCTCTCAATGCCGCCGTCGAGGCCGCTCGTGCGGGTGAACACGGCAAGGGCTTTGCGGTGGTGGCATCGGAAGTACGCAAGCTTGCCGAACGCAGCCAGTCGGCAGCCGCCGAAATCAGCGCCATGTCGAGCGATACCGTGATCGCCGCTCAGGAAGCCGGCGACATGCTCGGCCGGTTGGTGCCCGACATCCGCAAGACGGCGGAACTGGTCTCCGAGATCAGCGCCGCCTGCCGTGAGCAGGACGTCGGCGCGATGCAGATCAATGAGGCGATCCAGCAGCTCGACAAGGTGACGCAGCAGAATGCCGGCGCCTCCGAGCAGATGTCCGCGACCTCCGAAGAGCTCGCCGCCCAGGCGGAAGAGCTGCAGGCCTCGATCGCTTTCTTCAAGGTCGAGATGGCGGACAACGGCAAGGCGGCGGCGAGCGGTCGCCAGGGCCGCGCTGCGCCCGTCAAGATGACCACGCGAAGCCCGGCCGGGGGGCGCAAGCCTGCCGGCAAGACGGCTCCCGCCAATAGCGTCGCCGGCCAACAGGCTCGAGCGAAGGGGTTTGCTCTCGACATGTCGATGGGCGGTCCCGACACGTCAGACGATGAGTTCCGGGAGAGCGCGTAGTTCTCCCGGGGGGAGAGCGCGTGGGCGCTCTTCCCACAGTGCAGAACGGGGGGCAGGACCAGCTCCCGAATAAGACCGCCGCATGGATGCGCCGGAGGATGATGGCAGAACCGGGAACGCATGAAGCGTCTTCGCCACTGCGCAATTTGAAATTCGCAGGATATCCACAGCATCTAGAGGGGTGTTAGAAATGCGCTTTACGATCAAACTCAAACTGAGCCTGGTGTTCAGTTTCATCGTTCTCCTGACCTGCGCCATGGCAGGTCTTTCGATCTACAATCTCTCGTCGCTGAACAGCGACATTTCGATCATGGTCGCCGGTCCGGTCGCCAATCTGCGCGATTCCGGTGATCTCTCCGATGCCGTGATGCGTTCCATCCGCGCCGAAAAGGACGCGATCATCAATACCGATGCCAGCAAGATCGGCGGCTATGTCGATGAGATCTCGCAGCAGCGCGACCTCATCAAGACGCTCCATGGCCGGCTTTCCACCTCCGACGATCCGGAGATCAAGCGGGCAATGGCGCAGTTCGGCGATCTCTACGGCAAATGGACGGCGCTGCAGGATCATATTGCCGATCTCGCAAAGCAGAACACGACGGAATCCAACGCGCAGGCCGGCGTCATCTCGATGGGCGAAGGCCAGCAGGTGACAACCCAGCTTCTCGGCATTCTCGCCAAGCTGAACGACACTGTGACCGGCAACGTCGCCGAAACGGATGCAGCCACCAACGACCAGTATGCGCAATCGCGCAACATGCTTTTGATGATGACGGTCGGCCTGATCGTCGTCTCGTCGGCGGCTGCCATCTGGATCCTGCTCAATATCTCCCGTGGCCTGAAGCGCGCCGTCAGCCTTGCCGATGCCGTCAGCATCGGCGACCTCGAACAGAACATCGAGCATAAGAGCAATGACGAAATCCGCGATCTCGTCGTTTCGATGAGCCGGATGACCGCGAATCTGCGCAATACCGCCAGCATCGCCAACCAGATCTCCAACGGCGACCTGATGGTGTCTCCGAAGCCGCTCTCGGAAAAGGATACGCTGGGGCTTGCGCTCGAGCAGATGGTCGAGCGCCTGCGCGGCGTCGTCGCCGACGCGATCTCGGCTGCTGAAAATGTTTCGGCCGGCAGTCAGGAGCTTTCCGCAAGTTCCGAGCAGGTGTCGCAGGGCGCCAGCGAGCAGGCCGCCTCCGCCGAAGAGGCCTCCGCCTCGATGGAGGAGATGGCAGCGAACATCAAGCAGAATGCCGATAACGCCGCCCAGACGGAGAAGATCGCCCGTCAGTCGGCCAAGGATGCGGAAGCCAGTGGCGACGCGGTGACGCGGGCGGTGCAGGCGATGCGGACCATCGCCGAGAAGATCGGCATCGTCCAGGAAATCGCCCGTCAGACCGATTTGCTGGCTCTCAATGCGGCTGTGGAAGCAGCACGTGCCGGCGAGCACGGCAAGGGTTTTGCGGTGGTCGCCTCGGAAGTGCGCAAGCTTGCCGAACGCAGCCAGTCGGCAGCCGCCGAAATCGGCTCGATGTCGAGTGACACGGTCAAGGCTGCTCAGGAAGCCGGGGAAATGCTTGGCCGCCTGGTGCCTGACATCCGCAAGACGGCGGAGCTAGTTTCCGAGATCAGCGCTGCCTGCCGCGAGCAGGATATCGGGGCTGCCCAGATCAACGAGGCGATCCAGCAGCTCGACAAGGTGACGCAGCAGAATGCCGGCGCTTCCGAGCAGATGTCCGCGACTTCCGAAGAGCTCGCTTCCCAAGCAGAAGAACTGCAGACGTCGATCGCCTTCTTCAAGGTCGATACGGCAGGCGGGCGTCGCGAGCGCGCACCGGTGGCCAGGATGACGGTGCGCAGCCCGGCTCCGGCCGCCGCGCGCAAGCCCGCGGCCAAGAAACCGGCCGCCAACAGTGTCGCCGGCCAGCAGGCGCGGGTGAAAGGTTTCGCTCTCGATCTCTCCATGGGCGGTCCCGATGACGGGGACGCCGAATTCAAGGAAAGTGCATGATCATGGCCACGACATCTCTGGAAGCACAATTCGTGACCTTCAGCCTCGGCGACGAAATTTTCGCCGTGCCGGTTGAGGTGGTGCGGGAAATTCTCGACTATGCGGAAGCCTTCAAGATTCCGAATGGTCCCGACTATCTGCTCGGCCTGCGCGATGTGCGCGGACAGGGTGTGCCGACGATCGATCTTCGATTGAAGCTCGGCATGACGAAGACCGTGCCGACGCCGCACACGCGGGTGCTCGTCCTTGACGTGCCGATGGAAAGCCGGCTGCTCACCCTCGGCCTCGTTGCCGATCGCGTCTTCGAGGTCACGCCCTTCCGGCGTGACCAGATCGAGGCGGCGCCCGATATCGGCGTGCGTTGGCGCTCGGACTATATCGCCGGCGTCGTCCGCCGCGAGAACGGTTTCGTCGTCATCATCGATCTTGCACGACTGCTGTCGCGCGAGGACGCCTCGGCACTGCAATCGGCGGCCTGACGCCGCGCCAACCCCGGAGTACTGCGTTCTATGAGTATGGCAGCGGTGGAAAGCCAATTGCCCGGCGACCGGATCAGCAAGCGCAATTTCGACATGCTTGCCCGGTTCATCTACGACTATAGCGGCATCAAGATGCCGCCGACCAAGCTGACGATGCTCGAAGGGCGGTTGAGACGTCGCCTTCGCGCGACCAATCATTCGACCTTCGACGACTATTGCGACTTCCTGTTCAACCACGATGGTCTGGCCCAGGAAACCGTCTACCTCATCGACGTGGTGACGACAAACAAGACCGACTTCTTCCGGGAAGCCAAGCATTTCGACTACCTGCAGACCGTGGCGTTGCCGACGATCGCCAGCAGCGGCGTGCGCACCATCCGCACCTGGAGTTCGGCCTGCTCGACGGGGGCGGAACCCTACACGATGGCGATGGTGCTGGCGGAATTTGCCGAAGGCCGTAACGACGTCTCCTACAGCGTGCTTGCCACCGATCTTTCCACCGACGTGCTGCAGACGGCGCGCCGGGGCATTTATCCGGAAGACATGATCGCGCCGGTGCCGCGCGACCTGCAGCGCAAATACGTGCTGGTCGCCAAGCAGCCGGGCCGGAAGGAGGTGCGTATCACGCCGAAGCTGCGCAGCAGGGTGGGATTTGCCCGAATGAACCTGATGGACGATAAATACCCGGTCGGCGACTTGATGAACATCATCTTCTGCCGCAACGTGCTGATCTACTTCGACAAGCAAACCCAGGCCGGCGTGCTCAACCGTCTCTGCAATTGCCTGGCGAAGGGCGGCTACATGTTCATCGGCCATTCCGAGTCGATCACCGGCTTCGACCTGCCGCTGAAACAGGTTTCGAACACGGTGTTTCAGCGTATCTAGAGTATTCCCGCTTTTGTCCTAATCGCGGAAATGCTCTATCTCTTCGTTTTCACGCAATTCCAGCAAAGCCGTTACACGCTTTTGTTGGAATTGCTCCAGAGGCATCCATGCGTAAGAAAATCCGCGTTCTCATCATCGACGATTCCGCCAGCATCCGCCAGACGTTGAGCCATGTGCTGGAGCAGGATCCCGATATCGAGATCATGGGGGTCGCATCCGATCCCTTCGTGGCGGCGCGGAAGCTGCAGGAAGAAATCCCCGATGTCATCACGCTCGATGTGGAGATGCCGCGGATGGACGGCATCACCTTCCTTCGCAAGCTGATGTCGCAGCGGCCGATCCCCGTCGTGATGTGCTCGTCGCTGACGGAGGCGGGTTCGGAAACGTTGCTGCAGGCGCTGGAGGCCGGCGCCGTCGACGTCATTCTGAAATCGAAGATCGGCGCCGCCGACAGCCTGGCCGACGATGCCATACGCATTCGCGAAGTCGTCAAGAGCGCCTCATATGCGCGGCTTTCCACCGTGCGCCGCGCCGCCGGCACCATTCGTTCCGCTTCCGCCGAGGGGCCGGCCAAGAAGCTGACGGCGGACGCGATGCTGCCGCCGCCGACGGGACGGGCGATGGCGAAGACGACGGAGATGGTCGTCTGCGTCGGGGCCTCCACCGGCGGCACCGAGGCACTGCGCGAATTCCTGGAGGAACTGCCGGCCAATGCGCCTGGTGTGGTGATCGTCCAGCATATGCCGGAGAAATTCACCGCCGCCTTCGCGAAGCGCCTGAACGGGCTCTGCGAGGTCGAGGTCAAGGAGGCCGCCGATGGCGACCCGGTGCTGCGCGGTCACGTGCTGATCGCGCCTGGCGACAAGCACATGCTGCTCGAACGACAGGGCGCGCGCTACTATGTGAGCGTGAAGACCGGACCGCTGGTCTCCCGCCACCGGCCTTCCGTCGATGTGCTCTTCCGTTCGGCCGCGCGTTCGGCCGGATCGAACGCGATGGGCATCATCATGACCGGCATGGGAGACGACGGCGCGCGCGGCATGCTGGAAATGCATGAGACCGGCGCCTACACCGTGGCCCAGGACGAGGCGAGTTCCGTTGTTTTCGGCATGCCGAAGGAGGCGATCGCCAAAGGTGGCGTCGACCGTGTCCTGCCGCTCGATCAGATCGCCCGCGAAGTGTTGATGACACAGCAGAAATTCTGAGATCGGCTCCAACCGGTCGGCAAAGGGAGCGATTTCCGCAGCTGCAGGGCAGCCATGCGCGCCTCCCCTTGAAATTTCCGTGATTTTGTGGTCTTGAGGCCGCCAATCTTTGCAGCGCTGCCTGTCTGCATGTTCAGGGACATTTCCCGCCCTGGCAGCGCGCATCCCGTATCAGTCCCAAGGAAAATGCGCAGATGGCCCGTTCAGCTCTTCTCAATGTCATGGTTCAGGCTGCCCTCAAGGCAGGAAAATCGCTGGGGCGTGATTTCGGCGAAGTGCAGAACCTGCAGGTTTCCGTGAAGGGACCGGGCGATTTCGTTTCCACCGCCGACCGCAAGGCCGAGAAGATTGTTCGCGAAGAGCTGATGAAGGCTCGTCCGACCTATGGTTTCCTCGGCGAGGAAAGCGAAGAGATCAAGGGCACGGACGGCGCGCATCGCTGGATCGTCGACCCGCTCGATGGCACGACGAACTTCCTGCACGGCATCCCGGCTTTCGCCGTCTCCATCGCGCTCGAACGCAATGGCGAGATCGTCGCCGCCGTCGTCTTCAATCCGGCAACCGACGAACTTTATACCGCCGAGCGTGGCGGCGGCGCCTTCCTCAACGACCGGCGCCTGCGCGTCGCCGCGCGCCGTGTGCTCTCGGATTGCGTCATCGGCTGCGGCGTGCCGGCGCTTGGCAAACGCAACCACGGTAAATTCCTGGTCGAGCTTCGACATGTGATGGGCGAAGTGGCAGGCATCCGCCGTCTCGGTTCGCCGACGCTCGATCTCGCCTATGTCGCTGCCGGTCGTTTCGACGGTTTCTGGGAAGCGGAGCTTGCGCCCTGGGACATGGCGGCCGGCATCCTGCTCATCCGCGAAGCCGGCGGTTTTGCCACCGACTGGGACGGCGGGACGGCCATTCTGGAGAGCGGCGCGATCGTCGCCGGCAACGAAGCCATCCAGAAGGCGTTGATCGAGGTCATCAAGCGGCCGATCCCCGCCAAGTGACCGGGTGAAAATCCGCCTGTTGTAAACTCACGGTTTTCGCCCCGGCATACTTCAATTCGGCACAATGTTGCTCTAGTCTCCGCCAGCAATGAGTTCGGAGGCTGCTGAACCTATGGAAAATGTGAATGTGGCGGAGATCGGCTCCACCGAAAAGACGACGGGCGGCTATGCCCACAGGCTTTCGAGTCCGATGCCTTTCCTCTGGACGATGCTGCTTTTCCTCGTCATCGTCGGTTTCATTGCCGCCATCCTTTTCCGGCAGACACAGACCGCCTTCATGCACAATCCAGGCCTCAACGGCCTGATTCTCGGCGTTCTCGCCGTCGGAATCATCCTTGTTTTCAATCATGTGCTGGCGCTTCGCCCCGAAGTGCGCTGGTTCAATTCCTTCCGCGCCGCTGGCAACGCCGACAAGGTCAACCGCAATCCCCGGCTGCTTGCGCCGATGCGGGCGCTGATCGGCAGCCGCAAGAGTTCGGTGGCACTGTCGACCACGGCGTTGCGCTCGATCCTCGATTCGATCGCCACCCGCCTCGACGAATCGCGCGACGTTTCGCGCTACCTGATCGGCCTCCTGGTCTTCCTCGGCCTGCTCGGCACCTTCTGGGGTCTCATCGGCACGATCGGTTCGATCAGCACCGTCATCCAGTCGCTCGATGCCAGCTCGAACGGCACGGGCGACGTGCTCTCGGCGCTGAAGGAAGGGCTTTCCACGCCGCTTTCGGGGATGGGCCAGGCCTTTTCATCCTCGCTGCTCGGCCTTTCCGGTTCGCTCATTCTCGGCTTCCTCGACCTTCAGGCCGGCCGCGCTCAGAACCGCTTCTATATGGAGCTGGAAAACTGGCTCTCCTCCGTCACCGATGTCGGCTCCGATCTTGCACCCGCTTTCGAGGCCGTGTCCGGCGCTTCCTCGGAAGACATGCGGGCGCTTTCCGACTATCTGCGTAAGGTCTCCGAAGAGGGCGGCGTCGGCAGCCAGCGTTCGGTCGCTGCGATGGCGAGCCTTGCCGAAGGCATTCAGGGTCTCGTCAAGAACATGCGCAACGAGCAGCAGATGCTGCGCGACTGGATCGAGGCGCAGCAGGACGAGGCGAAGGCGATGCGCCGCACGCTTGATCGGCTGGCCGAACGCATCGGCCTGCAGGAGCGCGGTGGCGACAGGACCGAGCGCGCGCGCGATCGGTCGAGCCAGACAGAGAAGAGCGAGGGCAAGTAAGCCATGGCTCTTGCCCGCAATCGCCGCCGCGAACGCACGGTGGATTACTGGCCTGGCTTCGTCGATGCCTTGTCGACGCTGCTCATCTCGATCATGTTCCTGCTGACGGTCTTCGTCGTCGGGCAATTCATTCTTAGCCGCGAAATCACGGGCCGCGATGAGGTGCTGAATCGCCTCAACAGCCAGATCAACGAGTTGACGCAGCTTCTGGCGCTCGAAAAGGGCAGCAACCAGGATCTCCAGGATTCGGTCGCCAACCTGCAGGCTTCGCTTTCCAATGCCGAAGGCGAGCGGTCGCGGCTGCAGGCGCTGCTGAACGCCGGCGCCGGCGGCCAGGACGCGGCACAGAAGCGGATCGGCGCGATGACGCAGGAGCTCGACGAGCAGAAGCAGGTGAGCGAGCGGGCGCTTAGCCAGGTCGAGCTTCTGAATCAGCAGATCGCAGCACTTCGCAGCCAGATTGCCGCCGTCGAAGCGGCGCTTCAGGCGTCGGAGGAGAAGGACCGGGTCTCGCAGACCAAAATCGCCGATCTCGGCAGCCGCCTTAACGTGGCTCTTGCCGCGCGCGTGCAGGAGTTGAACCGTTATCGTTCCGATTTCTTCGGTCGCTTACGCGAAATCCTCTCGGACCGCGAGAATATCCGCATTGTCGGCGACCGGTTCGTCTTCCAGTCGGAGGTGCTGTTTCCTTCGGGCGGCGCCGATCTCAATCCGGAAGGGCAAACGGAGATGGCGAAGCTCGCCGCAGCCCTTCTCGATCTCGCCAAGGAAATTCCCCCAGAGATCAACTGGGTTCTGCGCGTCGACGGCCATACCGACAATGTGCCGCTTGCCGGAACCGGCCGCTATCGCGACAATTGGGAGCTTTCCTCGGCCCGCGCAATTTCGGTCGTCAAATTCCTGATCGCCCAGGGCGTGCCGGCCGACCGGCTCGTTGCCGCCGGCTTCGGCGAGTTCCAGCCGATCGCTCCGGGCGACACGCCGGATGCGCGCGCCACCAACCGCCGTATCGAGCTCAAGCTGACCGAAAAATGATCAGCCGGGCATTGCCTGCGGCAGCTCCTTCAGCCGGCCGGTGAGAAAGCTGCGCACGGCGGGGCTGTCGCTGAGGCCGATCGCCGCCATGTAGGCGTCGGCCGCGGCGGCATCATCGCCGGCGCGCGCCAGAAGAAAGGCGCGCACGGCCCAATAGGGCTGATACGCGGCAATGTCGCGCGGATCGAGCCTGTCGAGTTGCTCCAGACCGGCGGCCGGACTCAACGCCCTGCCGATCACCGCAGCCTGGCTAACCCGCGCGCCAAGCGCCGGCTTCATCGTCACGAGCGCGGCGTAGAGTGTCGTCAGCGCCTGCCAGTCGGTCGCTCCCGAGAACCGGCGCGCCGCATGCACGGACTGGATCGCTGCCTGGCACTGGAAGGGGCCGAAACGGTCGAGCCCTCCTGCCTTGCGCAACAGCGCATCGGCCTCTGCGATCATGATCGCGTTCCAGGTCGCCGTATCCTGTTCGTCCAGCGGCACATATCGGCTGTTGCCGTCGCGCCGGGCGCTGCGACGGGCTTCACAGTGAAGCATCAGCGACAGGAGACCGATCGCTTCCGGTTCGTCGGGCAATACGGCGAGGAGCGCGCGGCCGAGCCAGATCGCCTCACCGGCGAGCGAATGGCGCTCTTCCTCGCCGTCGAGACCGTCCCAGCCGAGACCATAGGCGGCGTAGATTGCCGAAAGAACGGCGACGAGCCGACCTGATAAGGCCGGGCGAGGGGGAACGGCGAAGGGAATGCCGGCGTCGCGGATCTTCATCTTGGCCCGCACCAGCCGCTGACTCATCGCCTCCGGTGAAACGACGAAGGCTCGCGCGATGGTTTTTGCCTCGATGCCGAGAACGGTCTGCAGCATCAGTGGAGTATGCACGGAGCTGTCGATGGCGGGATGAGTGCAGGCGAAAAGCAGCTTCAGCCGCTCATCAGGAAAGACGGATTTGCCGGCTTCGTTCATGCGTTCCTCGGCCTCCTCGAAGGCGAGCGATATCGTTGCCTGCGCGTTGGCCTGGACAGTGCGGCGGCGGGCGGCCTGCATGAGGTTGCGGCGCGCAGCCACCAGCAGCCAGGCTTCCGGTTTGTCGGGAATGCCACGCTCCGGCCAGACGCTGAGAGCCGAAGCCAGCGCCTCCGACAATGCGTCTTCCGCCGCCGGCACGTCACGCGAGCGGGCGGCAAGAAAGGCGATCAGCTTGCCGTAGGATTGACGCGCTACCCGTTCGGCAGCGCGTCCGGCATCGGAAAGCACCGTGGCCTCACATCTGCAAGCGCGGGCGAAGCTCGACCGAACCCTTGTCGGAGATCGGAACGCGCGTGGCCCATTCCATCGCGGTGTCGATGTCGGGAACCTCGATCAGATAGAACCCGCCGAGCTGTTCCTTGCCTTCCGGATAGGGACCGTCTTGAACATCGTGGTTCTCACCTTTGCGGCGTATGATCGTGCCGGTCTCCGGCGCCGTCAGCCCGGCGCCGCCGGTCATAATTCCTGCCTGGGCGAGCGCCTTGCTGTAGGCGACCCAGCCGTCGCGATAGGCGGGATCGTTGCGCCGGGCGAAATCCTCGGCGGCTTCGCGAATGATGAGAGCATATTGCATGGAAAACTCCTGATCTCGTTGTTGGCGTTGAGCCCGGCAGGCCGCTATCGGGGATCGATACCTCGAAAGCCGCGAACCCGGCGGAGCGGCTTACCCGTCCCGAGACAATGAGGCGCGGCCAACGGTCATTTCGACATGGCCTTTAAAAAATATTCGAAAAAGCGAAATGGCGCCCAAGATAATAGACAAAGGGCCGGACTCAAGGCACCAGCGCTGCCTATCGGCGCTAAAGGGCAGAGCGGCGGTCAAGCCGCCGCTGCCGTCTTGATCAGGCTTCGGCCTTGGTCTGATCGACGATATCAGCGCCGGGCGAGTTCTTCTTGATGGATTCGATGGCATTCAACGCGGACGCCTTCGCCTTGTAGCCCTCGGAACTGAACATGGTTTCCCCGTTCGATGCCTTGAAGCGGAAACGGAATTCGCCTGCCTTATCCTTGTAGACTTCGAATTTATACATTGATGTCTCCCAAAACGCTGAATTCCAACCATCAGCAGGACGGAGGCTAGACCAAAATGGTGAGCTTTTCCACTACCTTAATTAGAAATGGATTGCATAGCGTCCAATTGCCGTCGCTTGCTTCGGGCGCGAGCCAAGCGGAGGGCGGCGGCTGTGCCGCCCCGCGTCATTCCATCTGGATGTTTGCGCCCTTGACGACCGGTCCCCATTTGGCGAGCTCGGCCTTCACATGGGTGGCGAGTTCTTCCGGCGTCGAGCCGACGATGGTGGCGCTGAACTCCTTCATGCGCTCGGCAACTGCCGGGTCCGCGAGCGCTTTCTTGGCCGAGGCGTTGAGGCGCATCACCACCTCCTTCGGCGTTTCGGCCGGGGCGAAGAGCGCATTCCACGTATAGGTCTCGTAGCCCGGTATGCCCGACTCGGCGATCGTGGGCACGTCGGGGAAGGAGGGCGCGCGCTCGGCCGTCGTCACCGCCAGAGCCCGTAGAGTGCCTGCCTTGATGTGACCGGACGAAGACGGCAGGTTGTCGAACATGATCGGCACCTGGTTACCGATGACATCGTTCAATGCCGGGCCGGCTCCCTTATAGGGGATGTGCTGCATACCGACGCCGGCCATGCTCTTGAAGAGTTCGCCGGACAGATGCAACGGCGTGCCGTTGCCCGAGGAGGCATAGCTGTATTTGTCGGGCTCGGCCTTCAAAAGCGCGATCAGTTCCTGCACGGTCTTTGCCGGCAGCTCGGGATTGACGACCAGCACGTTCGGCACGACGACGAGCAGCGAGACCGGCGTGAAATCCTTCTCGGGATCATAGGGTGTCGATTTGAGAATCAATGGATTGAGCGCATGGGTCGCGACTGTTCCCATCAAAATGGTATAGCCGTCGGGTTCGGCGCGGGCGACGTTACCGGCGCCGAGATTGCCGCCGGCGCCCGCAACGTTCTGGACGATCACCTGCTGACCGAGATCCTCCGACATTTTCTGCGCGACGATGCGTGCGACGACATCGGTCGAACCGCCGGCCGCAAAGGGCACGACCATGGTGATCGGACGATCGGGAAAATCCGCCGCAGCGGATGCTGTGCCGAGACCGAGCGTGGCGGTCAGGCCGAGAGCAAGCGCAAGGCTCGTGCGTCGCGTGATATCGGAAAGCGCCATTCCTATCTCCTCCCAAGGATTTCAGCAGCGATATCCCCACCCGGGGCATGAAGAGGGTAGGGCAGGAGGCGCCAAAGACAACCGCAGGGAGGTGCAGTCGGCGTGAGACTTTAGTCTCTGTCGGTAGAGGCGCACATGCCGGTTATTTGGCGGGGGCGAGCACATCCTCATTGGCGGCATCGAATTGGAGGCGCGCCAGCCGGGCATAGATGCCGCCGTGGCGGATCAGGCTCTGATGCGTGCCTTCCTCGACGATGCGGCCTTGATCCATGACGAGGATGCGGTCGGCCTTCAGCACGGTCGCGAGCCGATGGGCGATGACGAGCGTCGTGCGCCCGTCCACCAGCCCGTCGAGCGCCTTCTGCACCAGCGTTTCGCTTTCGGCATCGAGTGCGGAGGTCGCTTCGTCGAGCAGCAGCACGGGCGCGTTCTTCAGGATGGCGCGGGCAATGGCGATGCGTTGGCGCTGGCCGCCGGAAAGGGTCACGCCACGCTCGCCGACCTCGGTCTCGTAGCCCTTATCCAGGCGGGCGATGAATTCGTCGGCCTGGGCCGCGATTGCTGCGGCGCGGACTTCGTCGCGCGAGGCACCGGGGCGGCCGAAAGCGATGTTGTCATGGATCGAGGCGGCGAAAATGGTGACATCCTGCGGCACGATGGCGATGCGCTTGCGCAGCTCGTCGGGCGTCGTCAGCCGCGCGTCGACGTCGTCGATCTTCACGCTGCCCTGCTGCGGATCATAGAAGCGCAGCAGCAGCGAGAAGACGGTGCTCTTGCCGGCGCCAGAAGGGCCGACGATCGCGACCGTCTCACCGGGCGCGACCGCGAAGCTCAAGCCGTGCAGCGCCGATTTGCCGGGACGCGAGGGATAGGCGAAATGCACGCCGGAAAATTCGACACGGCCGCGGCCGGGCGAAGGAAGAGTTTCCGGATTGGCGGGAGCTGCGATCGGCGAGACTTCGTCGAGAAGCTCGGTCAGTCGGTCGGCAGCGCCGGCTGCCTGGGAGAGTTCGCCCCAGACCTCCGACAGCGCGCCGAGCGAGCCGGCGGAGATGACCGCATAAAGCAGGAACTGGCCGAGTGTGCCGGCCGAAAGCGTGCCGGCAAGCACGCTATGTGCGCCGACCCAAAGCATGGCGACGACGCTGCCGAAGATCAGCGTGATGGCGATGCCTGTCAGCAGGGCGCGGGAACGGATGGCGGCGCGGGCGGCCTCATAGGCGGATTCGACGGCTGCGCCATAGCGTGTCGCTGCGATATCCTCGCCGTTGAAGGCCTGGACGGTGCGGGTGGCGGCAACCGTCTCGTTGGCGAAGGCGGAAGCCTCGGCGAGCGTATCCTGGGCGGCGCGGGAACGTTTGCGCACCGAGCGGCCGAAGGCGACGAGCGGAAAGACGATCAGCGGGATCGCGCCGATGACGAGGCTTGAGAGCTTCGGCGAGGTCACGATCATCATGCCCATGGCGCCGAGACAAAGGATGAGGTTCCTGAGCGCGACCGAAGCCGTGGCGCCGACGGCGGACTTGATCTGCGTCGTATCGGCGGTCAGCCGCGAGACGATCTCGCCGGACTGATTGACATCGAAGAAAGAGGGTGACAGCCGCGTCACATGGGCGAAGACGTCGCTACGAAGATCGGCGACGATGCGCTCGCCGATGGTAATGACGAAATAATAGCGCAGCGCGCTTGCGACCGCGAGCACGACCGCCATGACCATCAGCATGGCGAAGTAGCTGTTGATGAAGCTGCCATCGGACTGGGTGAAGCCGTGATCGATCATGCGGCGTACGGCAAGCGGCAACGCCAGCGAGGTAACGGCGGCGAGCGCCAGCGATATCAACGCGCCGGCCACCATGGCACGATAACGCATGACATAGGGCGTCAGCCTGCCGAGTGGCCGCAGCGACCGCCTTTTGTTTTCCTCACCCCGTGCCTGCTCTGCCAAATCGTCTCCGATCACCCTCAGGACCCGCGCAATGCGGCCTGTAGGCTCTTGTTATCCCGGCGTCCTTCATGTATAGGCACCGCATCCTAATGGGAAGCCGTAGCCATCACGACTGCGGCTTCATTTATTCAATCGGTTCGTTGGCCGCAACTGCATGCGGCAAATTGAACTCCGGTATCGCAGGAAGATTGTTATGAAGGCAGGCATCCATCCCGACTATCACGTCATCAAGGTAGTCATGACCGATGGCACCGAATACGAAACCCGCTCGACCTGGGGTTCGGAAGGCGCTGTCATGAACCTCGAAATCGATTCCAAGTCGCATCCGGCCTGGACCGGCGGCAACCAGCAGCTCATGGACCGCGGTGGCCGCGTCTCCAAGTTCAACAAGCGCTTCGGCGGCCTCGGCCTCTAATCGCTTCTGCTCGACGGATTTCGAAAAGAGCCCGGTTCTGCCGGGCTTTTTTGCGTTTGCATGCTGGGGGACGCGGCTGTCGAACGACAAACAAAAAACCGGCCGCGCAAAGCGCAGCCGGTCTGGTATCGAATTCCCGAAAATCTGATCAGTTGTTCCCGAAGGCGGTCTGCAGCAGGGAAAGCTGGGCCTGGACACTGTTCTGGTTGTCGTGGACGATCACGGCTTCGGCCGGACGATAGATTTCGCGATCGAGCAGGGCGATGCGGTTCTGCAGGCGCAGCGAACGTTCGACGAGGTCGCGGAAGGATTCCGGCAGGTCGCCCCAGCCGGGTGCGGCGCGATCGACGTTGAAGCCGTCGAGGCGAACCTTGTTCTTCTCAGCCAGTACCTGGTCGCGTGACATCTCGCCGTTATTGACGGCGCGCTGCAGTAGCAGCCAGGACGCCATCTGCATCAGGCGGGTGGTCAGGCGCATCGATTCCGCCGCATAGAGGACCGAAGCCATCCGCGGCAAAACCTTCGAGGCAGCGCGGCCCTGGCCATCGAGATAGGCTGCAGTCTCTTCGACCAGCGACATGCCTTCCGAATAGAGCGCCTTGAACTGTGAGGATGCAGCCGCGCGGCCCGCAAAACTGATCGTGTTCAATCCAACTTCCGACATCGCAATAGTCCCTGTTGCACGCAGCTACTTATGTTCAGGTAACGCCCGTGCCGATGGAAAAGTTTCCGAGCCCGGTCTTTATGACTTTAAGATGGTATCATTAGCGCAAATGCGCAAGCCGTTTCTTAAGAAAGGGTTAATCTCCACAGTTTCGTGGAAGTGCGCCGGCTGCAAGTAAAAAGAAGAGCCGCAAAAGCGGCTCTCAAGGTAAAACAGGGAGAAAAATCAGACCAATTCACCGCTTGGAAAATCGTCTGAGATCCAGAGAAAATCTGGATGAGTACAGTAATACCTTATAAAGCTTAATATTTTATTAACATTGTGCCGGATTTAGACTTGAGGCAGTCTCATTTTCTCGCCTAGACTCCTGTTTTTTAGGCGTTTCGGCGATCACGAACGGAAGAAGCTCTCCGCCGCCTGCCGTCCGGACGCCTTGCGGGTGGCCTCGGCTTCGAGGCGGGCGATCTCCGCCTTCAGCAATTCCACCCGCGCTTTCAGCTCGTCCACCGACAGCATGGAAAGATCGGCGCCGATCTCATGGACGGCCTTCTTCTGCGGCCGGTCGTCATCGATGAAGCTCATGGTTCGTCCTCCGTTTGAAGTTCAGCCGAACTTTACAGCAGGATCGCCACTTTCGGGAGACTTTCCGGTTTCCGAAGATTTGCCGGTGCCGCGGTCGGCGAGCGACATGCTTTGCGGCGTCAGCATCGGCGAAGTGCCGGTGGGGATCGTCGTATAGGCGTCTCGGTCGCTCGCCGGAACGGCGGCGCGGATGCGGCTTCTGATGATGGCGTAAACCGTAATCAGCAGATGGGCGACGGCGGTGACGAGGAAGAGCGCATGCGGGGTAATCACCGACATGACGGGGCCACCGATCGTCGGGCCGATGACCGTGCCGATGCCGTAGAGCAGCAGCAGGCCGCCGGAGACCTTGACGAAATCCTCGGCCGCCGCGAAGTCGTTCGCATGGGCGACGGCGATCGGGTAGAGCGTGTTTGCCACCGCGCCATAGAGAACGACGAGCCCGATCAGCAGAGCGGCAGACGTCGGATGGATCAGGAAGATCAGCAGGCCGGCAACGGCCGCGATCCCCGACATTGCGGCCAGCACGTAACGCCGGTCGATCCGGTCGGAAAGCCGGCCGGCCGGCAGCTGCATCAGCGCACCGGCGAAGATGGTGGCGCTCATCATGACGGCGATGCTTGTATCGGAGAGCCCGGCGCCGGCACCGAAGACGGCGCCGAGCGTACCGTAGGCGCCGTTGGCGATGCCGACGAGCAGGATGCCAAGGCAGGAAACCGGCGAGTTGCGGTAGAGCGCCGGCAGGTCGAGGCGCACCGCCTTCAGCGGCTGCGGCGAGGCGGCGGTCGACAGCGTCGTCGGCAGCATGGCGATGCAATAGAAGATGCCGCAGATCATGAAGAGCACCGGCGTGCGCACGTCTTCCAGCGGGATCATCATCTGGCCGCCAACGACGCCGAGGAGCGTGATGCCGATATAAAGCGAGAAGATCGCGCCGCGGCTCTCATTGCTGGCGCGCTCGTTCAGCCAGCTTTCGATGATCATCGAGGTGCCGGCCGTCGAAAAGCCGGTGACGGCGCGCAGGACCACCCACCAGACCGGATGGATGACGATGCCGCTCACCAGCGCGATGATGGCGATGATCGAGATGAAGCCTGAGAAAGCTCTGACATGGCCGACGCGGCGCACCAGTTTCGGCGCCACCAGGCAGCCGATGACGAAGCCCCCTGCCCATGAAGTGCCGAGCAAGCCGAGCGTGGTCGTGGCATAGCCCTCGAGGTTGCCCCTCACCGGAAGCAGGATGCCCTGCAGGCCGTTGCCCATGAAAAGAAAGAGCGTGCCAAAGAGCAGCGCGGCGACGGACAACAGGTTTCTCTTCATTTCCCCGACTCAAGTCTCAAGCGATTTGACATGGACATAAGGCAAGACTGCTTCAGCCCAGCCTCAAGATGATTGATTGTGCCCCGGAATGTCTTTACGGCGTGTAGTGATCCTCTTGTTCGCGCGGAAAAATGTCCGTCCTGTGACATTCCGAAAAACGGAAAAAATAAAGCATGACAAAGCTGATAGCCTTGCTGCTCATCCTTGCCATGGCGATACAGGTGATCAAGCCGCTGGGGCTCCCCGGCCTCAGGCGACGGATGGATTTCTGGAGGATCGCGCTGATCGCTTTCGGCGTCTGGGCTTTGGCACTGCTTTCGCGCGACTTCCTGATGTAGACGTGCCTCGCCAGGTCTGCGATCGTCAGTCGCGAAGTAAGATTTCTCCGCGCATGACGGGCACGCAGCTTCCCGAGATCACGACGTCGGTGACGATGCCGCCGGATTTCGCGACATCGAGGGCGATGAGGCTGCGACGGCCCATTTCGACGCCCTGTTCGATGGTGATGCGGACGTTCATATCGGCCTCCGGCGCCAGCGAGACGAGATAGGCGGCAAGGGCTGCCGAAGCGCTGCCGGTCGCCGGATCCTCGGACACATTGTCGAGCGGCGCGAACATGCGGGCGCGAATATTCCACGGATCCTCAGTTGTCCTGACATAGACGAAGAGCGAGAAGTCGTGGCCGCTCGTCACTTGACGGCCGGCAGCTTCATGGAAGCCGGCAAGATTGGGACGGGCGGCGGCCAGGGAATCGAGTCCATCCAGTTCGGCGACGGCGAAGTTCAGGCCGACGGAGGCAAAGACGGGCGCGTGGGTGGTCGCGATGACGGCGCCGGGATCGAGCGTGATACAGCGGGCGATGGTTTCCCTCGTGATGGTATCGCCGATCGTCAACGGCCCCGGCGCGCGGATGGCGGCGGCCGTGACCCTTCCCTCCCGACGTTTCAGACTGACCTCAACGATGCCGGCCTTTTCCTCGAAGCGCAGCGTATCGCCGACCGGCTTGCCGAAGATCTCCGCCTGCTGGCCAAGCACGTAAGCCGTGCCGACATTCGGATGGCCGGCGAAGGGGATTTCCATTGTCGGAGTGAAGATGCGCACGCGGGCGGAATTCTGAGGATCGTCCGGCGGCAGGACGAAGGTGACTTCGGAATAGTTGAACTCGGTGGCGATCTTCTGCATCGCCGCATCGGTGAGCCCGCCTGCACCGGAGATGACGGCAAGCGGATTGCCCTCGAAGCGCGTGGCGGTGAAGACGTCGACGGTGACGTAAGAAACGGTATCCATAGCGGCTCCTGTTGCAGCGGGCCTCTATCGATAATCATGAATTTCCGGTGAGGCGAACCGGTTTCTTGTCGCCGTTACAATGCAGAAGGGGCCGGCAACATGGTGTTGCCGGCCCCTCGTCATTTGAATCAAAGCTCCTGAGAACTCAGGCGGCCCGTTCCAGATCTTTCTTCCAGCTGCCCTTGGCCGCAAGGCTGTTCATCTCGGCGCGATGGGTGAATTCGCGCTGGCCGGCAGCGACGTTTTCCGGCTTGCCGTTCCAGGCCTTCAGCGCGCTGTCCTGCAGGGCGCGGCCGTAGGAGAAGGTAACGAGCCAGGGCAGGTCGGCCGTGGCATTGATGGCGGAAAGATGCGCGGTCGCCTCTTCGGTCGACTGGCCGCCGGAGAGGAACGCGATACCCGGAACCGCTGACGGCACCGTGCGCTTCAGCACCTGAACGGTGCGCTCTGCGACTTCGGCGACCGAGGCCTTGCGGGCGTTCTTGCCGTCGATGACCATATTCGGCTTCAGGATCATGCCTTCGAGGCTGACGCGGGCATCGGCCAGTTCCTCGAAAACGATGCGCAGCGTGGATTCGGTGACTTCGGCGCAGCGATCGATATTGTGGTCGCCCGGCTTGCCGTCCATCAGGCATTCCGGCTCGACGATCGGGACGATCTTGGCTTCCTGGCAGAGAGCCGCATAGCGTGCGAGCGCCTGCGCGTTGGCGCGAACCGAGCCGCGGGTCGGCAGCGACGAGGAGATGGCGATCACGCCGCGCCACTTGGCGAAGCGCGCGCCGGCTTCGTAATAGCGGGCAAGGCGTTCGCCGAGGCCATCGAGACCTTCGGTGATGGTTTCGCCTGGGAATTTCGCCATCGGCTTGGCGCCGGTATCGACCTTGATGCCGGGAATCGAACCGGCGGCGCGGATGATGTCGACGAAGGGCGTGCCGTCGGCGGCCTTCTGGAACAGCGTCTCTTCGTAGAGGATGACGCCGGAGATATGTTTCTTCATCGCTTCGTCGGAGCGGAAGAGCATCTCGCGATAATCGCGGCGGCTGGTTTCGGTCGATTCCAGGTTGATCGTGTCGAAACGCTTCTTGATGGTGGAGGTCGATTCATCAGCCGCGAGCAGTCCCCGGCCGCCTGCAACCATCTGCACTGCAATGTCTTCCAGTCGTTCGCTCATCTCGTTCTCTCCACAGCATTAAACATCA
This sequence comes from Rhizobium sp. Pop5, assembly GCF_024721175.1. Classification (NCBI taxonomy): domain Bacteria; kingdom Pseudomonadati; phylum Pseudomonadota; class Alphaproteobacteria; order Hyphomicrobiales; family Rhizobiaceae; genus Rhizobium; species Rhizobium sp. Pop5. The sequence goes on along the minus strand of NZ_CP099399.1, from coordinate 3,284,140 downwards.
GCAGTTTACGAATATAGGACGGCGATAACAGAAGTTTATAGAGAGGAAAATGGAAGGCTAAGTCATTGAAACGATTGAAATCAATTCAATCGTTTGAAAAAATGGGATTTTTTCCGGCTCTTGAGCAAAAGACCGCGGCAGGCTCTTCGCCCCCGCGGTCTATCCACATGTAAAACCTGTCAAATCCGCTTGGTGGTCATTTGCCGGCGTTGAGGACGGCGACGCCGGGAAGCTCCTTGCCTTCCATCCATTCCAGGAAAGCACCGCCGGCAGTGGAGACATAGCTGAACTCGTCGGCAACGCCGGCGTGGTTCAGCGCAGAGACGGTATCGCCGCCGCCGGCAACGGAGGTCAGCTTGCCGGCCGCTGTGCGCGCGGCCGCGTATTTTGCGGCAGCGACCGTTGAGGCATCGAAGGGTTCGATCTCGAAAGCGCCGAGCGGACCGTTCCAGACCAGGGTTGCGGCGCGTTCGATCCAGGCGTTGATGGCCTGGACGGATTTCGGGCCGACGTCGAGCACCATGGCATCGGCCGGAATGGCGTTGATGTCGACGATCTCGTTGGCGGCGCCCGCCTTGAATTCGCGGGCGACGACGCCGTCTTCCGGCAGGATGATGGCGCAGCCTGATGTCGCGGCCTCGATCATGATCTGCTTGGCGGTATCGGCGAGATCATGTTCGCAAAGCGATTTTCCGACATTGGTGCCGCGCGCAGCGATGAAGGTGTTGGCCATGCCGCCGCCGATGACGAGCGCATCGACCTTCTTCACGAGGTTCATCAAGAGGTCGATCTTGGTCGAGACCTTGGCGCCGCCAACGATGGCGACGACCGGGCGGGCGGGAGCGCCGAGACCCTTTTCCAGCGCTTCCAGCTCGGCCTGCATGGTGCGGCCGGCATGGGCCGGCAGGTGGTGGGCAAGGCCCTCCGTCGAGGCATGGGCGCGGTGGGCGGCGGAGAAGGCGTCGTTGACGTAGATATCGCCGTTGGCTGCAAGCGCCTTGGTGAAGTCTGCGTCGTTCTTTTCCTCGCCCTTGTGGAAGCGGGTGTTTTCCAGGAGCAGGATATCGCCGTCGTTCATTGTCGCTACGGCGGAGGCGGCGGCCTCGCCGATGCAATCGCCGGCCGTCAGCACGGCGTGATCAAGCACTTCCTCGACGGAAGGAGCGATCAGCGACAGCGAGAGATCCGGCGACGGACCGTCCTTCGGCCGGCCGAAATGGGCAAGCAGGATGACCTTGGCGCCTTTCTCGGACAGTTCGAGGATCGTCGGCGCCACACGCTCGATGCGCGTCGTATCGGTGACCTTGCCGTCCTTGACGGGTACGTTGAGGTCGACGCGCACGAGAACGCGCTTGCCGCGGATGTCGGAAAGATCGTCGAGGGTCTTGAAAGAAGGCATGGGGAGGATCCAGTCTTGGTTGGCGGAAGTCGCGCCGACCATAGCAAGGATCATCCGAGACGCAAGGCGTTCAACGGCCGTTTTCGTGTCTGGCTTCTTCGCGTCCGGTCGGCGCTTTTTGTGCGCTTTCAGAGGTCGTGGTTTCGCGGTTGCGGCGTCCTTTCAGCCGGTCGCGGACGCGCTGGATGATATCCTTGAGATTGATGAAGATCGGCAGGGTGATCGCCGGTTCGACCGCTTCCAGCGACATGCCGACGGAGGTGACGTGATCGTGCTCGTCGAGATCGCGGACGATGAGAATGATCGAGCCGAGGCGGACGCGGTCGGCATAATCGGCCTTGCCGCCGAGGCGCTGCCGCATCAGTTCGGCAATCGTCAGACCCTTTTCGGACTCATTGAGAAGCCCTGGGCCATAGGCGGCGTCGAGATCGGCGGCCGGGCGGGCGGGAGAAAGCGCGAAGGCTCCGAAGAATTCGGCATCGTCCTCATCCACCGGGGCACGGCTGGCAAAGAGCCGGTCGAGCAGGCGAGAATAGCTCGGCACGATGAAGAGATAAACGAGATCGTTCTCGCGCAATCGCCCGGCATATTGGTAGCGCATCGACTTGCCGTCGCGAATGACGAGCGATGGTGTTGCCCAGCGCGGAATGCGCTCGCCGCGCAGCACCGGGCTATCCTTGATGACGCGATAGGAGAGCAATTCGTGGTTGGCGGCGCCCGGCAGATCGACTTCCACCTTGTCGACGGCGCCGATGCGCGGCGGAATGATCAGGCCGAGCTTCTTGGCGACCGGCTTGATCGTCCAGCCCTGGACGAGCAGCGAGACCAGCACGATGATGAAGGCGGTGTTGAAATAGATCTGGCCGTTTTCCAGCTTGCCGAGGATCGGCATGATCGCAAGCAGGATAGAGACGGCGCCGCGCAGGCCGACCCAGGCGACGAAGCCGATTTCCTGCTGCGTGTAGTCGAAGGGAAGCAGCGACAGCCAGACGGCCAGCGGCCGGGCGACGAAGATCAGGAAGAGGGCGAGCAGAATGGCGGGCACGATGATGACGGGGAATTGCGATGGCGTGGCGAGCAGGCCAAGCACCAGGAACATGATGATCTGCGCCAGCCAGGTCATGCCGTCCTGGAAGCGCTTGATCGTGCCGATCGCCTGCATCTTGCGGTTTCCCGCATAGATGCCGGCGACATAGACTGCAAGGAAGCCGCTGCCGCCGACAGCACCCGTGAAGGAGAAGACGAGAAGGGCGAGCGCCAGCACGAAGATCGGCGTCAGACCGCGGTCGGTATCGAGCCTGCTGACGATCAGCACGATCATCATCCCGCCGAGCAGGCCGAGGATGACGCCGAGGCCCATCTGCTGGATGAACATGGCGAGCATGCCGATATTGATGCCGGAGTAGCGCTCACCGCTCGCCAGCACCTCAACGAGGGCGATGGTAAGAAAGATCGCCATCGGGTCGTTGGTGCCGGATTCGACTTCCAAGGTCGAACGCACCTTGTCGCGGATGTTAATGCCGCCGATGCGCAGCAGGAAGAAGACGGCGGCGGCATCGGTGGACGCCACGATCGAGCCGAGCAGCAGACCTTCGAGCCAGGTGAAATTCAAAAGCCACATCGCGGCGAAGGCAAAGAGCGAGGCGGTGATGAGGACCCCGACCGAGGCGAGCGCGAGTGATGGCACCGCCGCAAGCCGGAAGGCCTGCATCGGCGTGCCGAAGCCGGAATCGAACAGGATGACGGCGAGCGCAATGGAGCCGAGAATATAGGCGAGGTAATTGTTGCTGAACTCGATGCCGAGGCCATCGACGCCTGCGGCAAGGCCGATCATCAGGAAGAGCAGCAGCAGGGGGGCGCCGAAGCGGAAAGCGAGCAGGCTCGAAAAAGCGGCAAGAAGCACGAGCGCCGTCGAGACCAGCACCACGATGTAGAACGCTTCCATGCCCACCCCTTTCCATCGACCGCTTCGCCGATGCGGCCATCCCCGGTCGCCTCGCCTTGTCTCAAAGCCTCCGCCACACGTGACGATCCATCAGTAAACGGCAAAACGGCAGAGAAGGGTAGGCCTTGCGGCTTAACCTCGTCTCGTGCTGCATCATGCTGCTGAACGGCTGCCGGACGGCCACCGACACGGAAATGCTACGGGAGAAACTCTCTATAAAGAATGTATAAGAAAATCAGGCAAGAGCAGGGCGAAAGACAGGGAGATCGATTTTTCCTGCCCGTAATTTTTCCTGGCCGTATCCGCCAACCGCGACAGGATAAGACACATTTCTCCACGCGGGCCCGTTCGCGGGTGAACGCGGAGATTTTTCGATGTCGGGCGGGAAAGGCAGGCCGCAGCTTTGTGCTGGGCGCGATCCGAAACCTCGCTATTAGAATACTGCCTGAAGTATGATGACGGCGAGAAACGCAAGACCAATGAGCGCGGCAACCGAAATGACCAGACGATTAGCCTTCGCCAACACTGCAGGTCTGACATCCCGCTTGGCGTGAAAGCGCTGCCGCCGCTTGAGGGTGGTCTGGGACAAGCGTTTTTGCACCTCTGCCATTTGTCGCCTCCGCCTGGGTCATTTCAGCCATTGTGCCGCGCTGTACATTTCCTCAGTTTATCACGCTTAGCCGGCGAATTGCCAACCGTGATTCCACCCTTGCGGCCACGTCGAACCCATGGCTTCGAAATCGCTTTTGCAACCGGAAGACCGACGCAGGTCGACTGTCAGTCTTCGGTGTCCTCGCCCTCGTCGATCAGATCTTCGACAGGGACCAGGAAAACGACGAACTCGTCGTCGATGGTCCTCTCGGGATCGTCGTCGAATTCATAGGCATCCTCGACTTCGCTTGCTTCCTCGGCGGTCGCCTTGCGCAGGCTGAGCGTCGCCTTGCGGTCCCACAAGGGTTTGCCTTCGGACTCGAGTATGGTCAGGTCGTCGCGAAAATCTTCCGCTTCGAAGAAATGCGTCGCTTCCTCATCGTTTTTCGAGCGAAAGCTGGCGACGGCGCGGCCGGCGATTTCAACGGTAAAGTAATCCATCTATCCCTCTTCATCTCCCCGGGTGTCGATGCGGTTCCGGGGGTATCAACGATGCCACGACCAGTTTCGATCGCCTATAACAAAACGGCCCGGTTTCCCGGGCCGCTTGCGATATTCAGTCGTCAGGCTCTCAGATGAGCTTGGCGAAAGCGACTGCCGTGTCAGACATGCGGCTGGAGAAGCCCCACTCGTTGTCGTACCACGACAGGACGCGCACGAAGTTGCCTTCCATGACCTTGGTCTGATCGGTCGCGAAGATCGAGGAGTGGCTGTCGTGGTTGAAGTCGCGGGAAACGAGCGGCTCGTCGGTGTAGCCGAGGATGCCCTTGAGCTTGCCGTTGGAGGCGGCCTTGATGGCTTCGTTGATTTCGCCGACCGTGGTGGCCTTCTTGGACACGAACTTGAAGTCGACGACGGAAACGTTCGGGGTCGGAACGCGGATCGAGGTGCCGTCGAGCTTGCCCTTCAGATGCGGCAGCACCAGGCCGACGGCCTTTGCGGCGCCCGTCGAGGTCGGGATCATCGAAAGAGCAGCGGCGCGGGCGCGATACAGATCCTTGTGCATCGTGTCGAGCGTCGGCTGGTCGCCGGTGTAGGAGTGGATCGTCGTCATGAAGCCGTGGTCGATGCCGACGGCGTCGTCGAGAACCTTGACAACAGGCACCAGGCAGTTGGTGGTGCAGGATGCGTTGGAAATGACCAGGTGCTCCTTGGTGAGCTGGTCATGGTTGACGCCGAAGACGACCGTCAGGTCAGCGCCGTCGGCAGGTGCCGAGACGATGACGCGCTTGGCGCCGGCCGTCAGATGGGCGGCGGCCTTGTCGCGGGCGGTGAAGATGCCCGTGCATTCCATGGCAATGTCGACGCCAAGCTCGCGGTGCGGAAGCGTTGCCGGATCCTTGATTGCCGTGACCTTGATCGGCTTGCCGCCGCCGACCACGATCGTATCGCCTTCGACCTTCACGTCGGCCGGGAACTTGCCGTGGATCGAGTCGTAACGCAGCAGGTGGGCGTTGGTCTCGACCGGGCCGAGGTCGTTGATGGCGACGACTTCGATGTCGGTCCGGCCGGATTCGACGATAGCGCGCAGAACGTTACGACCGATGCGGCCGAAACCATTAATGGCAACCTTGACTGTCATGTTCATTCACTCCCGATAGAATAGGGCCCGATAAAGCAGGGCCTGGAATTGAGGAGATGGAGAGCGCCTCAAGGCGCTCTCATTAAAGCTTTGCTTCCGCGGCCGCAATGATGGCGTCAGCGGTGATGCCGAAATGCTTGAAGACGTCCTTCGCAGGGCCGGAAGCGCCGAAACCCTTCATGCCTACAAAGCTTCCTTCCGGACCGACGAAGGCATCCCAGCCTTCGCGGACGGCGGCTTCGACGGCGATTTTCACCGGCGAGTTGCCGAGGACTTCCTGGCGATAGGCTTCCGGCTGATCGAAGAAGAGCTCCGTGCAGGGAACGGATACGACACGGGTGCTGACACCCTTGCCCTCAAGCGTTGCGCGGGCGGCGACGGCGAGTTCCACTTCCGAGCCCGAAGCGAAGATCGTGACCTTGGCGTCGGCGCTGCCTGCGAGCGTATAGGCGCCGAGTTCGCAGAGGTTCTTCTCATTGTACTCGGTGCGGACGGTCGTCAGGTTCTGACGGGTGAGAGCCAGAGCGGACGGATGGTCCTTGCTCTTCATGGCGATCTGCCAGCATTCCGCGGTTTCAACCGCGTCGGCCGGGCGGAAGACGCGCAGGTTCGGCACCGCACGCAGGCCGGCGATCTGTTCGACCGGCTGGTGGGTCGGGCCGTCCTCGCCGACGCCGATCGAGTCGTGGGTCAGCACGTGGATGACACGGATGCCCATCAGTGCGGCGAGGCGGATCGGCGGGCGGCAATAATCGGAGAAGATCAGGAAGCCACCGCCGTAAGGAATGAGGCCGCCGTGCAGCGCGATACCGTTCATGGCCGAGGCCATGCCGTGTTCACGGATGCCCCAGTGCATGTAACGACCGGCGAAATCCGTCGGCGTGATCGAGTGCATCTGGCTGGTCTTGGTATTGTTCGACGGCGTCAGGTCGGCGGAGCCGCCGAGCGTCTCCGGTACGAAGCCATTGATGACTTCAAGTGCATCTTCGGATGCCTTGCGGGAGGCGATCGTCGGCTTGGTTTCGGCAAGCTTCTTCTTGTAGTCGTCGATGGCCTTGTCGAAGCCTTCAGGGAGGTCTCCGGCAAAACGGCGGGTGAACTCGGCCTTGGCGGGCGACTTGGCAAGCGTCTCTTCCCATGCCCTGACGATATCGCCGGAGCGAGTGCCGGCTGCGCGCCATTCATCAAGAAGGTCGGAGGGGATGACGAAGGGCTCGTAATCCCAGTTCAGCGCCTTGCGGGTGGCCGCGATTTCTTCAGCGCCGAGCGGGTTGCCGTGCACCTTGTGGGAGCCCTGCTTGTTCGGAGCGCCGAAGCCGATGATCGTCTTGCAGGCGATGAAGGTCGGGCGGTCGGACTTGTGGGCGGCTTCGATCGCAGCGGCGATGGCGGCCTGGTCGTGACCGTCGATCTCGATCGTATTCCAGTGAACGGCTTTGAAGCGGGCAATCTGGTCCGTCGAGTCAGACAGCGAGACGGCGCCGTCGATGGTGATCGAGTTGTTGTCCCAGAAGAGGACCAGCTTGTTGAGCTTCAGATGGCCGGCAAGCGCGATCGCCTCATGGCTGATGCCTTCCATAAGGCAGCCGTCGCCATTGATGACGTAGGTGTAGTGATCCTGCAGTTCGGAACCGAATTCCTCGCGCAGCTTGCGCTCGGCGATCGCCATGCCGACGGCATTGGCAATGCCCTGGCCGAGCGGCCCGGTGGTGGTTTCGATGCCTGTGGCATGACCGTATTCCGGATGGCCGGCGGTCTTGGAACCGAGCTGGCGGAACTGCTTCAGATCCTCGACCGTCATGTCGGGATAGCCGGTCAAATAAAGCAGCGAGTAGAGCAGCATCGAGCCGTGGCCGGCGGAGAGAACGAAGCGGTCGCGGTTCGGCCAGTGCGGCTTCTTGGGGTCGAAGCGCAGATATTTGGTGAAAAGGACCGTTGCCACGTCAGCCATGCCCATCGGCATGCCAGGGTGGCCGGAATTCGCCTTTTCAACGGCGTCCATGGCGAGGAAACGGATCGCGTTCGCCATCCGATCGTTTTGTTGGAGAGAGGTCATGGCTTTTCCGCAAGCTCCGGGTGTCGGGGGATGGCCTCGAGCCTCCAAGACCATCGAGTGAAAGCGGCAGAGACATAGCAGTTGGGGCTGGCAAGTCAATAAATGCCGGGCCAAATCCGGGCGCGCCGCGGTGATTTTTGACATTTGATCACGCGATTGTACAAAAGATGAATCCGCGGCCGCGAACATGGGCAGAGCATTCATCCACAGGATAGGCCGACCGGCAGATGACGGGATTTATTGACGGGCCGTCGGCGAGCTGCATATCCTCTTGAAATGACAGGATCGGCGCAGAGGGCCGATTCGCGGATCCTGCACGGGAATCGAAAATGACGCCCACGGGCAAAACCATGGAAGCAGCGCTCAACGAGCTGAGACAGGCGATTTCGGGTCTCGAAAATGCCGTCGACATGCGTATCGAGCGGCAGCGCGAGCAGGGCGAGATCGAGGGCGAGGTTCGCCGCGTGCATGCTGACCGCTCCCGGCTGGCACAGGAACTCGACCAGGCCGAATTCCGCGCCAACCGCCTCGAGGAGGTCAACCGCGAGGTGTCGCGGCGGCTGGTGACGGCCATGGAAACGATCCGCGCGGTTCTGGATCGCTGATAGGAAGAGTGTGGCATGGCGCAGGTTACGGTAACGATCGACGGCAAGGCCTATCGCATGGCCTGCGAGGAAGGGCAGGAGGAACACCTGACCGATCTCGCCATCCGCTTCGACCGCTATGTCGGCCATCTCAAGGGTCAGTTCGGTGAAATCGGCGATCTCCGGATCACCGTCATGGCCGGGATCATGATCATGGACGAGATTGCCGAGCTGACGCGGCGCATCGCCGGACTGGAATCCGAGCTCGAGACGCTGCGCGGTAATCGCGATACCGTGCTCGCAGCGACCGCGCGCACCGAGGAAAACCTCGCGGCGGCGCTCAGCGAGGTTTCCAGCCGAATCCGCGGCATCACCGACAAGCTGAACGGCCGCGCCGGCCCCGAACTCAACTGATCTCAATTAAATAAGGACGGCCCGCCGTCGCCACTGGCGCGCCAGCGCAAACGACCTTATATATCGCGATGCGGTCTGCGCCTCTCGACAGGAACCACAATCCCTGGGGCCATACTCGATCCAAAGGGAGCTGTCCCTGGCCAGGCCCGTGGGCCTGGACACACGGCGCCCACCTACGTTTGTAGGCGCCCAGGATCGTAAACATCCATCGGTTGTCGTGGATCGCACCTTCCCCTTCATCGCAAGGAAGATGCCGGATTAATGGGCGAACGCGGCTTGCGCGTCCACCCTATTCAGCGTGCCGTTACTTCTTCAGGCCCGGAAGGGTGACCTGGAAGACCTGGAACATGGTGTCGACGTCGGCACCGCCATCGGCCTTGTAGGCTGCGCCCACCTGGAAGCCATCCTGCGTCAGGAAGTCGTTGTCGTTGGCGACGAACAGGAAGTAGTCGTCCGGCAGGTTCGGGTCGAGAACGCTTGCAAGACCCATGGCTTCCCATTTTTCCGACAGATTGTTCTTGTCGTTCGGTGCGCCGTTGTGCAGGCCGAAGCGGGCAAGATCGGCCTTGTCGTTGAGGTCGATGAACGGCGTCAGCGTTGCCGGCGTCAGCGAGGGATCGATGACGCCTTTCGGCGCGATCGGCTTGCCGGCATCGAAATTGCCGCCGGCGATATCAGTTGCGGTGGAAAGATCGACGATGTTGATCTTACGATAGAGCGAGGTGTCGCCTTTCACGCCCTGGCCGTTGTTGCTGTCGCGGGTGAGCATCAGGAAGGTCGTGTCGGAAAGGGCGACGATTTCGCTCTCTGCGGCGATTGTCGTCTTGTCCTTGGCGTCCTTGAAGACCGGCAACGGCACGACATATTCGTGCACCAGCTTCAGGTGATCAGGATCGGCGGCGTCGTAGATCATGGCGCGGGTATTTTGCCGGGTCGAGCTGGAATCGCCGCCGTCCTGGCGGGCCGCCGACTGCAGCACTGCTATGATGAACTTACCGTCGGGCGTCATCGCCATGCCTTCGAGGCCCTGGTTGTTCTGGCGGCCGGTCTCCGGGTCCTTCGGATCGGGCGCAGAGGCGCCGGGGCCGGGATTGTTGGAGGCAAAGCTCAGCGCGCCCTTGCGCATCGGCAATAGCGCCTTCGTCGGCTGAGTGGCCGAGAGCATATGGCCGTCGGCCGAGAAGCGATAAATATAAGGACCGTATTCGTCGCTGACGAACATGGTGCCGTCGGCCATGCGGACGATGGCTTCGTCGTCGAGCGATATCTTGCCGTTTGCCGCTTGCGGCAGCGGCGGGAAGTTGCCGGCGGCGGGGCGAACGCCGGATTCCGGATCGAGGCCGGTCATGTCTCCACCCTTGTCGTCGAGGAAGAGCATGGAATCGACGAGCTTTGCGTCGACGCCGGATTGCTCCTTGCCGGCCTGGGGTGCGGCACCCGGAGCGGTCGGGGTCAGGTCAATCGAGATGGTGTTCAGGCGAAGGCGGTAATCGACGGTGCCGGCGGCATTGTAGCCGCGGTCGGGCAGCAGGTAGAGTGTGCCCTTGTAGCTGGCGCCGTCGCGGCTCCAGGCGGCAGGATCGATCGCCATGCCGGAGCCGGAGCCGAAGGTTTCACCGAACTTGTCGCGCTGGTTGGCCGGGATGCGACCAACGCCGACCAAACCCTTGTTAACGAAGGTGAGACTGCCGACGGCGGCCGAATTCTCAGCACTCGCGACCGCCGGAATGGCGACGGAAGCCGCGAGAACAGCGGCGAACAGCCGCGATGCATATGATCTGACGTTCTTCATGAAATAGCCTCTCGGTCAAAAGCGTTCCTGCAACGGCGCCCTCCCGCAAGCCGGACACCGCTTCAAATGCAACCTGGCCTTGGATTCGATTTGCCGCGAGCGGAACAAGCCCCGGTTTTCGTCCCCCATATGCCCGGCTAACGGTCTAAGGCGGGATCGTGATATCTGGATGACGCTTTTGAGAGACTGGCTTCGGTGTGGCGCGATCTTTCGGGTTCGCATGCCGCGCTTCAGATCTTCGATTTTGTGCATGTCGTGGCCGCAAAACCGCCGCACGCTTTGCGTGAACGCTCTAGCCGACAGGATAGGGACCTTCGGCAAAGACCTCGTCGTGGTAACCCTTGGAGCCGACATCGAGCGCCAGCGGGCTTCGCCATTCCCTGCGGTCGCGCAAGCAATCGAGCAGGAAACGGAAATCATATCGCGGCTGCCAGCCGAGTTCCCGCCTTGCGCGTTCGTTGACATAGACGCGATCGAGCGTCGGAAACATTTTCCAGCCGTGGTCGGCATAGAGAGCGCCCGCGCCCGGAAAGAGTCGCTCGACGACAACAGGCGCATCGTTCCTGAGCTCGGCGAGATCGCCTGACGAAAACGGTGTCGTGGCGGAGACGATATAGCGGCCGAAGCCGATTGCCGGCGCTCTTTCGAGCGCCAGAAGATGGGCAGCGACCACATCGCTGATGTCGACGCGGCGATGAAGCAGTTCGTTCGCCTGGGCATTTTCCGCCGAATAGCGGCTACGAATATCAGGATCGTCGTCGGTTTCCGGGAAAAAGCGCGAGGTCCGGAGAATGACAACAGGCAGGCGGGATTTGCGGGCGAAGAGTTCGCAGACGCCCTCGGCGGCGAGTTTCGTCACGCCGTAGATGTTTTTCGCTAGGGGAAGCACGTCCTCGGTAACCCAAGCCGCCGGTTCGCCGGCGGCCGGCGTCAATGCGGCGCCGAAGGCGCTAGTGGTGCTGGTGAAGACGAAACTTGAAACACCCGAGGCCACGGCCTCTTCGAGCAGGTTCAGCGTGCCGCCGACATTGGTGTCGAGGAAATCGCGATTGCCGTGGGTCGCCACATGCGGCTTGTGCAGCGTCGCGGCGTGGATGACGTGGCGGACGCCAGACATGGCCTGCTTCACGAAGGCGCGGTCACCGATCGAGCCGACCACGTCAGTAAATGCCGAAGGCTTGATATCGATGCCGCGCGCCCACCGGCCTTCCGCCCTCAGAGTGCGCATCAGCGCCTCTCCGAGGTGGCCGGCACTTCCCGTCACCAGTATCGTCATCGCATCCTCTCCTGACCCTTCGGCGGCGGACGCTATAAAGACCGGTGTCCGGAGACAACGCATAAATTATGCATGGGAATGCAGGAAAGCTGCAAGCTCAGTCGGTCGTTGTGACGAGGCGGCCGGCGCTGCCGTCGGAAAGCGTGATCCGCTCCCATGTCACACGGCCGGCTGCGATCGGCATCAAGGCATTGTCGTTGGCGCCGGTTTCGAACGTCAGCGACAAGAGGCTGCCCTCATGCCAGCCACGCTCATCGAGAGACTGTTCGGTGGCGGCGATTTCAGCGGATGCATAGGAGAAAAGCGAGCGGCCGAGAAAGGCGGCGAGCGGTGCGCGCCATTCCGCCTGGCGCGAGCGGGAAGCGGACAGCAGCCGGTGCGTGACGTCGCAGATCAGATGCACCGGCCGTATGGAATCCTCGACCAGTCGCTTCAGTGCTGCATCGGCTGAGGCATGTCGCGGCGAGGCGAAAATTCGTTCCAGCCTGAAAGCCTGCTCAGGCGAAAGGGCGAGCTGACCGCGTTCCCAACGCGAAACTGTTGCCTGATTGACGCCGAGGAGTTCGGCGAGATGCTGCTGCTTCATGCTGCGCAGCAGCCGCATACGGCGTATGCCTGACCCCGATATCGTCATCTGTCCTGCGTCCCATATTTTCGGCCAGCTTACGCTTTCGGCGAGCCGGGACAAGTTGCGCTGTTACTCTGGCTGGTTTTCCAGATCATTTCTCAATTGGTCGAGGATCGAGAGCGCATGGCCGGCATAGGCGCTGATCCACCGGTCGTGGATATGTTTGATCGGCAGGCTGTTCAGATGGTTCCAGCGTTCGCGGCCTTCTTTTCTGGCGATGACCAGGTCGGCTTCCTCCAGCACCTTCAGATGCTGCATCACCGTACAGCGGTCCATCTCGGGAAACATCTCGCAAAGCGCACCTGTCGTGCGGGGGGCGTCCTTCAGGAGATCGAGGATTTCACGTCGGCGGTGATGGGCCAAAGCTTTGAAAACCGGATCGTCATTTGATTCGCTTGACATGTTATATTTTTATAACATAATGATCCCAGGTGCAATGGAGAAGAGGAGAAGTACCATGTCTCTCGGAATCCGCGTTTCCGGCCGCATCGGCCGTCCCGTCGCAGATGTGTTCGATGCCGTCGTCAACCCGAAGAAGCTCAGCAGCTATTTCACCACGATCGGCGGGGCGAGCGCGCCGCTTGTTCAGGGCACGACGGTGACCTGGTGGAAGGATGCAGCAGTCGAGGTCGTCGAGCTCGTGCCGGAAAGCCGCATTGTGCTGCGCTGGGATGGCGGCACCGCTGAGGACAAGACCAGGTACAAGACGCTGGTCGAAATGAACTTCAAGCCGCTGGAGGATGGCGGCACACTGGTGACGATCGCCGAGAACGGCTGGCGCGAGGACGAGGCCGGCCGGCGCGGCACCTATCTCAACTGCGAGGGCTGGACGCAGATGCTTTGCAGCATGAAAGCCTTCGTCGAATACGGCATCAATTTGCGCGAAGGCATGTATCTCAGCGAAATGAAGGGCGAGCCGGCGAGCGCGCCGGATGTTTGACGGGCAGGCCGGTCTTGATGAGATCGGCAGGGCATCGCCAGACTTCGCTTGCCTGTCACAATGCGGGTGCTAATTTCCCGAGTTGATACTTCATCTCATTCCGGGAGATTCATTATGCAGCTGGGTATGGTTGGTTTGGGCCGCATGGGCAATTACATGGTCCAGCGGTTGATGCGGGGCGGTCACGAATGCGTCGTCTACGACGCCAGGCCGGAAAGCGTTGCCGAGCTTACGGGTCTAGGCGCGACCGGCAGCGCTTCGCTCGAAGAGTTCGTCTCGAAGCTCACGCATCCGCGCGCGATCTGGCTGATGCTGCCGGCGGCAATCGTCGACAAGGTGCTGGCGAGCCTGGTGCCGCTCTTGCAGAATGGCGATATCGTCATCGACGGCGGCAACTCCTATTACCATGACGACATCCGTCGCGGCGCCGAACTCATTACCAAGGGCATTCATTATGTCGACGTCGGCACCAGCGGCGGCGTTTTCGGCCTCGAGCGCGGTTACTGCCTGATGATCGGCGGCGAGAAGGGCACCGTCCAGCACCTTTCCCCGATCTTTGCGACGCTTGCACCTGGTGCGGGTACGACGGAAGCCTCGCCGAACCGCAGCGCGGAGGCTGCTGCGGTCAGCACCGCGGAACAAGGCTTCCTGCATTGTGGTCCGCATGGCGCAGGCCATTTCGTCAAGATGGTGCATAACGGCATCGAGTACGGCCTGATGGCCGCTTATGCGGAAGGCCTGAACATTCTGAAACATGCCAATATCGGAGCCGCCTCGCATGTGGTCGATGCGGAAACCGCGCCGCTCGCCCATCCGGAACATTTCCAATATGACTTCAATCTGCAGGATGTCGCGGAAGTCTGGCGTCGCGGCAGTGTCATTACTTCCTGGCTGCTCGATCTCACCGCTGATGCGCTGCATGTAGATCCGGCGCTGTCGAAATATGCCGGTCGCGTCTCCGACAGCGGCGAAGGCCGTTGGACGATCATGGCGGCAATCGACGAAAGCGTGCCGACGCCGGTGCTGAGCGCTGCGCTCTATGGCCGCTTTTCCTCGCGCGACAACGATGAATTCGCCAACAAGGTGCTGTCGGCGATGCGCGCGGGATTCGGCGGCCATGTGGAGAAGCCGGCTCCGAAATCGTGACGGCCGGGGGCTTTCTCGCCGTTTCGACGAGGAGAAGGCCCTTACCTTTCCTAGCCATCGGTATGGTTTCCCTACGGCTTGCTGACGACAACGGTCGCTAGTATCCATTGCAAAACGGGAAATGTCGGGGCTGCTTCGATCCGGGCCGCTGACACTCCATTGGAGGGCGGTCATGGGGCGTGGTGCGGCAGTGGGCTTGAAAGGCTCCATATCGGGCATATTAGCATTCCTCATACTATTGGGGGTGGCTTCCTCAGCTTTCGCCCAAACATCGCAAGCGCCGGCCGCGGCCGCCACGCCGCCAGCGCAGGTGCGTGAAATGATGCAGCTCATGCAGACGCCCGAGGTCAAGCAGTGGATGTCGACGCAGATGGCAGCGACGCCCGCTGCCGCTGCCGCGTCTGAAAATCAGATGTCGATCCTGTCCGGGCTGCTGCAGCATGCCCGCCGGCACGTCTCGATGGTTTCCGATGCGGCGATGACATTACCCTCGCAGATCGGCAATGCGTCCTCGCTGTTCTTCGGGGAAATCGCGGCCAACGGCCGGCAGCGCATGGCGGCACAGTTCCTGGCGATCTTCCTGCTCGGCGGGATCGTCGAAAGCATTGCCCGTTATACCTTTCGCCGCCGTCGTCGCCGGCTGACTGCGATGGCCGGCATGCATCTGGCGCCGCGCGTCATTCCGGCGCTGGTCTTCGCGGCGGCAACGGTGTTTACGCTTCTGAGCTTCGGTTGGCCGCCGATCAGCCAGAACATCGCGATCGTCTGCGTCGTCGCGCTGATCGTCCAGCGTTTTACGATTAGCCTCGGCGGGGTGATGGTCGATCTCATCGGGCTGGCCAGGGCCGAAGAGGAGCGGCAGGGCGTCCCCGCTCCAACCATGCCAGGGCGCGCTGTCGCACTCTTCTGGTATCGCCGCTGCGCGATCTTCGTTATCTATTTCGTTTTCGGCTGGGCGGTGATCCAGTCGACGGAGCCGCTCGGCTATTCCCAGAGCGCCCGGCTCCTGATCGGTTATTTCCTCGGCATCGGTCTGCTGCTGATCGCGATCGAGGCGGTCTGGTCGCGGCCTGACAAGGACGAGAAGCGCGGTCACGGGATATCCTGGGCGTTCACCGTCTATTTCCTGCTGCTGTGGAGCATTTGGGTCGCAGGCTTCAATTGGCTGCTCTGGCTCGGCATCTATGCGCTGCTGCTGCCGCGCGTGCTTGCGGTTTCGACGCTTGCGGTGAAGTCGCTGCAGCAGACTGAAGCGAGCTTCCTTGCCACGCGCCGCATTGCGACGGTGCTGCTCGACCGCGGTGTGCGGGCGCTGATCATCGCCTTTGCCGCCATCTGGCTCGGGCGGATGCTGGGCGTCGGTGCCGACACGATGGCCGCCGGCGATACGATGGTCGACAAAATAGCCCGCGGGGTCATCGGCGGCGTCGTCATCCTGCTGGCGGCCGATCTGTTTTGGCACGTCGTCAAAGCCTTTATCGACGGCCAGTTGCTCGACTCGCCGCTCGACGGTGCCGCGACGGACGAGGAGAAGGCCAAACGCGCGCGAATGCAGACGCTGCTGCCGATCTTCCGCAACATCCTCGCCGTGGTCATCGCCGTCATCGCCGCTCTGATGGTGCTTTCGGGCCTCGGCATCGAGATCGGTCCGCTGATCGCCGGTGCCGGCGTCGTCGGCGTTGCGGTCGGCTTCGGCGCGCAGACGATCGTCAAGGACGTCATCAGCGGCATGTTCTATCTCTGGGACGATGCCTTCCGCGTCGGCGAATATATCGAAAGCGGCAGCCACAAGGGTGTGGTCGAAGCCTTCAGCCTGCGCTCGGTGAAGCTCAGGCATCATCGCGGCCCGTTGACGACGGTGCCGTTCGGCGAACTCGGCGCGGTGAAAAACCTCAACCGCGACTGGACGATCGACAAGATCAGCCTCAACGTTAAATACGACACCGATCTCGTCAAGGCGAAGAAGGTGATCAAACAGATCGGCCAGACGCTGCTCGACAATCCGGAATTCGGACCGCATATCATCGAGACTCTGAAGATGAAGGGTGTCGAGCAATTCGGCGAATTCGCGATCGAGATCCGCTTGTCGATGATGACGAAGCCCGGCGAGCAATTCGTCATCCGTCGCAACGCGCTGGCGATGATCCGCAATGCCTTCAAGGAAAACGGCATCGAATTCGCCGTGCCGACCGTGCAGGTGGCGGGCGATCGCGATGCGGATCTCGATGCTGCCGTTGCACGCTATGCTGCGCACGCGCGGGCCGGCGGCGAGCCGGCCGCGTGAATGCTTAAATCTCCGTCATGACGGCAAAGCATTCGCAAGCTTACGAAAATGCAATACGACGTTAAGCCCCGCCTGCGCAAATTCGCCCCAATTGAGGATGATGGAGGCGCAGGCGGCGGGCTGGGGTAGCGTCGGGCATGGCTTCATAGAGCTTATATGCCTTTCATGTTACGTCTCTCGGAAATGATTCCCCGCCACTGGAAATTGCGCGTAGGTAAGAGATGTCGGGTCACGGCAATTTGGAAAATATGGAAGAGGCGAACGGTTTTTCGTTCCGTGGGCTTTTCAGACGTTACAGAACGCCGTTGACGGCAGTCGCGACACTGGTGGTCTTCTGCCTTGTCGGCTACGCCATCATGCAGCTTACCAACGAGGTGCGCTATGACGACGTCGTCGATGCGCTGGCGGCGACCAGGCCGAGCGCGATCCTGCTGGCGCTGTTCTTTACGGCGCTCAGTTTCCTCTCGCTGGTCTTCTACGATCTCAACGCGATCGAATACATCGGCAAGAAGCTGCCCTTTCCGCATGTGGCGCTGACGGCGTTCAGCGCCTATGCCGTCGGCAATACCGCCGGTTTCGGCGCGCTTTCGGGCGGCGCGATCCGCTACCGCGCCTATACGCGCCTCGGGCTCTCGCCGGAGGACATCGGCCGCATCATCGCCTTCGTCACACTCTCCTTCGGTCTTGGTCTCGCGGGTGTGGCGGCGATCGCTCTCATCATCATCGCCGATGAGATCGGCCCGCTCATCGGTGTCAGTGCCCTGCTTCTGCGGTTGATTGCCGGTTCGATCGTCGCCATTCTGGGCGCTGCGATGATCATCGGCCGCGACGGGCGCGTGCTCGATCTCGGCCCTGTGGCAGTTCGTCTGCCGGATTCGCGCACCTGGTCGCGTCAGTTCCTCGTCACCGCCTTCGATATCGCCGCTTCGGCCTCGGTACTCTACGTGCTGCTGCCGCAAACGGCGATCGGTTGGCCGGTCTTCCTTGCTGTCTACGCGATCGCTGTCGGCCTCGGCGTGCTGAGCCACGTTCCGGCCGGATTGGGCGTGTTCGAAACCGTCATCATCGCTTCGCTCGGCAGTGCCGTGAACATCGATGCGGTGCTCGGATCGCTGGTGCTCTACCGGCTCATCTATCATGTGCTGCCGCTTCTGCTTGCCGTGCTTGCCGTCTCGGCGGCGGAGCTGCGCCGTTTCGTCGATCATCCGGCCGCCTCCAGCATGCGGCGCATCGGCGGACGGTTGATGCCGCAGTTGCTTTCGACGCTCGCGCTGCTGCTCGGCGTCATGCTGGTGTTTTCGAGCGTGACGCCGACGCCGGACCAGAACCTCGAATTCCTCTCCAATTACCTCCCGCTGCCCTTGGTCGAAGGCGCGCATTTCCTCTCCAGCCTGCTTGGGTTGGCCCTCGTCGTCGCCGCGCGCGGCCTCGGCCAGCGACTCGACGGCGCCTGGTGGGTGGCCGTGTTCTCGGCTCTAGCCGCGCTGACCCTGTCGGTCCTGAAGGCGATCGCGCTTGTCGAAGCAGCTTTTCTCGCCTTCCTGATCTTCGGGCTTTTCGTCAGCCGGCGGCTCTTTACCCGCCATGCCTCGCTGCTCAACCAGGCGCTGACGGCGTCCTGGCTGATGGCGATTGCCGTCATCGTCGTCGGCGCTGTCGTCATCCTGCTCTTCGTCTATCGCGATGTTGAATACAGCAACCAGCTCTGGTGGCAGTTCGAATTCACCGCTGAGGCGCCGCGCGGCTTACGCGCCGTGCTCGGCATCACCATCATCTCCTCGGCGATCGCGATCTTCAGCCTGCTCCGGCCGGCGACCTTCCGGCCGGAACCGGCGACCGACGAGGCGCTGGCACGGGCCGTCGAGATCGTCGGAAAGCAGGACAATGCCGACGCCAATCTGGTGCGCATGGGCGACAAGAGCATCATGTTCTCCGAGAAGGGAGACGCCTTCATCATGTACGGCCGGCAGGGCCGCTCATGGATCGCACTCTTCGACCCGGTCGGCAATCCTCGCGCTGTGCAGGAACTCGTCTGGCGTTTCGTCGAGGCAGCGCGTGCGGCGGGTTGCCGTGCGGTGTTCTACCAGATCTCGCCGGCACTGCTTTCCCATTGTGCCGATGCGGGCCTTCGCGCCTTCAAGCTCGGCGAGCTGGCGGTAGCCGATCTCAGAACCTTCGAGATGAAGGGCGGCAAATGGGCGAACTTGCGCCAGACGGCGAGCCGTGCCCAGCGCGACGGTCTGGAATTTGCTGTCGTCGAACCCCAGAATGTTCGTGAGATCATCGATGATCTCGCCGCTGTTTCCACGGCCTGGCTCGAACATCACAACGCCAAGGAAAAGGGCTTCTCGCTAGGCTCCTTCGATCCCGACTATGTCTCGGCGCAGCCGGTCGGCATCCTGAAAAAGGACGGCGGGATCGTTGCTTTCGCCAATATCCTCGTTACCGAATCCAAGGAGGAAGGCACGATCGATCTCATGCGTTTCTCGCCGGATGCGCCGAAAGGCTCGATGGACTTTCTCTTCGTGCAGATCATGGAATATCTGCGCGGTCAGGGTTTTACCCACTTCAATCTCGGCATGGCACCTCTCTCCGGCATGTCGAAACGCGAGGCGGCGCCCGTCTGGGACCGCATCGGCAGCACCGTTTTCGAACACGGCGAGCGGTTCTATAACTTCAAAGGCCTTCGGGCATTCAAATCCAAGTTTCATCCGCACTGGCAACCGCGTTATCTTGCGGTCTCTGGAGGGGGCAATCCGATGATCGCGTTGATGGACGCGACGTTTCTGATCGGGGGCGGATTGAAAGGGGTAGTGAGAAAATGATCAGGACAATACTTCTTGCCGCGGCATGCGCCTGCATGCTCGCGGCCGCCTCGGCGAGCGCTGCCGAGGAGACGACGCAGAGCTTTGAAACCGGGCTTATCCCGTCGCCGCACATCTTCCTGCCCGAGGGCGAGGTCAAGGGCACGGTGATGCTGATCTCGGATGCCGCCGGCTGGGGCGACTATGAGAAGGGCGAGGCAGACAGGATGGTCGCCGAGGGCGCCGTCGTCATCGGTATCGACTTTCCCTCCTATATCGAGGCGCTCAATCGGTACGACGTCAGCCTCAATGACGGCTGTGTCTACATGGTCTCGGACATTGAATCGCTCAGCCAGCAGGTGCAGCGCGCAACCGGCAATAACGCCTATCACCTGCCGATCGTCGCCGGTATCGGCGAGGGCGGGGCCTTGGCGCTGGCGATCGCCGCGCAGACGCCGGATGCGACGATCGGCCAGACGCTTGCCGTCGATCCGCTCGCCGGAATTCCCCTTGCCAAGGAGCTTTGCACACCGGCTTCGAAGAAAGTGGTCGGGCAACGTACGGTCTATGGCCTCAGCGACGGCGCCCTGCCGGATCCCATCGTCACCGTCTTCACGCCCAAGGCCGACAAGGACGGCAGGGCGCATGCCGAGGTGCTGAAAAAAGCCCATTCCGCGATCGAGATCCGCGAATCCACCGATGACGCGCAGACGGTGTTTGCCGATACGCTCGACGATCTCGTCACCGCATCCGGCGCCTTCGGCAATCCGCTCGGCCTGCCGCTGGCGGTGCTGGAGGCGACGCCCGCCTTGGATACGATGGCGGTGATCTATTCCGGCGACGGCGGCTGGCGTGACATCGACAAGGAGGTCGGCGGCACGCTGCAGAAGGAAGGCATTCCCGTGGTCGGCGTCGATTCGCTCCATTATTTCTGGTCGGAGCGCAAGCCGGAGGAGACGGCCAGCGATCTTTCGAAGATCATCGACTTCTACCGCAAGCAGTGGAAGGTGAAGCATGTGCTGCTCGTCGGCTATTCCTTCGGCGCCGATGTCGTGCCTGCGACCTACCAGCTTCTCAAGCCGACGGAGAAAGCCGCGGTGACGCAGATGTCGCTGCTGTCGCTCTCGCATCAAGTCGACTACGTCATCTCCGTTCTCGGCTGGCTCGGCCAGAAGACCGAAGGGGCGGGGGGCGATCCCGTCGCCGATCTGAAGAATGTCGATCCGAAGCTGGTGCAATGCATCTACGGCAAGGACGACGATGACGATGTTGCTTGTCCAGCGCTGAAGGATAGCGGCGCCGAAGTCGTCGAGCTGCCCGGCGACCATCACTTCGACGAGAACTACGACCTTCTCACCAAGTCGATCATCGACGGGCTGAAGCGGCGGCTGCAGGATTAGAGGCAGCGCCTGGAATTCACATAGGCTGAAATTCGATTTCGATTTTCAGCCTATGTCCTACCGCATCATCTTCTCTTCGCTCCAGCCGAGGTTTGCGACTTCCCTGCCGCGAAACCGCGCATCGTCGGCGACGATGAATTCGTCGAGCTGCGGCGGCGCGACGCTGGTGCTTGCGAGCATTGCATGCACCTGGCCGCGATGATGCGTCTGGTGCTGGAAGAGGTGGGCGAGCACGTCTTCCATCCGCTCCTCCTGGATGCGGTCGCCGCGATGGAGGTGGACGGTCGAGACCAGCCCTTCCGGCGTCAGCGCCTCGCAAAGCGCAACCAGGCGCTGGTCGACCTTCGCCTGCGCTTGCGCCAGCGACACGACATCGTCGAAGGGTTCGTCGATGTCGAAGGCCGCGAGCCCGAGCGTGCCGCCCTCCATGCCATCGACATAGAACCAATCGACCGTGATGATGTGGTTCAAGGTTTCCTTGATCGAGGGGAAGAAGCTCGTGCGCGGCGCTTCGAATTCGCCAAGCTTCAATGCCGCGCAGGCCTCAAGCAGACGGCGGTTGGCAAGGGCGTTGTTATAGGCGAGTTTGCGAAATGCCCTGGCGGGATCGAAGGTCGGCATCGGCGCATCTCCTCTTCGCGTGCTGCTTGACTTATTTGCGTCGGCTGTTGTCATCGAGATTACCGTCGCGCCAGATGAGATGACGAGGTGCGGCGGGCAGTGTCTCGATTTCATCCGCGATGAAATAGGGCGTGATATCGAGTGCGGTCAGGGCCTTTCTCGTCGCCGGCACCCATTTGAATTCGAGATGATTGTCGCCGTCTTCGACGCGGTGGATGATCTTTTCCGGTCGGAAAGGGAATTCCGGCGGGATCTCCATCAGATAATAAAAGCCGAGTTCATGCCAGTCGCGCTGCTCGAAGTGGAAAAAATTCTCGACAGTCCAGAGCAGGCGGGTGACGGTGACTTCGACGCCGAGTTCCTCCACCATTTCCCGTTTCAGCGTCTCTACCGACGTCTCGCCGATTTCGGCCGTGCCGCCCGGAAAGGTCCAGAAGGGTTCATGCACGGCGCGATGAACGAGCACGTGGCCGTCGCGAAAGCCGAGGCCGGCAATGCGGTGGTTGAAACGCCCGACGCCTTCAGTCAGGCGAATGCGCGTACGCTTGGTCACGTCATTTTTATCCGAGATCGATCACGACGATTTCCGGCGGCACGCCGAAGCGGACCGGCGCAATGGAGCAGCCAAGGCCGCCGGAGACGATGATATTACGCCCCTCTTCGACGATGTGGCCATAGGCGTAGCGATTGCCGAAGCGTGAGGGGACGATCGGCGAACGGCCGAGGAAGCGGATCTGTCCGCCATGGGTATGGCCCGAAAGCGTCAGCGAGACCCGCTCAGGCACACGCGGAAAGATATCAGGTTCGTGGGCGAGCAGGATCACCGGCGCGTCGTCGGTGACCTGAGCCAATGTTCCATCGAGATCGTCAAGACCGAGCATCTGCGCGCGGCCCCATTTCCTTCCGGGCAGCAGAGCCAGTTGATCTTCGAGGCCGGCGAGCCAGAAGCCGCGGCCGTCCTTTTCGAGTCGGACGGCACGGTTGCCGTAAACGGGGATGCCGACGTCGGCAAGCGCCCGGTGTCCGAATGTCTCCATCCCGCCGTTCTTCTGGGCGGTCCTGTCTTCCCACCAGTCGTGATTGCCCATGATCGCATGGACGCCGAGAGGAGCCTGCAGGGTGGCGAGCGCCTTGGACCACTGGCTTGAATGCACATACTGCGTCACCACGTCCATGCCGGCGGCGTAATCTCCGAGCAACACTGTCACATCGCCTTCGAGCTCATTGGCCCGATGGCAGATTGCGGCGATGCGGCTTGCTGACATCCAGGGTTCGCACGCATGAAGATCGGCGAGCGCGACGACGCGGAGCTTGAGTCCGGGCGTCCATCCCGGAGGCGTCAACCGATATCGGGTGATGCTGAGCCGCGCCAGCGGTTCATAGGCGAAGGCGTAACCGCCGAGCGACATCACGCCCGCGACGCTGCCGCCGAGAACCTTGAAAAATCCGCGGCGGGTGATCACTCAGTCGTCCTCCTGGAACAGCCGGAACTGCGCCGCCTCCAGATCCTTGGGGGGCTGCATTCCCAGATGTTTCCACGCGATTGCGGTCAGAACACGGCCGCGTGGCGTACGCTGAATGAAGCCCTGCTGAATCATATAGGGCTCGATGATGTCCTCGATCGCGTCGCGCGGCTCGGACAGGCCGGCGGCGATGGTTTCGATACCGACCGGGCCGCCGCCGAAATTGACGGCAATCATGTTGAGGTAGCGCTTGTCGAGTTGGTCGAAACCGACATTGTCGACCAAAAGGCGGGTCAGCGCCTCGTCGGCGATCTCGCGGGTGACCGCTTCGGCCCTCGCCACTTCGGCAAAATCACGCACGCGTCGCAGCAACCGGCCGGCGATGCGCGGGGTGCCGCGGGCACGTCTTGCGATCTCGCGCGCACCCTCTTCGGTCATCGGCAGGTTCATCAGCCGTGCGCCGCGGCGCACGATCAGTTCCAGCTCCTCGACGGTATAGAAGCTGAGCCGCACCGGGATGCCGAAGCGGTCACGCAGCGGCGTCGTCAGCAGGCCGAGACGGGTGGTGGCTGCCACAAGCGTGAATTTCGACAGGTCGATCTTCACCGAGCGCGCGGCCGGGCCTTCGCCGATGATGAGGTCGAGCTGGAAATCCTCCATGGCAGGATAGAGAATTTCCTCGACGGCCGGGTTGAGGCGGTGGATCTCGTCGATGAAGAGCACGTCGCGTTCTTCGAGATTGGTGAGGAGGGCCGCAAGATCGCCGGCCTTGGCGATCACCGGGCCTGATGTCGAGCGGAAATTGACGCCGAGTTCCTTCGCCATGATCTGCGCCAGCGTCGTCTTGCCGAGGCCGGGCGGGCCGACGAAGAGCACATGGTCGAGCGCCTCGCCGCGGTTCTTCGCCGCCTCAATGAAGATCTTGAGATTGGCGCGTGCTTCCGCCTGGCCGGTGAACTCGTCCAGCGTTTGCGGGCGCAGGGTGATATCGAGATCTTCGCCCCGCTTTTCCGGCGATATCAGGCGGGCGGGTTCGCTCATGCTCTCATTCCGTTTTGAAACCTGTCACACCAATACACCAAAAGACGGCTGTCTCGACATCCCATCATCGGTTTTCCAGCCCTTCACCGCGCCAGTTCCTTCAACCCCAGTCGGATCAGCTTGGCGCTGTCGGCGCCATCACCGGCTGTCTTCATCGCGGCGGCGACCGCGTTCGCCGCCTGGTCTCTGCTGTAGCCGAGGTTGGTGAGCGCGGAAACCGCATCGGCAACCGGTGCGGCGGCGACACCTTCGCCGAGTTCCTGTTTGAGGGCGATATTGATCGCCTCCCCGGCAAAGGCCGGCGCCCGGTTCTTGAGTTCGGTGACGAGCCGCATCGCCACTTTCGGACCGACGCCCGGCGCGCGGGAGACAGCGGCGCGGTCCTGCAGGGCGATCGCATTGGCAAGTTCGCCCGGCGTCAGCGTCGAGAGCACGGCGAGCGCCACCTTGGCGCCGACGCCCTGGACGCTCTGGAGAAGGTTAAACCATTCGCGCTCCAGCGCCGTCATGAAGCCGAAGAGCTTCAGCTGATCCTCGCGCACATAAGTCTCGATGAAGAGCACGCAGGCTTCGCCGGCCGAGCCGAGCTTGGACAGCGTACGGGTCGAGCAATGGGCGACGTAGCAGACGCCGTGCACATCGACGAGCACATAGTCTTCGCCGATCTCGTCTATGGTGCCTTTCAGCTTGCCGATCATGGGGCGCGGTCTTTCAAGGGTGCGTTTCGGGAGAAATAATGTTCAATTTGCATTATCCGGCCAGCGCTTGCCGCATCCGGTTGCTGCCGCGATTATGCGCGTGGCAGATGGCGATCGCCAGGGCATCGGCGGCGTCGTTGCCTTTGAATTCGACCTTCGGCATCAAGATTTTCAACATCATGTGGATCTGCTGCTTTTCGCCGTGACCGACGCCGATGACGGCCTTCTTCACGGCGTTCGGAGCATATTCGGAGACCGGCAGGCCGGCGCGCGCCGGCACCAGCATCGCGATGCCGCGGGCCTGGCCGAGCTTCAGGGTCGCCACCGCATCCTTGTTGACGAATGTCTGTTCGACGGCTGCTTCATCCGGCTTGTGGCTGTGAACGATTTCCGCCAGGCCGTCATGCAGTTGGCAGAGGCGGGAGGCGAGATCCATGTCGCCGTCCGAAGTCACCGTTCCCGATGCCACGAAGCGCAGGGAATTGCCCAGCGTGTCGATGATGCCCCAGCCGGTGCGGCGAAGACCCGGATCGATGCCGATGATGCGAATCGTATTTTGCATGGTTCAACCTATAGCGATTGTGAAATAAGTGCCATCGATATGTGAACAAAACAAAAACATCCAAGTTTTAGGCGCGCCATTTACTGCGAATTAAAACAGATGCTCGAATTCTAGCTCTGTCGACCAGGCATGCGCCACATGCCGGGGCTGGCAAACGCCGTTCAGAAGGGTTCGTTGCATATGGCTCAGAGATTTCAGTCCCTGTCCTTCAAGGTTATTGCCACATTCATCCTGATGACCGTGCTGTCGATAGCGGTCATCGACGTGCTCGCCTATTTCGCCAGCAGCCGCATCTCCGACGAGCAGGCGCTGAAGGCCAAGGAAAGCGTGCTGATCTTCCGCGGCGACATGCTGCAGGATCAGCTGACGCAGCTTGAAAACCAGGCCAATTCCATCGCGCGCATCGAGGCGCTGCAGATGTCGATCACCAGCCTCAAGAGCGGCTGGAAAACCATCGAAAAGACTTCCGGCGATGCCCGCGCCGAGCTGAAGAAGGTTTTCATCACGAGCAATCCGAACCCGGCGGATCAGCGCGAGAAGCTGATGAAGCCGGAAGGGCCGAGCGGCTTCTATTACTCGAATCATGAAAAGACGCAGGGCGAAGTCGCCCGCGACCTCGAGGATACCGCCTTCAGCGACCTGCTGATCGCCGATCTCGACGGTACTGTCCTCTATTCCTACAAGAAGGAGGACGACTTTGCCGAGAACCTGAAAACGGACGCCTGGAAGGCGGCCGGCGCCGGCATCGCTTTCGCCAAGGCGATCGAGAATACCGCCAAGGCGACCGATGACGCCGCGCCGACAGGTTTTTCCGGCCTTCGCGTCGATGCGGCCAGCGGCAAATCGGCGATCTTCTATGCCGTGCCGATCGTCAAGCTCGGAGCGGCCAAAGGCATCATCCTCTTCAAGGTACGTGACGATATCGTCACCGCCATTCTCGCCAAGGGCATCGTCAAGGGCAACACGGCGCAGGCTGCGATCGTCTCCGCGGATGGATCCGCCATCGGTCTTGACGGAAGCGGCAAGCTTTCGACGCTCGATGCGGCACCTTTCACCTTCATCAAGGACGCGCTTGCCAGCTCGGCAATGACGGTTGCCGATTTCGACCGGGCGGATGGTGCTGCCCGCGCCTATGTCCGCGGCATCGACTATCGCGGCGATCGCTTTCTGGTGGTCGAGAGCGTGCTGCTCAGCGAGCTCAACGCAGGCTCGGTCGAGATCGCCATGTTGCTGACGATGATCGGCATCGGGGTGCTCGTTGTCATGGCGGTTGCGACCGGGCTCGTCACCAATTTCCTGTTTTCGCCGCTGGCACGCCTTGCCGGCGTCACCCGCGATGTCGCCGACGGCAAGCTCGATAGCGAGATCGGTAGCCTGAACCGCAAGGACGAGATCGGCACGATGGCAAATGCGCTCGCCCGCTTCCGGCAGTCGCTGGTCGAAGGCCGCGAACTCGAAGCGGCCAGCGAGGAGACCCGCCTGCAGGCCGAACACGATCGCCAGCGGAACCTCGCCGAGCGTGAGGCCGAGGCGAAGACGCTGCAGCAGGTGGTGGAGGCGATCGATGAGGGCCTGCATCATCTGGCAAGCGGCGATCTCGCCTATCAGATCGATACCCGCTTCCCGAATGAACTCGAAAGCCTGCGTATCAATTTCAACGAGGCGCTTGCCACACTCAGCGAAACCATGACGGCGATCGGCGGTAACTCGATGGCGGTGCGCGCCGGGTCCGAGGAGATGCGCACCGGCGCCGACGAGCTTGCCGCGCGCACCGAGCGCCAGGCCGGCTCGATCACCGAGACGGCGAATGCGATCAACGCCATCACCCAATCCGTTCGCCGACAGATCGAGCGGGCAGAACAGGCCGAGCGCATTGCCCGCGACGCCAAGAAGGAGACGACCGGCTCCGGACAGATCATGCGCGAGACCATCGCGGCGATGGAAGCAATCCAGGCCTCCTCGCGTCAGATCAACACGATCATCTCGGTCATCGACGACATTGCCTTCCAGACCAACCTTCTGGCGCTCAATGCCGGCGTCGAGGCGGCGCGCGCGGGTGAATCGGGCAAGGGTTTTGCCGTCGTCGCCATGGAAGTGCGCGAACTCGCCCAGCGCTCGTCGAGTGCCGCCAAGGAAATCTCCAGCCTGCTGCAGAAATCGACGCATGAAGTCGAAAGCGGCGTGGCGCTTGTGGAAAAAGCGGGCGTTGCGCTGACCGGTATCGGCGCCCATGTCGAGGCGATCAACGGACAGATCAACGAGATCATGGAATCGACCCGCGAGGAAGCCGGGACGCTGCGTGAGATCAATAGTGCTGTCGCCGAACTCGATGCGATGACGCAGCAAAACGCCTCGATGGTCGAGGAGACGACCGAGGCGATCCACCGGCTGGCGACGGAAGCCCTGGAAATGGACCGCCAGCTTGGCAATTTCACGCTGCCGCATGGTCATCACACGCCGAGCGCCGAGGTGCATGTGCTGCGCCGTCACCGGTAGAGCGCCGTTTCCGACAAGGCACAAGGGTCGCGTTCGCGCGACCCTTTTTGTTTGCCTTCATGGTTTGGAATGGCGGAGGCGGGAACCTACATAAGCCGCATCCTTCAACCGCCGGCAGGTTTCCCATGGTTCCCTTCTCCATACTCGACCTTTCCCCCGTTGCCGAAGGCAGCACCGTCAGCCAGTCTCTCGCGAGTTCGGCGCGGATGGCTCAGAAGGCCGAGGAATTCGGCTATAAACGTTTCTGGCTCGCCGAACATCACGGCATGCCGGGGATCGCCAGCGCCGCCACGTCAGTCGTCATCGGCCATGTCGGAGCCAAGACCAGGCGCATCCGCATCGGCTCCGGCGGCATCATGCTGCCCAATCATTCGCCGCTCGTGATCGCTGAGCAGTTCGGCACGCTGGAGGCGCTTTTCCCCGGCCGCATCGACCTCGGTCTCGGGCGCGCGCCGGGAACGGACATGCGCACGGCGCAGGCGCTGCGGCGCAACCTCGAGGCCGGCGCGAACAGTTTCCCGAACGATGTCGTGGAACTGCAGCAGTTGCTCGGCACGCCGGTCGAGAACCAGGCAATCCTCGCCGTGCCAGGCAACAATTCGCATGTCCCGATCTGGCTGCTCGGTTCCAGCCTCTACAGTGCCCAGCTTGCCGGCATGCTCGGGCTTCCCTACGCTTTCGCCTCGCATTTCGCGCCTGACATGCTGCTCGACGCCATCGCCATCTACCGCGACCGCTTTCAGCCTTCGGCGACTCTCGACAAGCCCTATGTGATGGTCGGCGTCATGGGCGCGGTGGCGACGACGGACGAGGAGGCGCGCTACCATTTCACCTCCGCCCAGCAGCAGTTCGTCAACCTGCGCCGCAACGTCCGCGGACCATTCCCGCGTCCCGTGGCCGATATGCAGGAGTTCTGGTCGCCGATGGAGAAGATGAACGTCGAACACACGTTGCGTTATGCCGTGGTGGGATCGCCGAAGACGGCGGAAGCGAAGCTGACGGAGTTTCTGCGGGAGACACAGGCCGACGAGGTGATCATCTCGATGCCGATCCACGACATCGAGACGCGGCTGAGGTCGGTGGAATTATTTGCGGGGCTGGGAAACTTCATGCGCGCCGCCGCGTAAGATTACATGCAGCATCCCGAAAGACAGAAAACCCGGCGTTACGGCCGGGTTTTCCATTGGGGAGCGTCTGAAGAAATCAGGCGGAGAGCTTCGCCAGAACCTCTTCCGAGACTTCGAAGTTGGAATAGACGTTCTGCACGTCGTCATCGTCTTCGAGAGAGTCGATCAGCTTCATCAGCGACTGGGCCTTCTCCTCGTCCACCGGCACGTTGTTCTGGGCGCGCCAGACGGCCTTGACGGTTTCGGCCTCGCCGAGGCTCGCTTCCAGGGCTTTCGACACTTCGCCGAGAGCTTCGAAGCCACAGGTGATGTAGTGGCCGTCCTCGTCGGTCTCGACGTCATCGGCGCCGGCTTCGATCGCGGCTTCCATCATTTTGTCGGCGTCACCGGCTGAAAGCTTGTAGGTGATTTCGCCGACATGGTCGAAGGAGAAGGACACGGAACCGGTTTCGCCGAGAGCGCCGCCGGCCTTGGTGAAGATCGAGCGGACGTTGGAGGCGGTGCGGTTGCGGTTATCGGTCAGGGCCTCGACGATGATCGCCGTGCCGCCGGGGCCGTAGCCTTCGTAGCGGACTTCGTCGTAGTTTTCGCCGTCGGCGCCGGCTGCCTTCTTGATGGCGCGATCGATATTGTCCTTCGGCATGGACTGGGCCTTGGCGTTCTGGATCGCCAGGCGAAGGCGGGCGTTCATCGTCGGGTCGGGCAGGCCGGCCTTGGCGGCAACGGTGATTTCGCGCGCAAGCTTGGAGAACATTTTCGACCGCACGGCATCCTGACGGCCTTTGCGGTGCATGATGTTTTTAAACTGTGAATGGCCAGCCATGGCACCCCTGTTCACGTCTCATTGTTCGGAATGGGCCGCCTTATAAGAGCGAAACGGCACCCGTTCAAGGGAAAAGCGGTGGATTTGCCGCACGATGCGCGGGCCTGCCGCCCCACTCAGTCAACCGTCAATCGCTTGCGGCTGGCGAAGAAACCATGTCCGTCCTGGCGTCGGCAACGCAGTCCCTCCGTGCCGGAGGTGCAGGAATAGGGTCCACCCTTCCAGGTATCGCCATAGTCGAGAATATGTTCCTCGCTGCAGCAGGCGGTATCGCCGAACATCTCGAAGAGAATGGCTTTGCCGCTCGCCGTCAGGATGAGGCGCATATAGAGCGGCTCTTTGCGTTCGCAGGCAAGCTCCGGACCACCGTCTTCGGGAACGTACATTTCGACGCCACCCTTTGGCGTATAGATGCAGCCGATGTTATTTGTGGGCGTCACGAAGACGACTTGGCCATTCTCGTCGGGCTTGAAGGTCTTTTCCGCTGCAAGGACTGCAGGCGCAAAGGCTGCGCAAAAAATCAAAGTCAGAATGAAATGCTTTGTTCGCATGGTGGTCCTCTCTCGGTCCCCGGCCACTATCGCATATTCTCGCACGCTGAAAAGACGCGGCCGCCTGCTGCCTCTGCGGGGAACAAAGGCGCGGGGATGACGTTTCAAGAACTCCATCCAACGGAAAGGAACGGTCATGGCAAGTCTCAGCGAGGCGCGGGAACAACCAGCACGTCAGCTTTGGGATCAGGTCAACAGCGTTCACGCCGGCATGCTCGGCGTTTCCGGGCTGGACATGCATATGCAGCCGATGGCGCCGCATGCCGATCCCACCACCAACACCATCTGGTTCTATACCAAGACCGATGCCGATATCGTGCGCGCCATCAAGCCCGGCAGCCGCGCGCATTTCTGCGTCATCGGCAAGGACCACGATTATCACGCCTGCCTTGCCGGCATGATCGACGTGCGCCCCGACCCTGCGAAGATCGAGGAATACTGGAGCTCGATAGTGGCGGCCTGGTATGACGGCGGCAAGAAGGATTCCAAGCTCACCATGCTTTCCCTGCACGTCGACGATGCCGAGATTTGGGTCTCCACAGGCAGCACGCTGAAATTCGGCTGGGAGATCGCCAAGGCCAATCTCGATGACGACAAGATGCCTGAAGTCGGCGTCAAGCGCCACCTGCAGTTCGCCTGACGCGCAAGGCTGGAAAAGCAACCATCAGAGCAAATTCCGGACGCACTGCACGGTTTTGCCGGAATAGCGATTTACCTCTTAGCGCACGCCCTTCAGCACATAGATCAGTGGCTTCTTCGGCAATGTGCGCATGGAGACGGTGATGCTGTCGTCAGGGGCATAGGCGACATCGAAATCCTTGCCGAACATGGAGAGAAAGGCCTCGACCGGCGGACCACGTCGGTGCATCGGCAGGATCAGCGACGAACGCAGCCGCTTGATGACGCGGCTCATGCTGTCGGCGCCCATGGTGAGGCCGCCGTCGACCGGCACCATGACGACATCGAGGCGCCCGATCTCCAGATAATGCGCATCCGTCAACTCGTAGTGCAGATGGCCGAGATGGCCGATGCAGAGGCCGGCAATCTCGAAAATGAAGATGGAGTTGCCGTTCTCCTGAGAGCCGCCCAGGCCGTAGCTGAAGCGGATGTCGGTCGTGACATTGCGGATATGGGCGTCGCCGACGACCAGGTCGATCTTGGCCTTCCCGCCCGGAATGTCGCTCCATCCATGGAGCACATGCTTGATGCCGGGATCGGGCGTCAGGGTGAAGTGGGTCGGATGCGCCTTGTTCATGGTCACGACATCGGGTGTCGTTGCCGGCCTGTACCAGCCGTTATAGTCCGTCGCGATGACGATCCCGGCGGGCGTGTCGATCTCGAAGGTGGAGTGGCCGAGGAAGGTGAACTTGACGTCTTCGCCCTCGAATACGGCGGGCAAGAGCGGCGGGGCGCCGGAGAAACTAGCGAAGGTAGCTCCGGAGAGATTTTGCGCGATCGCCTGACACTGGCTGACGGGCGTTCGTTGTTCATGCGCCTTGGCAGGCGCGGCGAAGGTTGCAAGGCATGCGATAGCGAGGACAAGATATCGCGGCTCCATGCCACCCCTCCGGCGCTTTCACTGAGAGCGCCGCGCGTCCGAAGGGCGCGTCAAGGACGCTCGATCACTTTGAATAGGCGGCGCAAGGATGCGGCATGAGGTCGCAGCGGTCCAGACTGGGGATGCTCACAATCGTGTGTTGATGTGCGTGGCTTACCGCCAGAATTCCGGCACCGTTTCGGCCAGGCGCGGTCCGAGCCGGAGCGGCGCGATCTTTTCGGCCAGTCCCGTCGCATCGGAAATCTCCACGCCGACGCCGCAGATCGTTGCAGGCCCGTTTGCCGCTTCCATGCGGCCCTTCGGCATCTTGGAAATGAAGCGGTTGAGGGGCTCCTCTTTGTCCATGCCGAGCGAGGAATCATAGTCGCCGCACATGCCGGCATCCGACATATAGGCGGTGCCGCCGTTTAGGATCTGTGCGTCGGCCGTCGGCACATGCGTGTGAGTGCCGACGACGAAGCTGGCGCGGCCGTCGACGAAATGGCCGAAGCACTGCTTTTCGCTGGTCGCCTCCGCGTGGAAATCGAAGATGATCGCGTCAGCCTGCTCCTTCAGCGGGCAGGCGTCGAGGATCACCTCCGCCGACTTGAAGGGATCGTCGAGTTCCGGATGCATGAACACCCGGCCCATGACGTTGGCGACGAGTACGCGCGCGCCGTTCCTGGCATAAAAAAGGCCGGAACCGCGGCCGGGCGTGCCTTGCGGATAATTGGCTGGCCGCAGGAATTGATCGTGCCGTCCGGCAAAGACGACCGCTTCCTTCTGGTCCCAGACGTGATTGCCCGTCGTTACCACATCGGCGCCGGCATTGATCGTTTCCAGAAAGATGTCCTCGGTGATGCCGAAGCCGCCGGCGGCGTTCTCGCCGTTGACGACGACGAAATCGAGCTTGAGGTCGGAGATCAGGCCGGGAAGGCGGTCCCAGACCGCCGTGCGTCCCGTCTTGCCGACCATGTCACCCAGAAAAAGCAGCCGCATTCCCTATCCAATCCAAGAGGCAAAAAAGCGAAGGCCGCTTTCTGTCAGGATGGCATCCAGGCTTATGTCGTGCGGCTCATCGGGCACATGTGCCACTTCCTGGCAGTCGAATGCAATGCCGATCAGCTTCGGATGCAGGCCTTTTTCTCTGAGCCGGCTGATGGCGCGATCGTAATAGCCGGCGCCGTAGCCGATGCGATGGCCGCGGATGTCAAAGGCCGAAAGCGGTACCAGCAAAATTTCGGGGTCGAGAATGGCCGCATCTGCTCCCGGGCCGACGGTGCCGAAGCCGGTTTCGATGAGCGGCACGCCTTCGGCCAGTTCGCGAAAGACGATCGTCTGCTTGTCGAGGATCGCCGGCACGCAGAGCCGCGCGCCGCGCGCGGCAAAGCGCGCCATTAGCGGCTTGAGATCGGCCTCCGAACGGATCGGCAGGAAACCCGAAACGGTCGTGCCCGGCGCAAAACCGACCGCTTCGCCGGCGTGATCGGCCATGGCAAGGCTTTTAGAGGCGCGTTCCGCGGCGGGAATGGCGTCGCGTGCCGACAGCCGTTCGTTGCGCAACTGCGCTTTCAATTCTCTAGCGGTCATCGGATCTGTCCATATGGGAAAGTTCGACCGAGCATAAACGGCTGGACGCCCGATGCAATGCCGGGTGCGACAGTGCCGCGCCCGTTTCACGCCTCGCCTGAGGATCGTCAGATAACGATGCTTGTCGGTATCGTCGCCGTGGCGATGGAGAAGCCCGCTATATCGGGACCGGAATTGGCCCTGGCCTGCTGGTCCTGCTGGCGCAATTCGCGCATTGCCTTTTCGAGAAGTTGCTTGAGGTCATGCACGACGCTTTTGAACTCCTCCATCGTGTCGCGATCATCGGCGGAAATGCCCGAGAATTTAGGAGTGTCCTCGGCGACGCTCTCATAGGCCTTGCGAGCCTCTGCCGCGTCGGTCGGTTCCGGGGTTCCGGCATCTCCTGTGGTATCTGTCGGTGCCGCATCGCCCCCGCTTGTCGCCGCCGTCGCCGAATCCACGGTCGTATCCGCCGGACCGGCGGTCGCCGGGCTGCCGGTCGCGACCGATGATGCGAATTCCGAGGCGGCGGTACCAACCTTGCGGGCGAGTTCGGAGGCCAGACGCGCGACCACTTCGGCAGGCATGTTGGAGCTTTTCAGCATCTCCAACTCCTGCTTTGCCTCTTCGAGCTTGCGTTGCGCCTTCGCCTTGGCTTCGTCCCCCGAATTCGCCAAGGCCTGCCGAATCTGCTGCTGCGCCTGGGTGGTGCGCTGCAGTTTCAGCACGCCCTGGTCGGCCTCGTTTCCCGTGGCCGATATCGCTGTTGCCGAAGACGCACCGCGCAAGATGATGGACGCAGATGTGGTTGCGACCTGCATGGACAATCCCCGATTTTAATCGGGCCCCCGATTGCAATTCGGGCGCATCCTGCAACGTCAGACTTGCGTGGACCTGTGTCCCAGGGATTGCGGCAGCGCAGCGGCCAGCCGCCGCATCGTCTCCTCGAACAGGGGCCTTCCGCCGGGCGCCCAGCCGAGGGCGCGGATTTTTGCCGTGCTCATGGGGTTGAGCGTCGCCTTGTCGGCAGAGGCGGGCAGCGCGTATCGGCAACCCGTCGCCTGTCGCACAGGCGAAAGTATATCGTTCGTGTCGATCGATATATCCGAGACGTTGAAGACCTCGCCGGAAATGCGGGTGCTTTCCGTTTCCAGCATCAACCGCACTGCGCGCCCGAGGTCTCGGCCGTGAACCTCCGTTCCCGCGCGGGCGGGAATCGGCCGGCCGGCGAGGTAATCGGCGATGAGGCCGTCCCATTTATTCCGCAAGAGATCGCCATAGACGCCGGTCGCCCTCAGGCTCACACCGGCAAAACCGGGCGCCGCTAGGTCGGCAAGGGCGCGTTCGGCATCGAGTTTCACGCGGCCGTAGAGCGTTTCAGGCTCGCCCAGCATCGTCTCCGTCAACTCGGTTCCCGACGGATACTCCCCGTAGGCTGCGCGGCTGGATAGGAAGACGCAACGGCGCGTGCCGGCACGTTTGGCGGCTTCGAAAAGCCGGACGGTGCCGTCGAGGTTCAGACTGTGGAAGGTCTTCGGATCGTCACCCTCGCCACCGCGATATTTGCCCGGGACATGGCTGAAGGCGGCGTGGACGAAGAAATAGGCGTCGTCGAAAATGTCGATCTGATCCTTGTCGGGATCGAGCGAAAGCGGTGCGAATTCCACCGGCCGGGAGAAGAGGCGGGGCAGCGGCGCGCGGCGCCCGCCGACGATCACCTGATATCCGGCGGCCAGCAGTTCCTCGACGACATAGCGGCCGACGAGTCCTGTTCCGCCAGATACCAAAACCTTCATGTCGTCCCTTCCGGATTGGCTAGCGCCGCGATATCGGGCACATCGTCATCCTTGTGGAAATGGTGCCACAGATCGATCAACGGTTGTAGTCGCGCGGCCTTGGGATGATCCTTTTCCCACGGTTTTTCATACTGGTAGTGCAGGATCGAAATGCTCTTCCAGTCCCAAAGCTCGGGCATGGTGAACCATACATATTGCAGCATGTTGAAATAAACCGGCAAGCCGTGCCAATCCGGGAAGAAAGCCTCGAGAAAGGTCTGATCGGTGCGCCGCCAGAAGGTGTCCGGCCTATCGAGCCTTTCGAGCATGTGCCGGAACGTGTCATCAGAAGGCGTGGCGACGAAGACGCCGGAATTCATCCGATGGAAATCGGCGAGGCTTTCATAGACATTGGGGGCGGCGGAAAATTCCGGGTAGAGGAAGAGCCGGTCGATATTCTTCAGCACCAGCGCGTCGGCGTCGATGAAGACGCAGCGCTTGTATTCGACGAGCTGCCAAAGCCTGAGCTTGCAGAAATTATCGAGCGGCGAATGGAAATCCGGCTTGCGGCCCTTGGTAAAGGGGGCGGCGGAATGGAGCTGTCCGCGGGCGTGGCGCTCGTTGAAGGCATCGGACAGCGGCAGATGCTCGACCTCGATCAAGCGGCAGGCGAGGGTTTGCAGCGGCGCGAGGGCGGCTGCATCGACGCCGCCGGTGTGGAGGATGACGATGTCGGCATTGGTTCCGGTGCGGCGCAGGGAATGGGCAAGGGCGGTCGCGCCCGTCGCGTAATCGGCATTGGTGACGAGGGTGACGTAGGCGAGGTGCGGGGTAAAGGTCATCGGCGTCGGCCCCTTCCACACACGCCCTCATTCCTGTGCTTGTCACAGGAATCCAGCCACGGCGCGTCCACGCCGTGAATGACTCTCCTGCGCCCAAAGACTTGGGCGCGCTGGATTCCTGTGACAAGCACAGGAATGAGGGGGAGATCATTGGACTGGTGGCGTTTCAATCGCAAACCATTGCTCACGACACCGACTTCAGCCGCTTGCCTTCCGGATCGTGATTGATCGTCGCGGCGATGTCCTTGGTCCAGGCCGAAACGGCCGGCACGCGCGAGCGGTCGACGCGATAGGCGAATTTCTTTGCCACGTCGACGATCTCGTCGAGCAGGGCTGCTTCCAGCGTGATGGGGGAGAGGCCGAGATCGAGGAACTTCTCGTTCCTGACGATCAGCTCGTTCTCGGCGGCTTCTTTACGCGGGTTGGGCAGCCAGGCGATCTTGGAGCCGGTCATCCTGGCAATCATCTCGGCGAGGTCGCGCACCCGGTGTGTTTCCGTCATCTGATTGAAGATCTCGACGCGGGCGCCGCGGGCAGGCGGGTTTTCCAGCGCCAGCTCGATGCAGCGCACCGAATCCTGGATGTGGATAAAGGCGCGGGTCTGGCCGCCGGTGCCATGCACGGTGAGGGGATAGCCGATCGCGGTCTGGATGAGGAAACGGTTCAGCACCGTGCCGTAGTCGCCGTCGTAATCGAACCGGTTGATGAGCTGCGCGTGGCGGCGGGTCTGCTCGGTGTGCGTGCCCCAGACGATGCCTTGGTGCAGATCGGTGATCCTCAGGCCATCGTTCTTTGCGTAGAACTGGAAGAGAAGCTGATCCAGGCACTTGGTCATGTGGTAGATCGAGCCCGGATTGGAGGGATAGAGGATCTCCTGGCTGACGGTCTCGCCGCCCGCGGTTTCGATGCCGACGGGCAGATAACCTTCGGGAATGGCGGCGCCGACCGTCGAGTAGCCATAGACGCCCATGGTGCCGAGATGGATGAGGTGGGTGTCGAGATTGAGCTCGGTCAGCGCGTTCAGGAGATTATGCGTGGCGCTGACATTGTTGTTGACCGTGTAGTTCTTGTGGCGGTCGCTCTTCATCGAATAGGGCGCGGCGCGCTGTTCGGCGAAATGGATGACGGCATCGGGGCGGTTTTCGGCAAGCCACTTCTTCAGGAGCTCATAATCCTTGGCGAGATCGATCAGATTGAAGTGGATGCGGCGCCCCGTTTCGGCATGCCAGATACGGGTGCGCTCCTGGATCGAATCCATCGGCGTCAGTGACTGAACGCCAAGTTCGGTATCGATCCAACGGCGGGAGAGATTGTCGAGGATATGGATGTCGTGACCGGCATCGGAAAGATGGAGCGAAGTGGGCCAACCAATGAAACCGTCGCCGCCCATAACCGCAATCTTCATCGCATCGTCTCCTGATCGGTCGCTTATTATCGGGAATAGTTAGGAATTATGACAATCATTCAATGCCCGCGGGCCAGGCATTCAATGCTTGCCTGCCGCGAAGCGTTGCGCCAAAGAGGGCACCTGAGTTTGGAGCAAATTATGACGGAACGCCCTTTTTCCATTTCAGGAGAGCTGACGGAGGCCGGTCACAGCCTCGTCCAGCGGGTCTATTATGAAGATACGGATTTCTCGGGCCTGGTTTATCACGCCCGCTACCTCCACTTCCTCGAGCGCGGCCGCACCGACTATCTGCGCTGTCTCGGGGTGGAGCAGCGTGAGCTCGTCAGCGCCGACGAGGAGGGCCTCGTCTTCGTCGTCCACCGCATGGAAATCGACTTCAAGAGCCCGGCGCGCATGGACGACGTGTTGACGATCCTAACGCATACCGAAAAGGCCGGTGGCGCCAAGATGGTGCTCAACCAGCAGATACGTTCGGGCGAGACGCTGCTGATATCAGCCAAGGTGATCATCGCCGTCATCAACGCCAAGGGGCGGCCGAGGCGGCTGCCGGAAACGCTGGCGGAAAAATTCCTGGAAGGCAGCAAACCGCTTTAATTCGAATCGCCTGAAATTCGCAGTTCCGCGTTTGTAAAAACATGAGCTTTATGTGAAGGAATTTCCGCGTCGCAGAATAGGCGCTCCGGCAGCCGGACTTTGGCCCGGTCAAGTAATTCATGGAACAAAATCTTCCGAACGCAGGCTTGCTGTCACAGTGCGGCACTAACGATCTATTAACCATAATAGTGTCTTACTAGGAAAGTCAGAGTTTGTGCGGTGCACGCCTTCCTTTGACCAAATTTGACGGCAAGAAGGCGAAAGATGAGCTTGGAAGCTTGACCAGGGCTTTGGGCAGCGGCCGCCAGACACTTCTTGCGAGATCACTTTGTGCCGCCCGGTCCTGCGCCGGGCGTTTGGATTCGGGGATTTTGGATCAATGGAACAAGTAGGATTGGCAGCAGCCACGACGGACGTCAGCCTCTGGTCGCTATTCATGCAGGCCGGCATCGTCGTCAAGCTCGTCATGCTCGGGCTCATCGCGGCCTCGGTCTGGACGTGGGCGATCGTCATCGACAAATATCTGGCCTATGGCCGTGCACGGCGCCAGTTCGACAAGTTCGAACAGGTGTTCTGGTCGGGCCAGTCGCTGGAAGAACTCTACCGCTCGCTGTCGGAACGCAACAATACGGGTCTGGCGTCGATTTTCGTCGCGGCCATGCGCGAATGGAAGAAATCCTTCGAACGCGGCGCCCGCTCGCCGATCGGCCTGCAGATGCGTATCGACCGCGCCATGGACGTGACGCTCGCCCGTGAAACCGAATATCTCGGCGCCCGTCTCGGCTCGCTTGCGACCATCGGTTCGGCCGGCCCGTTCATCGGTCTCTTCGGCACCGTCGTCGGCATCATGACCTCGTTCCAGGCGATCGCCGGTTCGAAGTCGACCAACCTTGCGGTCGTGGCCCCCGGTATCGCCGAAGCGCTTCTTGCCACCGCCATCGGTCTCGTCGCCGCTATCCCGGCGGTTATCGCCTACAACAAGTTCTCCGCTGACGCCGGCAAGCTCTCGGCGCGCATGGAAGGTTTTGCGGATGAATTCTCCGCCATTCTTTCGCGCCAGATCGATGAGAAGCTGCAGCCGCGTCAAGCTGCGCAGTAACCAACGGAGTATTCTGACATGGGTATGGCTGTTGGAGGCAATGGCGGCGGGGGCGGCGGACGCCGCCGTCGCGGCGGTAGGAACAAGGCCGTGATTTCCGAAATCAACGTGACGCCGCTCGTCGACGTCATGCTCGTGCTTTTGATCATCTTCATGGTCGCGGCACCGATGATGACCGTCGGCGTGCCGATCGACCTGCCGGAAACGCAGGCCAAGGCACTGAATTCCGAGACGCAGCCAATCACGATCTCGGTCAAGAACAGCGGCGAAGTCTATCTGCAGGAAACGCCGATCCCGGCGGCCGAGATCGCCGCCAAGCTCGAGGCGATTGCGACCACCGGCTATAACGAACGCATCTTCGTGCGTGGCGACGCGACGGCGCCCTATGGCGTCATCGCCGACGTCATGGCTCGCATCCAGGGGGCCGGGTTCAAGAATATCGGCCTCGTGACGCAGCAGAAGAAGGACCAGTAGCGTTCAAAATGAAGGCCAGCGTCGTCACATCTGCTGTTCTGCATTGCCTGGTGCTCACCTGGGCGATGGTGTCTTTGAGCGCGCCCGAATCCTTCAAGGTGGAGGATTTCGAGGCGATGCCGGTCGATCTCGTGCCGGTGGAATCCATCACCCAGATGCAGCAGGGCGACAAGAAGGCTCCAAAGAAGGAGACTTCCGCGCCCGTTCCGACGACCCGGCCGCCGATCGCGCAGCCTGCCGAAAACGCCGGCGATAACAATGCCGATCTAAAGACGCCGCCGGTTCCGAACGCCAAGCCCAGCAATAGCGAAGCCGCCGCGGCGAATTCCAGTGAAAAGCCGCTGCCGCAGGTCGATCCCAAGCCGAACGACGTCAAGGAAATCAACAAGGAAGAGACCGAGGTCGAGCAGCCGAAGGAAGTCGCTTCCATTCCACCGCCGAAGCCCGTTGAAGTGACGCCGCCGAAGCCCGAGGAAAAGCCGCCTGAAGAACAGGCCAAGCCTGAAGAGCCGCCGAAGCCGGATGCCGAAGCATTGCCGGACAAGGTGCCGACGCCGGTCGTCAAACCTCAGGTGAAGCCGCCGGAACCGCAGAAGCCCGCTGAAAAGCCACCGGAAAAGACACCGGACGAGCCGAAGGCCGCGGAAAAACCGACAGACAAGAAAAAAGCCGACAAGAAGCAGGAAGTGGCGAAATCGGCTTCTTCAATGAAGAGCGACTTCAATGCTGACGAGATTTCGGCCCTGCTGAACAAGACCGATCCTTCGGCTGGCGGTGCCAAGCGCTCCACGCAGGAGGCCTCGCTGGGCGCGAAGAAGAGCAACGGCGGCTCGAAGCTCAGCCAGAGCGAAGAAGATGCTATGCGCAGTTTGATCGAGGGCAACTGGCTTGTCACGCCTGGGATGGAAGGCCTTTCCGGCATGGTCATCAAGGTGCACATGAAGCTCGACAAGGACGGCAATATCGTCGGTCAGCCGGAAGTCGAATCGTCAGGCGGCAGCAGCAGCGACTCCACACGCCGTGCGTTGGAAAGCGGTGCCTATAGAGCTGTGATGAAGTCCGCCCCCTTCTCGACGCTTCCGAAGGACAAATATGATGCCTGGAATGAGGTCGAACTCAACTTCGATCCAAGCAGCATGGGAATCTAGATGCTGATGGATCCGTCCCATGGCAAAAAGTCTCTTTTAGTTGCCATCGTACTCGCCGCAAAAAGTTTGACGGCTAAGGTTTTCGCGCGGTGCGGCGCTCGTCGCCTTCGCCATGCTCCCCAAAGAGAAATGCGAATCCTGGAACGAAGTGTTCTGCGCTTCGAACCCAGCGATCCGGCTCCAATAGATGCTGAAAGGCTGTTTGGTATGACAAAGTGTTCCTTTTTCCGTGCCGTTTTGGCCGCAGCCGGTCTTATGACCGCTGCCGTCTTCGCGACGCCAGCCAACGCGCTGGTCACCCTCGACATTCGAAAGGGCAACGTTCAGCCGCTGCCGATCGCGGTGACCGATTTCCTGCAGGGTGACATGGGCGCGCAGGTTTCGCAGGTGATCGCGGCCGATCTGCAGCGTTCCGGCCTCTTCGCGCCGATTAACAAGAGCGCCTTCATCGAAAAGATCTCCAACCCGGATGCCGCGCCGAGATTCGAAGATTGGAAGGTCATCAACGCCCAGGCGCTGGTCACCGGTCGTGTGACCCAGGAGGCCGACGGGCGTCTTCGCGCGGAGTTCCGTCTCTGGGACCCGTTTGCCGGCCAGCAGATGACCGGTCAGCAGTTTTATACGCAGCCGGAGAACTGGCGGCGTGTCGCTCATATCATCGCCGATGCGATCTATAAGCAGATCACCGGCGAAGAGGGGTATTTCGACACCCGCGTCGTCTTCGTCTCCGAATCCGGCACCAAGCAGCAGCGCAAGCGGCAGCTCGCGATCATGGATCAGGACGGCTTCAACGTGCGCATGCTGACTGATGGCAGCGACCTCGTGCTGACGCCCCGCTTTTCGCCGAGCCGGCAGGAAGTCACTTACATGTCCTTTGCCAACCAGCAGCCGCGCGTCTATCTGCTGCAGCTCGAAACCGGGCAGCGCGAGGTGGTCGGCAACTTCCCCGGCATGACCTTCTCGCCGCGCTTCTCACCGGATGGTCAGAAGGTGATCATGAGCCTGCAGCAGGACGCCAATTCCAACATCTATACGATGGACCTGCGCTCGCGTACGACGACGCGCCTGACCTCGACGGCGGCGATCGACACCTCGCCCTCCTATTCGCCTGACGGCAACCGCGTCGCCTTCGAAAGCGACCGCGGCGGACAGTCGCAGATCTATGTCATGAATGCCGATGGTTCGGGCCAGACGCGCATCTCCTTCGGCGACGGCAGGTACTCCACGCCGGTCTGGTCGCCGCGCGGCGATCTGATCGCCTTCACCAAGCAGTCGGGCGGCAAGTTCTCGATCGGCGTGATGAAGCCGGACGGTTCGGGCGAGCGCATCCTGACGACCGGCTTCCACAACGAGGGCCCGACCTGGGCGCCGAACGGCCGCGTGCTGATGTTCTTCCGCCAGGCGGCGGGGGCGGGCGGTCCGCAGCTCTACTCCATCGATCTCACCGGCTATAACGAGCAGCTTGTGAAGACGCCGAGTTACGGCTCCGACCCGGCCTGGTCGCCGCTTCTGGAGTAGCAGGTGCGGGAATGCCTTTATGTCGCCCCAGAATCATGAAAACCGGGCGGCTACGGGACAAATCAGTAAATTGTTAACCATAATCTTTGAGGGGCGGTTAACCGAGTGCGGTTACTGTCCGGAAACCCTGAAATCGCAAGGAGACCCGGCCATGAGCCGAATTCACACCCCGGCAATGAGCCGCATGCAGAATTTCGCCCGCAACCCCGTCATGATCGCGCTTGTCGCCGGTCTTGCGCTTGCAAGCTGCGCCAAGAAGAACGGTGGCATGCCGAACAATGCCGGTGAACTCGGCCTTGGTGCCGGTGCAGCGACACCGGGCTCCGCTCAGGACTTCACGGTCAATGTCGGCGACCGCATCTTCTTCGACACCGACTCCTCGTCGATCCGCGCCGATGCTTCGCAGACGCTCGACCGTCAGGCGCAGTGGCTCGCTCGCTACCCGAACTACCAGATCACCGTAGAAGGCCATGCCGACGAGCGCGGTACGCGCGAATACAACCTTGCACTCGGCGCCCGCCGTGCGGCTGCCGCCAAGGACTATCTCGCTTCGCGCGGCGTTCCTGCACAGCGCCTGAAGACGATCTCCTACGGCAAGGAACGTC
Organism: Rhizobium sp. Pop5; assembly: GCF_024721175.1. NCBI lineage: Bacteria > Pseudomonadati > Pseudomonadota > Alphaproteobacteria > Hyphomicrobiales > Rhizobiaceae > Rhizobium > Rhizobium sp. Pop5. Next base: position 3,241,288 of record NZ_CP099399.1, on the reverse strand, counting down.
CGGTCGCTGTCTGCGACGATATTTCCTGCTGGTCGCAGAACCGCCGCGCGGTCACCGTGCTCGGCGGCGCCGGCATGTAATTTCCTCGACAGAGTTGCTTTCAGAAGGCGGTCCCACGGGGCCGCCTTTTCTTTTTGACCACACTTTGGCCAGACTCCGTTGCTTTTTGACAGCAATTGGAAAAATCTCCTGTTCGTGCCATCCAGGCGCGAAGAATCACTGGGACAGGACCATACATATGAAGAAACTTGTCGTGGCAGGCATGCTGTGCCTCGCGGCTATGACCGGTAGCGAACGGGCGGCCTATTCCGCCTCGTTCTTTGGGCTGCATCTCGGCGACCGATCTAGGGAAAACCAGGCGGCGCCGCCCGTCGTCAAGGTGCAGAGCGGCGATGCGGAGGTCCGCGTGCAGCAGCTCGAAGAGCAGTTGCGGCAGTTGAACGGCCGGATCGAGGAGATGAGCTTTCAGCTTCTGCAGATGCAGGAGACGATCCGCAAGCAACAGGAAGACAATGAATTCCGCTTCCAGCAGCTGGAAAAGACAGGCTCCGGCGGTGCCGCCAAGGCTCCCGTCAAGAAAAGCGAAACCGATCCTGCTCCGGCAGCCTCGGGCGGCGACGATATCGCCAAGGTGATCCAAGCGCCGCAGGGAGCCGAAACGGCTCCCTCCACCAGCGTGCCTAGTAATAGCGGCCTCGGCCAGCCGCCGAAGGAGCTTGGCTCGATCGATTTCGATAAGAACGGTAATCCGATCGGTGGCACTGTCGACGACAATGCCACGATCGGCTCCGGGCCGATTCCTGATGCCAAGAGCGGAACGCCGCAGCAGACCGCCTCGCTCGGCAGCGAGGCCGATCAGTACAAGTCCGCCTACGGTCATGTGCTTTCCGGCGATTACAGCACGGCCGAGCAGGAATTCACCCAGTACATCACCCGTTACCCGAGCAGCGCGCGGGCAGCGGACGCCAATTTCTGGCTCGGCGAAGCGCTCTATTCGCAGGGCAAATACAATGAGGCGGCGAAGACCTTCCTCAATGCGCACCAGAAATACGGCACATCCGAAAAGGCGCCGGAAATGCTTCTGAAGCTCGGCATGTCGCTTGCTGCCCTCGACAATACCGAGACGGCCTGCGCGACGTTGCGCGAAGTCTCGAAGCGCTATCCGAAGGCCTCGCGCGCCGTCATAACCAAAGTTGCGAGCGAACAGAAACGCCTCGCCTGCTAGGCCTGCCGGCATGCACGCCGAAGGCACGTCACCGCCTCGACTGGCGATCCACCAGTTTCTCTCCTCGCTCCAAAGCCCCGTGCGCATTCTTGTCGCAGTATCGGGCGGCAGCGATTCTACCGGCCTGCTTCTCCTCCTCGACGAAGCCGTGAAGGCCGCTCCCCACCTCAAGATTTCCCTTTGCGCCGCGACCGTCGATCACGCGCTGCGCGCCGGCTCCGCAGACGAGGCGCGCCAAGTCGCTGCCCTCTGTGCCTCGCTCGGCATTCCCCATACCGTCGCCACCTGGCGGGGCGAGAAACCGAAGACAGGTGTCATGGCCGCGGCCCGCGAGGCTCGCTATGGTCTTCTGGCCGAGGCAGCAAAAGCGCTTGGCGCCGATCTCATCGTCACCGGCCATACATTGGACGATCAGCGCGAAACGCTTGCCATGCGCGGGATGCGAACGGAACAGGTCTCGTCAGGTATTGCCGATGCGGTGCTTTTCGACCGGCGCTTCTGGATTTTGAGACCGCTCCTTTTTTCCACCCGGACAGATATCCGCGCATTCCTCAGGGAGCGGGGCGTGACTTGGATCGACGATCCGAGCAACGAGGATACGAAGTACGAGCGTGTCCGGATGCGCCGGCGGCTTTCCGCCGGCACGGATACCAAGCAAGATATTCGCGCGATCTGGGGCGAACGGCTGATCCTGTCGTCCAGAGGCGCCGAATGGCTGGATCGCCATTTCCTGCTTCACGGTGGCCTGCTGGGACAGGTGATGCATGACGGGTTGCGAGAGGATCGCGCGGTTCTCGATTATGCGCTCGGCCGCCTGACGGGGGTGTTCGGCGGGCAGCCATTCGTGCCGGGCAGGGCGCAGATGGACCGCATTCTCGCATTCGCGGCCGGCGGTGAGCCGGGGCGGATGACCGCTGGCAGGGTGGTGTTCGATCTGAGGCGCGATGGGCTCTATCTGGCGCGCGAGAGCAGGGGGATATTGCCGTTGGTGCTGCAGCCGGGAGAGGCTGGGGTTTGGGACGGGAGGTTTCGCGTGAGGAACGATTTGACCACGTCGACAAAGGTTGACGTCGTTGCTGGGTCAAGTCCGAGCGCGGGAATGAGGGGAGATCATTTTGATCGGTTGCCTCAGTCAGCATGGAAGCGCGCCGTCGCCTCGGCGCCAGCCTTATCCTCAAATGGAGCCTATTTATCTCCCGAATCCGCCCGGTCGGTCGAGCTGACGCCCTATTTCGCGCCCTTCGACCGCTTTTTGACACGATTTGATTTCATCTTTGCCAACAGGCTTTCGGCGATTTTCGCGACGGCGCCCTATGCGAGGCCGCCTTTAAGAACTATTGACGGAAAAACCATCTGACATGGGGGATCGCCTTGGCAACAGCGCGGCGCAACCCTATGTTAGAAACGAATAAGACGGTCGCCATGAGGCGGCTGTTCCAGTGCTGGGGAGTTCGATGAACCCTAACTTACGTAATTTCGCCTTGTGGGCGATCATAGCGCTTCTGCTGATCGCCCTTTTCAGCATGTTTCAGACGGCGCCGGCGCAGACGGGCTCCCGCGAAATCCCTTATTCGCAGTTCCTGCGTGAGGTCGATGCGGGCCGCGTGAAGGAAGTCGTGGTCACGGGCAACCGTGTCTCGGGAAGCTATGTTGAAAATGGCACCACCTTCCAGACCTATTCGCCTGTCATCGACGACAGCCTGCTCGATCGCCTGCAGCAGAAGAATGTCCTGGTTTCCGCGCGCCCTGAAACGGATGGATCCTCCGGTTTTTTGAGCTATCTCGGCACGCTGTTGCCGATGCTTCTCATTCTCGGCGTCTGGCTGTTTTTCATGCGGCAGATGCAGGGAGGCTCGCGCGGCGCGATGGGCTTCGGCAAGTCCAAGGCCAAGCTTCTGACCGAAGCGCATGGCCGGGTGACATTTGAAGACGTTGCCGGTGTCGACGAGGCCAAGCAGGACCTCGAAGAGATCGTCGAATTCCTGCGTGATCCGCAGAAATTCCAGCGTCTCGGCGGCAAGATTCCGCGCGGCGTGCTGCTCGTAGGTCCTCCGGGCACCGGCAAGACGCTGCTCGCCCGCTCGGTCGCCGGTGAGGCCAATGTGCCGTTCTTCACCATTTCGGGTTCCGACTTCGTCGAAATGTTCGTCGGCGTCGGCGCAAGCCGCGTGCGCGACATGTTCGAGCAGGCGAAGAAGAATGCGCCCTGCATCATCTTCATCGACGAAATCGATGCCGTCGGCCGCCATCGCGGCGCCGGTCTCGGCGGCGGCAACGACGAACGCGAGCAGACACTGAACCAGTTGCTGGTCGAGATGGACGGCTTCGAAGCGAATGAGGGCGTGATCCTGATCGCCGCCACCAACCGCCCCGACGTTCTTGATCCTGCGCTGCTGCGTCCCGGCCGTTTCGACCGCCAGGTCGTGGTTCCGAACCCGGATATCGTCGGCCGCGAGCGCATCCTCAAGGTACACGCCCGCAACGTTCCGCTGGCGCCGAATGTCGATCTCAAGGTTCTCGCCCGCGGCACGCCCGGTTTTTCCGGCGCCGATCTGATGAACCTAGTCAACGAAGCTGCCCTCATGGCCGCCCGCCGCAACAAGCGCGTCGTCACCATGCAGGAATTCGAAGACGCCAAGGACAAGATCATGATGGGCGCCGAGCGCCGTTCCTCGGCCATGACCGAGGCGGAGAAGAAGCTCACCGCCTATCATGAGGCCGGTCACGCCATCACCGCGCTCAACGTCGCCGTTGCCGATCCGCTGCACAAGGCCACGATCATTCCGCGTGGCCGTGCACTCGGCATGGTCATGCAGCTCCCCGAGGGCGACCGCTACTCGATGAGTTACAAGTGGATGGTTTCGCGCCTCTGCATCATGATGGGCGGCCGCGTTGCCGAGGAACTTACCTTCGGCAAGGAGAACATCACCTCGGGCGCTTCCTCCGATATCGAGCAGGCCACCAAGCTTGCCCGCGCCATGGTCACGCAGTGGGGCTTCTCCGATCAGCTCGGTCAGGTCGCATACGGTGAGAACCAGCAGGAAGTCTTCCTCGGCCACTCGGTTTCGCAGTCGAAGAATGTTTCGGAGGCAACCGCGCAGAAGATCGACAATGAAGTGCGCCGCCTGATCGACGAAGCCTATACGCAGGCCCGCACGATCCTGACGGAAAAGCACGACGAATTCGTCGCTCTTGCCGAAGGCCTGCTCGAATACGAGACGCTGACCGGCGAGGAGATCAAGGCGCTGATCCGCGGCGAGAAGCCGTCGCGCGATCTCGGCGATGATTCGCCGCCGAGCCGTGGCTCGGCTGTTCCGAAGGCCGGCGCACGGCCCGCCACCAAGGGCGACGAGCCCGAAGGCGGTCTCGAACCGCAGCCGCATTGATCGGTGCTGACACTTTGAACAAGGCCGGATTTCCCACGAGGGAAACCCGGCCTTTTCTATTGGTAACGGGATATATTCATTTTTCTCGGTAATTTACGTGCCGATTTCGATGTTTTATGGCATCCCGATGAAATAAGGCAGGTCCGACTCACCCGCTCTGGAGTTGACGACGGACCTTTGAGGCCACATTCGCTGGAACGATGCGCTGCCTTGAATGGCGCGCGGAAAGCGCAGGAGTGCAGATGAAAAGACGCTATTTCGGTACCGACGGCATTCGCGGCCAGTCCAATGTCTTCCCGATGACGCCGGATCTCGCGATGCGGGTCGGTATTGCTGCCGGCACGATTTTTCGCCGCGGCAACCATCGCCATCGCGTCGTCATCGGCAAGGACACGCGCCTTTCCGGCTACATGCTCGAAAACGCCATGGTCGCGGGCTTCACGGCCGCCGGCCTCGATGCCTTCATCCTCGGCCCGATCCCTACACCTGCCGTCGCAATGCTGACGCGTTCGCTACGCTGCGATATCGGCGTGATGATCTCTGCTTCGCACAATCCTTACGAGGATAACGGCATCAAGCTTTTCGGTCCTGATGGTTACAAGCTTTCCGACGACATCGAGGCAGAGATCGAGGATCTGCTCGAGAAGGATCTGAATGCGCAGCTCGCCAAGTCCGACGACATCGGCCGCGCGAAGCGCGTCGATGGCGTGCATGACCGTTATATCGAACATGCCAAGCGTACGCTGCCGCGCGACGTGACGCTGCAGGGCCTGAGGATTGCGATCGACTGCGCCAACGGTGCTGCCTACAAAGTCGCCCCCGCCGTGCTCTGGGAGCTTGGCGCTGACGTCGTTACCATCGGCAACGAGCCGAACGGCACCAACATCAATCTCAACTGCGGCTCCACCAGCCCGGTCGCGCTGCAGAAGAAGGTCGACGAAGTCCGCGCCGATATCGGCATCGCGCTCGACGGCGACGCGGACCGCGTCATCATCGTCGACGAGAATGGTTCGATCGTCGACGGCGACCAGCTGATGGCTGTCATCGCCGAGAGCTGGGCCGAAAGCCAACAGTTACGCGGCAACGGCATCGTCGCCACCGTGATGTCCAATCTCGGCCTCGAGCGCTTCCTTGACGCGCGCGGCATGGCGCTTGCCCGCACGAAGGTCGGCGACCGCTACGTCGTCGAGCATATGCGCCAGCACAATTACAATGTCGGCGGCGAGCAGTCCGGCCACATCGTGCTCTCGGAATACGGCACGACCGGCGACGGCCTCGTCGCGGCGCTGCAGATCCTTGCCGCGGTCAAGCGCACCGGCCGCACCGTCAGCGAAGTTTGCCGCCGCTTCGATCCTGTGCCGCAGCTCTTGCGCAATGTCCGTATCAGCGGCGGCAAGCCGCTGGAGGATATCCAGGTGCAGAAGGCGATCGCCGATGCCGAAGCCGAGCTCGCCAAGAACGGCCGGCTCGTCATCCGCCCCTCGGGCACCGAACCGCTGATCCGCGTCATGGCCGAAGGCGACGACCGCGCTCAGATCGAGCGCATCGTCAACGAACTGATCGGCACGATCTCAAACGTCCGCACGGCCGCCTGATCCCTGCGAGGCAGATTGTCGAAAGCCGGTGCGCAAGCGCCGGCTTTTTTTGTGCCTGTTGGCGGACCGATCCGCCCGCCGGGACCAGGCCTCAAGCGCCTTATGTCTCAGGCCGCCGAGATGCCTCGACATCAAGGTAAATATTCGTGGTTAAGCAGCTTTTAACGTTTCCCATTCATTATCCATGCCGAAGCGTATCAGATTGGCAGCGATGCAGCCTGCCGACGCAACGAATTTTGGAGTGGGATCCATGAAAAGAAGCTTGTCCGGCATCTTCGCCGCACTGTTGATCGCGACAAATGCCTATTCGGCGGATCTCGCGCCTGCCGAGCCGATCCCGGAACAGCCGCCAGAGGTGACCGTCACCGAAGCGACCGGCTGGTACCTGCGCGGCGATGTCGGCTACGCCTTCACCGATCTGCGCGGTGCCCGCTACTTCCAGGGCAGCAATGCCACGGAAGTCGATTTCGACCGTGCCGATATTGATGACGCATGGACGGTCGGCGGCGGTGTCGGTTATCAGATCAACAGCTATCTCCGTACCGATCTGACCTTCGACTATCTCACGCAGGCAGATTTCCACGGCTCGACGGTCGGGCAGTGCGGCTTCCCGCTGGTGGATTGCACCTCGCGCGACTCCTCTTCGCTCACTGCCTACACGCTGCTCGCCAACGCCTATGTCGATCTAGGCACCTATGGCTATGTGACACCTTATGTCGGCGCCGGTATCGGCGGTTCCTACGTGAAGTGGAAGAACCTGCGCAACGTCGCCTGCGCCGATGACGGCAGCTTCTGCGACGACGAGGTCACCCATGGCGGCAAGGGCAACTGGCGCTTCACCTACGCCCTCATGGCCGGCGCCTCGATCGACGTGACCTGCAACATCAAGGCCGATGTCGGCTATCGCTATCTGCACATCGATGGCGGCAACATGTTCGGCTATGCCGAAAACGGTGGTCCGGGCCGCGACAAGGGTCTCAGCGCCCACGAAGTCCGCGTCGGCGGCCGCTACCTCTTCGGCGGATGCGCCCAGCCTGTCGCCTACGAGCCGCCCGCAATCCCGCTGCAGCAGCCGGTCTACAAGTAAAACTCGATCATCCTTTCATTCGAAAGCCGCCCGGTCTGGGCGGCTTTTTCGTTGCGTCAAGCGTGCCTGCGTCAAAATATCCTCCCTCTGCGACACTTCGATCTTGACTATGACGCCTCCGATCCATAAACACGGCGGCGGGACACCCTTCCCCAACGAAGGGCTTTCTATCTGAGAGGATAGCATCATGGCGAAGACCGCAAAGCCGGACATCCGTCCGCAAAATACTCATTTTTCTTCTGGCCCTTGCTCGAAGCGCCCCGGTTGGTCGCTCGAAGCCCTTTCCGACGCGGCTCTTGGCCGTTCGCACCGCGCGAAGGTCGGCAAGGTCAAGCTCAAGCAGGCCATCGACCTTACCCGTGAAATTCTCGAGGTGCCGGCGGATTACCGCATCGGTATCGTTCCGGCATCCGACACCGGCGCCGTTGAAATGGCGCTCTGGTCGCTGCTCGGCGAACGTGGCGTCGACATGCTCGCCTGGGAAAGCTTCGGCGCCGGCTGGGTTACCGACGTCGTCAAGCAGCTGAAGCTCAAGGACGTGCGCAAGCTCGAAGCCGGTTACGGCGAGCTTCCCGATCTCTCCGCCGTCGATTTCGACCGCGACGTCGTCTTCACCTGGAACGGCACGACCTCGGGTGTCCGCGTTGCGAATGCCGATTTCATTCCCGCTGACCGCAAGGGCCTGACGATCTGCGACGCCACCTCGGCCGCCTTCGCGCAGGAACTCGATTTCGCCAAGCTCGATGTCGTCACCTTCTCCTGGCAGAAGGTTCTGGGCGGCGAGGGCGCGCATGGCGTCATCATTCTTTCGCCGCGCGCCGTCGAGCGTCTCACCACCTATACGCCGGCCTGGCCGCTGCCGAAGATCTTCCGCATGACTTCGGGCGGCAAGCTGACGGAAGGTATCTTCCAGGGCGAGACGATCAACACGCCGTCGATGCTCTGCGTCGAGGACTATATCGATGCGCTCCTCTGGGCCAAGGAGCTCGGCGGCCTCAAGGCGCTGATCGCGCGCGCCGATGCCAACGCCAAGGTCATCCACGATTTCGTCGCGGCAAACGACTGGATCGCCAATCTCGCCGTCAAGGCGGAGACGGCCTCCAACACCTCCGTCTGCCTGAAGATCGTCGACAAGGACATCACGGCGCTCGACGACGACGGCCAGGCGAATTTCGCCAAGGGGCTTGTCGGCCTCCTGGAGAAGGAAGGTGTCGCCTATGACATCGGCCATTACCGCGACGCGCCGTCGGGTCTCCGCATCTGGGCGGGTGCCACGATCGAAGCATCGGACATGCAGAAGCTGATGCCCTGGCTTTCCTGGGCCTTCGAAACGCAGAAGGCGCAGCTTGCTCAGGCCGCAGCCTGACCTGATCGCATCCGGCTCCGCCACAGGCGGAGCCCAGTATTCCGGATTTCATCCATCGCTGAACACTTTTGAAGGAGGCCATCATGGCACCTCGCGTTCTCGTATCCGACGAATTGTCGGAAACCGCTGTCCAGATCTTCCGTGACCGCGGCGTCGAAGTCGATTTCGAACCGCAGCTCGGTAAAGACAAGGACCGTCTGCTCGAAGTCATCGGCAAGTATGATGGCCTCGCCATCCGCTCCGCCACCAAGGTGACGGAAAAGATCATCGAAGGGGCGAAGAACCTCAAGGTTGTCGGCCGCGCCGGCATCGGCGTCGACAATGTCGATATCCCGGCAGCCTCGCGCCGCGGCATCATCGTCATGAACACGCCCTTCGGCAATTCGATCACCACGGCCGAGCATGCGATCGCTTTGATGTTCGCCGTCGCCCGCCAGCTTCCGGCAGCCGACACCTCGACGCAGGCCGGCAAGTGGGAGAAATCGAAATTCATGGGCGTCGAAATCACCGGCAAGACGCTCGGCGTCATCGGCGCCGGCAATATCGGCTCGATCGTCTGCGCCCGCGCCATCGGTCTGAAGATGCATGTCGTCGCCTATGACCCGTTCCTTTCCAAGGAACGCGCCGAGGAAATGGGCGTCACCAAGGTCGAGCTCGACGAGCTTTTCGCCCGCGCCGATTTCATCACGCTGCATGTGCCGATGACCGACAAGACGCGCGGCATCCTCAACAAGGAAGCGCTGGCGAAGACCAAGCCCGGCGTGCGCATCATCAACTGCGCCCGCGGCGGCCTCGTCGATGAGGCAGCGCTTGCCGAAGCGATCAAGTCCGGTCACGTCGCCGGTGCCGCCTTCGACGTCTTCGAAGTCGAGCCTGCCAAGGAAAGCCCGCTCTTCGGCCTGCCGAACGTCGTCTGCACGCCGCATCTCGGCGCCTCGACGACCGAGGCTCAGGAAAACGTCGCCTTGCAGGTGGCCGAGCAGATGTCGGACTACCTCGTCAAGGGTGCCGTCTCCAACGCCATCAACATGCCGTCGATCACAGCGGAAGAAGCGCCGATCCTGAAGCCTTTCATCCGTCTTGCCGATGTTCTCGGCGCTTTCGTCGGCCAGGTCACCGAGGAGCCAATCAAGGAAATCGAAATCCTCTATGACGGCGTCACCGCCAACATGAATACGCGGGCACTGACGAGCGCGGTGCTTGCCGGTCTCATCCGTCCGCAGGTCGCCGACGTCAACATGGTTTCGGCGCCGATCATGATCAAGGAAAAGGGCATCGTGCTTTCCGAGGTCAAGCGCGACAAGACAGGCGTCTTCGACGGCTATATCAAGCTGACGGTAACGACCGAAAGCATGACGCGCTCTGTCGCTGGCACGGTGTTTTCGGATGGCAAGCCGCGCTTCATCCAGATCAAGGGCATCAACCTCGATGCCGATGTCGGTTCGCACATGATCTACATCACCAATACCGACGTTCCCGGGATGATCGGCTTCATCGGCACGACGCTCGGGACGGCCGGCGTCAATATCGCCAACTTCCAGCTCGGCCGTGACAAGCAGGGCGGCGATGCGATCGCGCTGCTCTATGTCGACGGTGAGGTGGAGGACGGCGTGCTCGCGCAGCTGACGGCCCACCAGGCGATCCGCCAGGCAAAGCTGCTGACCTTCAACATCGACTGATTTTCCTCCTCCCAAGGAAACATGGAAAACCCGGCGCTGGAAACGGCGCCGGGTTTTTGCTGCGTCACGAATAAATGAAATTTAGTGGTGCCGGCGTTTGCGGCGGACCATCTTGCCGAAGCGGGCGACGTCGTCCTCAGCCTGCGTGCGGTGAAGAAAGGCGAGCCTGCTGTCGTCGAGGCCCTGGAAGAATTCATCCCAGGAGATCTCATCCTGCGGTTCCGAGGAAAAATCGACACGGACAGTTTCGCTATCCCGTGCGTTCTTGATACGGGCGGGATGGCCGCCGCGTACCTCGATCCAATGTCTGATCCTGCTGTAATCGGTCGTCGTGCCGAACCTGCCCATGAAACCCTCCTCAGCAATTCGATTGCGACATCGATGACCCGCAACGCACGATTGGCGGAATGGTTCCATGAGGGCCAAATTATTTTTAAGAAAGTCCGTCTTTGCTCATCCTGCGGAGAGAACCCACGGTCGAGCCGTATATGATTCTGATTTTATTTAACTTTTATCGATATACGGCTGAGATCGCCATCAACTCCTGCGAACTCCATGGCCCCCTTGAAGAAGACCGAGCAGACCGAGGCAGTGAACGAAGACTTTCGAGCATTGTTTGCGATGCATCCGTCGCCGATGTGGGTCTATGATCCGAGATCCCTTCGTTTTCTCGCCGTCAACGAGGCGGCAGTCGCCCTTTACGGCTATGGTGCAGACGAATACCCAGGCATGACGGTCCTGGATATTCGTCCCGAGCATGAGCACAAGCGGATGCTCGATGCCGTCAACGGCCGCACCGACATAGAAATGGCGGAGCGCTGGGTTCACCGCAAGGCGAGCGGCGAGACCTTCGAAGTGCTGACTTATGGCCGCGAAGTGTGTTTCGAGGGCGGGACCGCGATCCTGGCCGTGGTGCAGGACCGCACCGAAATCAATGCCGCCAGGCGTCAGATCAACGACACGCGCTCGCTCCTCGACAGCATCGTCGACAATCTGCCGGTCGGCGTCTTTGTCAAAGACATGGAAGCGGACGGGCTCTATATCCTCTTCAACGAAGCCTGCGGCGACATCGTCGGCATGAGGGCTAGGGATATCGTCGGCCGAACCGACCGGGCGCTGTTTGCCGGCGGCCAGACGGATGCCTTCCGCGACCAGGACCGCCAGGCCTTTGAAGCGGACGCCGCGATCAGCTTCGAAGAAACGATGCTGCGCCCCGATGGCGCGCAGCGAATCCTGCGCACAGTCAAGCGCGCCCTGCCGGCGCCGGATGGTCATGCGCCGCGCTATCTGCTCGGTATTTCGCAGGATGTGACGGAGGAGCGTGCGGTCAAGGCAAAGCTTGCCCATCTCGCCATGCACGATTCCCTGACGGGCCTGCCGAACCGGGCGGCATTTGCGAGGCATATCCGCGAGTGCGCGATCGCAGAGAGCCCGATCGCGCTGCTCTATATCGACGTTGACCATTTCAAGCATATCAACGACAGCAGGGGACATGCCGCCGGTGACGCGCTGCTTTGCCAGGTGTCTGAACGTCTGATGGGACAGGCGGAGGAGGGCGATCTCGTCGCCCGTCTCGGCGGCGACGAATTCGCCGTCGTGCTGCGGCTCGACGAAGCGGAGAGGGCCCAGCGTTTTGCAGAACGGTTGCTGCAGGCGCTTGGCAGCGCCTTCGATCTCGACGGCGCCCGGGAGCACGTTACCTGCAGCGTCGGCATTGCATTGGCGCCGGATCATGCCGTCGATGCTGATGTGTTGATGCGGCACGCGGATCTGGCGCTCTATGCCGCCAAGGAGAGCGGGCGCTCGACCTATCGTTTCTATGAGGCGGAGATGCGGCTTGCCGCCGAGCGCCGGCACGTCATGACAGCCGAGCTGTGGGAGGCGCTGGAAAAGCGCCAGTTCGAGCTGCATTACCAGCCGATCGTGCAGCTCGACGATGACGGGATCGCCGGTTTCGAAGCGCTGATCCGCTGGCGCCATCCCAGGCGCGGGCTGGTCGCTCCGATGGACTTCATTCCGCTTGCCGAGGAAACCGGCCTCATCGTGCCGATCGGCGACTGGGTGATCCGGGAAGCCTGCCGCACAGCCGCGGGCTGGCCTGAGCACCTGAGGATCGCGGTCAACCTCTCCGTCAGTCAGTTCAGGCATGCGAGCCTGCTGTCGACCGTGGTCGGGGCCCTCGACCAGACGGGTCTCAACGCCGACCGGCTTGAAATCGAAATCACCGAATCCGTGTTTCTGACCGATGTCGACCAAAGCCTGCCTTTGCTGCGTGCTCTAAAGGAGCTTGGTGTGCGCATCGCCATCGACGATTTCGGCACGGGTTATTCATCGTTGAGCTATCTCAGATCCTTCCCTTTCGACAAGATCAAGCTCGATCGCAGCTTCGTTTCGGGCATCGAGACGGATGCCGGCAATCTCGCCATCGTGCGCGCCGTCGTCGGCATCGGCTCCGGTTTCAACGCCACGACGCTGGCCGAAGGGATCGAGACGGAAGAGCAGTTGCAGAAGCTGCGCGCCGAAGGCTTCAGCGAGGTGCAGGGCTATCTGCTCGGCCGGCCGATGCCGCGGGAAAAGGCGGAGGCGCTGATTTATGGCGGCGCCCCAAAGGCCGCCTCGTCATATAAGTGAGATTTTCGAGCGGGCGCCTGTGACACCGCGACATTGCGCTCTGGTCGCGCTCGAAAGGGCGTGGGGCCGGCATCCGCCTAAATAGTTAAGTGCTGGCTTGACAATTAATCGTCACGCCGAAATACTCAAGTCCATGCTTAACTATTCTGATATAGACGACATTTTGAAGGCGCTGGTCGAGCCGACGCGGCGGCAGATCGTCGAGCGGCTGAGCCGCGGCCCCGCCAGTGTCAGCGAGCTGGCGCGCCCCTTCGACATGTCGCTTGCCGCAGTCGTCCAGCATTTGCAGGTGCTGGAGGAAAGCGGCCTCATCCGGAGCGAAAAGATCGGACGGGTGCGCACCTGCCGCATCGAACCATCAGGACTCGACCGGATCGCCGGTTGGGTGGCCGAACGCAGAAGCCTGATGGAGCAACGGTTCGATCGCTTGGGCGAGATACTTTCACAGCCGGCCGTCGACAACCAGGTCAACAATCAGCAAGAGGAGAAAGAGTGATGAACGAGCAGTCCACGAAGCCAGCCGCCACCCAGCCAGCCGTTTCCCACGCCACCTTCGCCGTCGAGCGCGCCTATCCCGTTCCGCCCGAGCGCGTCTTCTTCGCCTTTTCCGATCTTGACAGCAAACGGCGTTGGTTCGCCGAAGGCGAAGGGTGGGAAGTGATCGAATTCACCTCCGATTTCAGCGTCGGCGGCTCGGAGTTTTCGCGCTTCCGCTTCGGCGATGGACCTGAGATGACCAACGACACACAGTATCAGAATATCGTGCCGAACGAGCGCATCGTCATCTCCTACCGGATGGCGGTGGGCGGAGCTCCGATCTCGGTCTCTCTGGCAACCATCGAATTCAGTCCCTCCGGCAAGGGCACCGTCATGACCTATACGGAGCAAGGCGTCTATTTCGACGACGCCTCGGCCGGCGCCAACCGCGAAATCGGCTGCCGCGAGCTGATGGAAGCCTTGGCAAGGGAGCTTGATGTGGCTGCGTGACGGCATCAAGCATTCGTTATTTTGAGAAAGGCGGTCGAACCGTCATAATTGCGGTGGGCTGGAAGGAGGATGACTATGAAACGCTATTCATTCTCGATAATCGGGCTGGCGCTTGTGGCTGCCATCATCGCCAATCCGGGCATCGCATTCGCCTGTAACAAGCTGATCGGCACCTGAGCCGCACCCCTCGCTCTCCGAGGCGCGGCTTCGGCTGCGCCTTTCCCTTCACGCGGGAACGCGAAACTGCCCTGGCGTCCAAAGCCCGCCCCTTGCGTCCAAGGACAATCCTTTCTATATCGATGCCTCATCGAGAGACGGCGGCCGATCCCGCCTGATATCAGCAAATCCGCCGTAATTGCAGCGCAAGAGCGGATCGTGACCGCGCAGAATTGGCATCATCGTTGAACACACTGGATTTTGATAAGAAGCCGGAAGAGACCCGTGTCGTCGTCGCCATGTCGGGCGGCGTCGATTCATCCGTCGTGGCCGGCCTTCTCAAACAGCAGGGTTACGATGTGCTCGGCATCACGCTGCAGCTCTATGATCACGGAGCGGCCGTTCACCGCGCCGGCTCCTGCTGCGCCGGCCAGGACATCGACGATGCGCGCCGCGTCTGCGAAACCCTTGGCATCCCGCATTACGTGCTCGATTACGAGAAGCGTTTTCGCGAAACGGTGATCAATCCTTTCGCCGAGAGCTATGTGGCGGGCGAAACGCCGATCCCCTGCGTTTCCTGCAACCAGACCGTCAAGTTTGCCGATCTTCTGGCGACCGCCAAGGAGCTCGGCGCCGATGCGCTGGCGACCGGCCATTATATCCGCTCGCGGCCGAATCCTTCGACCGAAAATCCCGGCCGCCGCGCGCTGTTCCGCCCGGCCGATGCCGACCGCGACCAGAGCTATTTCCTCTTCGCCACGACCCAGGAACAGATCGACTACCTCCGCTTTCCCCTGGGCGGCCTGCCGAAGGCCGAGACCCGCAGGCTCGCCGAAGAGATGGGCCTCGTCGTTGCCAAGAAGGCCGACAGCCAGGACATCTGTTTCGTGCCGCAGGGCAAATATTCCGACATCATCACCAAGCTGAAGCCCAATGCGGCGCTGGCCGGCGAAATCGTCCATCTCGACGGCCGTGTGCTTGGAACCCATGAAGGCATCCTGCATTTCACGATCGGCCAGCGCCGCGGCATTGGCATTGCCACGGGTGAGCCGCTCTACGTCGTCTATCTCGACGCCCGCTCGCGCCGCGTCATCGTCGGACCGAAGGAAGCGCTGGAAACGCACCGCGTCTATCTGCGCGACGTCAATTGGCTCGGCGACGAGCCGCTTGCAGAAGCCGCTTCCGGCGAAGGCTTCGCCTGTTACGCCAAGGTCCGCTCGACGCGGGCGCCGGCACCCGCCGTGCTGCATGTCGATGCGACCGGTATCTATGTCGACCTGACGGTCGGCGAGGCGGGCATTGCGCCCGGCCAGGCCTGCGCGCTGTATTCCGCGCCCGGCGACGATGCCCGCGTCTTCGGCGGCGGCTTCATCGAGCGCTCGGAGCGCGAACCCTCGGCGGAAGCTTCCCTCAAGGCTCTGCTGGCAAGCCCGGTCGCCGCCTGAGCATCTGCGAAACGGCATCCCGCAAAGCCCACCGTTTTTCTCCATCATGCGCTTGACACAAAGCCGAAGCGCACCTTATAAGCCGCTCATCCCACGAGCCCGCAGCGCTTCGCGAGCAGGTATCGTTTGACCAGTGGCGGAGTAGCTCAGTAGGTCAGAGCAGAGGAATCATAATCCTTGTGTCGGGGGTTCAAATCCCTCCTCCGCTACCATTCTTTTCTTGTCCAGCCCGGAGACATAGGTAACAGATCGTACCTAAGACATGGGTGACAACCTCGTGCCGAACGGGTTGTCGATGGTTTGTAAGGTCCTCTGCTCCAGGTCGATATATCCGAGATCATAGTGCATGAAGCTGACGAGCCAAATACCGTCGTCGACTTCCTTGATGCCGAGTTTCTGTCCGGCCAGCACGGTGGAGATATTGATCTTCTTGCGGTGCATGCAGATGCGGCCGCAATTGGTCACCAGTGCGTCACGGTCGTGGAACGGATAATCGATCTCCGGTAGCCCGTTATATCGGCGCGCCGATGGCGTGTAGAGATCGACCGGCACCTTCATCGCCAGGGCTTCATGCGGCCGTTCGGTATTGAATTCGCTGACGAATGCATCGAAGCGGGCCTGCTGCTGTAGGATATTTTTGCCGGGTGGACGCGTCGCCTCTTTCTTCAGCGTCAGGTGCATGCGCTCATGCCGGCCATTCTCTTGCGGATGGCCCGGCCTGATGCGCTCGAGGCCGATGCCGAGCCGCAGCCACCAGACCGACAGCTTCGACAGATTGTAGAGGCCGTTGGGACTGGCGAATGGCAGGCCGTTGTCGCTGCGGATGGCATCCGGCAGACCGCGTTCGGCAAACAATCGGCGGAACGCCTCGAACACACCCACCTCCTTTGTCGATTCGAAGGCCTCGCAGGCGAGCAGGAAGCGTGACATCTGGTCGGTGACCGTCAGCGGGTAACAGTATCGGCCGTCACCGAGCTTGAACTCGCCCTTGAAGTCGGCACACCACAGATCGTTCGGCAGCAATGCTTGCGATAGGGCCGTTCCCTCAGCCCGAAAGCGGTGTCGCCTGCGGGCATGAGCGACCAGCCCGTGCCGGTCGAGCACCGCGTGCACCGTGCTCTTGGCGGGAATGCGCACATCGCCGGCCAGGCGCTTGACCAGCAGTTCTCTGATCTTCCTGGCACCCCAATGCGGCTTGTTCTTCTTGCACGAGATGATCATCGCCTCGACCGGCTCAGGCAGTTGATTGGCGTAACGCACCGGCCGGCGAGACCGATCCGTCAGCGCCTCCAGGCCATCATCCTTGTAGCGGTTGAAGATCTTGTAACCGGTCTTGCGCGAGATGCCGAACTCCCGGCACACATCGCTCATGCCTTCGCCCTCAAGCAGCCGGGCGACAAAACGTAGACGTTCCTCCATCACCGAAGTCTCTTTCCACGGCATCAACACCTCCCGCCAAAACCGAAAAGTGTTACCCATGTCTCCGGTACAAAACGTCACCTATGTCTCAGGTCGGGCACTCGATAAAATCATCGAATTGAACAGGGCATCATCGCAGGTTCTGCTGATGGTCTTGTGGCTGCTGACGGTTGCCATGCGGCAAACGCTTGCAGCCATCATGCCTGGTATTGCGGAGACGAAAGACGGCGCGGACGCGACCCGTCCGGAACCACGCCAGCATGGCAAGCTGTCCCCCGCGGCCGCCGAAGCGGCCGCCGAGCCGCACGTGCCCGCCTGGTTCGAGAATGGAATGGCGACAACCATGTCAGGGATGTAGTGGAGGACGGCTTCATCTACGCCGGCAGCCGGTATCGATCGCTCTCGAAGATCGCCCGCGAGATCACCAGGGGTTCCTCAGCACCGCATTCCACCGTGTCATTATGAAGCCGTGCCATGACGCATCGACTCTGGGTCTCATGTATTTGCCCGTGGTGGTCCCGTTTCGATCGCAGTTAGTATCTCCAGATGGGATACCTCTGATAGCAGGAGAGAGGAGTACTTCTAGGACTGGTTTGTAGGCGACATGAATAATTCGAAAAGCGACGGCGCTGGCGGTTAAAGTTAAATCTAAATTAGCAAACCGGGCGAATTCTCGCAGTTATCTCAGCCGCACTTGCGCCAAAAGATTCGGAGAATCGAATGAAGCGTCCGACCGTCAAACAAACCCTGATCGCCGTCTTGGCTGTCATTTGTGCCTTTCTGATTGCTTTGTCCTGCAACTCTCTCAGCACGATTTCGACGCTGAATGACAATGCTCAGCAGATCGGCGGCTTTTGGATGAAGCGGATGGTAACCGCCAGAGATATCAAGGGCGGCTTCTCTGATTTGAAGTTGGCCTATGCGCGGTACCTTTTGGAGGCGTCGCAGGAAAAGCGAGCCGCGGGAGCGAAGCTGATCGGCGACACGAACGAGGCGGTCGACAAAGCAGTCGAAGAATATGTGAAAGGCGTGCGCACGGAGAAAGGCCGCGAGTTGATCAATCAGGTCAAGTCGGGACTAGCAAAATACAGCGACCTTGCCGGGCAAATGGTTCGATTGCAGGACGGCGGGAAGAGCGCCGAGGCGATCAGTTTCTTTCGGGAAAACATGGAGCCGCAATCTGATCTGGTCAGCCAGGAGATTGCAGACCTTGTGGCTTTTATTCTCGGGCAGACGGAAACATATGTGACCACTAGCGGCGCCACGGCGAGCTTGGCTTTCACCATTACGGCATTGATTGCCGCTCTCTCGATCATTGTCACATTCGCCGGAGCAATGTTTGCCGTTTTCGGAATTGCCAATCCCATCCGCCGGATCGCCGCCGCCATGAAGGTTCTCTCCGAGGGCGCTCTACAAAGCGAGGTTCCGTACGCTGGGCGCGCCGACGAGATCGGCGCGATGGCAGCAGCAGTGGAGGTGTTTCGACAGAACGCCATGAACGTTCTCCGCTTAGAGCAGGAAGCAGCGGTATCGCGGAGCCAGTCCGAGTCGGCTCGTGCTGCAGAACAGGAGCGCGCGGAGTGGGAGGCGCAGCAGTTGCGTTTTGCAACAACGACGCTGGGTGATGGATTAAGACGCCTAGCCGGAGGTGACGTCTCTTTCCAGCTGGCGCAGCCGTTCGCTCCGGAGTACGAACGCCTGCGTGGCGATTTCAATGCTTCCCTCAAGCAGCTCGCAACAACCATCAGCGCTGTACTGCAGACGGTTCACGGCATCGACAATGGAACAGGCGAAATCGCCTCTGGTGCACAGGATCTTTCCAAGCGTACCGAGCAACAGGCCGCCTCGCTGGAGGAGACGGCTGCAGCTCTTGACCAAATCACCGCTAACGTGTCGACCGCCTCCAAGCGAACCGAGGAGGCTCGCAATGTTGCACGCGATGCTAATGTGAGCGCGGGACGTTCTGCTTCCGTCGTGTCTCATGCTGAACGGGCGATGAGGCGGATAGAGGAAAGTTCCGAGCGGATATCGAGCATTATCGGCGTAATCGACGATATCGCTTTTCAAACCAACCTCCTCGCGCTGAATGCCGGTGTCGAGGCGGCGCGGGCCGGAGAAGCCGGCAAGGGTTTTGCGGTTGTCGCTCAAGAGGTTCGCGAGCTTGCCCAGCGGGCAGCGACGGCGGCGAAGGAAATCAAGGGGTTGATTGAAAAGTCCTCCACTGAAGTCGGCACTGGCGTGAAATTGGTGCTTGAGACCGGCCAGTCGCTCAACAAGATCAGCGAACAAGTCTCTCAAATAAATCAATTGATGGAAGCAATTGCGACGTCTGCGCGCGAGCAGTCCACCGGACTTGCTGAAATCAACACAGCCGTCAACCAAATGGACCAGTCCACTCAGCAGAATGCGGCGATGGTCGAGCAATCCACGGCAGCGGCAGCGACATTGTCGGCTGAGGCAAGCAAGCTGCGTGATCTGGTCAATCAGTTCACTCTCGATGGCGAGGCTGCTCAGGTCGTTGAACGCCGTGACGTCCGCACTATGGCGGCATGATCGACCATCGAGATCTCTTGCGAACGTGTCCGCGAAATTCTGCTAGGGCCGGATAACGAAAGACGCCGCTCTCGAAGTCGCGCATCGCTGACATCGGTGCCTGTAAAGGGTATTCCAGCTGGCGAAGATCAACCAGCAGAAGACGCTGCGCCGCGAAAAAATTTTGCCAATGCCTGCGCCGTTTCAATGGGATACTCTTCCGGAAAGAAGTGGCCACGTGGCCAATGCACCGGTTCCATTCCAGAGAACTATCAGGGACAACCAATCCGGCGCCCGGAGATTTGGTCGCGCATGTCATGGTCGTGACAACCACTTGATTTCAAACGTCGTCACTTCGGCTCCGGCTGTTGGATGACTGCTGGCGGTGTTTCGCTCTTGCCGCTGCCGCGATCGAATGGCTTGATCACCAGGATGCCGAGGATCGATGCTACCATCGCTCCGATGATGATCATCATCAACATTCTCATGAGTTTGCCTCGCGCCGCAAACGTCGGTCGTTAATGCGGATGGTGAAGATCTGGTGGGCGGTTGCTGGTTCGGCCTTTGCGGCGCGGCATCTTTGACATGCGGCTGCCGATCAGGTCGGGCGCATCATCCGGAAGCAGGGCAATGCCGGCAGCTCTCGCCGCGGCGACAAAAGCCTTGCGAGCTCGATCACCGCCCGACTGATCTGTGAGAGCGGTCAGGCACGCAACCAACGCTCGCTGGAATGTCGGGTCCCCGGCTTGGCTGAGCCAGTCATCGGATATCAGCATTCCGGCGAGATCGGCGACGGTGTGGGCGCTTCGATATCTGCCGACACCCTGGATTTGAACAGATATCATCCTGATCGGGACGGGTGTCGGGTCGGTCAAGTCGGACATTTCTGCACCTCACGAATCATTGATTCGCGATTCAACAGATGTCGGTGCGATTCGTTCCGGTGTAACCAATTGCTTTCGAAGGAATCTCCGTAAAAGGCTTCCGACCGACTACCGTCCTTTCCTCGTTAAAACCGTCGTGGAGCCGCCGGTTTGTTTCCGACAATGTCATCGATTCGGGTGAGCACATCGGCGGTAAGCTTGTCCTTGTGGGCAAGCGCAGCAAGGTTGTCCTCCAACTGGCTCATCCGCGAGGCGCCGAGGATCACCGTCGAGACATTGCGGTTGGAAAGACACCAGAGCAGGGCAAGGTGGGTGATCGAAATGCCGATCTGCCCGGCGAGATCGGCCAGTTTCGCGACTTGCGCAAGCTGCGCGCGGCCGGCGTCGCTGGCCCATTTCTCCTTCAACCATTCATAACCCGGCAGGTTCATGCGGCTGTCGTTGGGCACGCCGTCATTGTACTTGCCGGTCAGGACGCCCGAGGCAAGCGGCGACCAGATCGTGGTGCCGAGCCCCATCAGATCGTAAAGCGGCAGGTAATCAGCTTCGACCTTCTGGCGTTCGAAAACATTGTATTGCGGCTGCTCCATCGTCGGCGGCGTGATCCTGAGATCGCGGGCTACCGCATAGGCTTCGGTCAATTGCTGGGCCGACCACTCCGACGTACCCCAGTAGAGGACTTTGCCTTGGGCGACGAGGTCGTGCATGGCACGAACCGTTTCTTCGATCGGCGTATCGATATCGGGACGGTGACAGAAATAGAGATCGAGATAGTCCACCTGCAGGCGCTTGAGGGCGGCGTGGGCGGCGTCGGTGACGTGCTTGCGCGACAGCCCGCGCTGCGTCGGCTTGCTGCCGCCCCAGAACACCTTGCTCGAAACGATGAAGCTATCCCGGCTCCAGCCCAAGGTCTTGAGCGCCTGGCCCATGACGATCTCGGATTTTCCGCTTTCGTAGCCTTCGGCATTGTCGAAGAAGTTGATGCCGGCGTCATAGGCACGCGTCATCAGACTGACGGCATCGCTGCCTTCGACCTGCCTGCCGAAGGTAACCCACGATCCGAACGAAAATTCACTGACCTGCAGGCCGGATTTTCCAAGACGACGATATTCCATGGCGCGGTCCTCCGAGACAAAGATGCGGCAACATAGACCCGTAGCGGGAACAAACACAATTGCCTTCATCCCGGAAACCGACCTCTTGGCCAGGCCAATGGCGGCTCGCCTTCGCTTACATATTGACGTTGGCTAGGAACCTCGGGGCAGGATCACGGTGGGCGCTTGACGTGTTGCCGCGCCTATCAAGCTCAGATTTCCCGGAGGGGCGCCCGCCTCTCCTTCGCCGATCAAACGAGGAAATGAAAATTGTCATATTGCGCGCCGAAATAATCGGGGCCGCTCGTTTCGGTGATGATCGGTTCGCTATCGAGCAGAAGATAGTCGATCGGGCCGTAGCCGCTGAGGTCGATCAGCTGGGGATCGTGGATGCTGTCGGCGGTTATCGTCACGGTGGTCGAGAACACGATATTGTCGTTCAGCCGGCCTTCGATCGTCAGGACGTTGTCATAGTCCGATGTGCCGTTGGCAACTTCGAATTGTTTGATCTGGAACGGGCCGCCATCAGCCGAATAAATGGGCGTCCAGAATACGCCGCCCGACAGATAATGGTTGCCGTCAGCCTCCTTCTGCACCGTCGCATCGTCGCCGTCTCGCCAAGCGCCCCAATCGAAGCCCTTGTAGCCGGTGGGAAAGTCATGTTTGCCGACATCCTCGAAATTGACGAAGACGTCCCCCCGTTCCGGCAGGTCGACCGCGATGTTGAGTAGGCCGAAGTCGGTGGCGCCTTTGCCGTCCGAGATCTTGAAATTGAACTGGTCGGCGAGTTGGTCGCCCGGGCCAAGTGCTGATACCACCGGGTTGGAGTGATCGAGTTCATAGGTGTAGTTGCCGTTGGAATAGACGGTCAGCGTGCCGTATTTCCCCGCGATTGTCGTTGTCGTGGCGGGTCCATCCGGATCGGACGGCTGCTGAATTCGCTGCCCGTTGACGAAATTCAGGCGCAGCTGATCTCCATCGGAATCGGAGGAGTTTTCCAGGATGTCGCCGTCGATCGGGTGGTCGATGTCGAAAACAGGCAGGTAAACATCACCTGCGACCGGCTTGTGGTTTGCCATTTCTATCCCCCGTTTAGATGTGTGGTCGACTATGCAACTCTATCGGGTATCTGGCAATCGAAATTGAAGGGGCGTCAGATCAATTCCACCCGTTAAATCCAACAGGTCCATTGTGCCCAGCTCGAACATTCCAACAGAAGAACCGGCCCCGGCATCTGTCCCTCTGATGACGAAGATTCATGTCGTATATTGCGCTGATATTGCGCTGATATTGCGTCGCCCGAACCCGGTATTCTCTGCCTATTCATGCGATTTATCAATTTCGGTCAGCAGAAACCTTCAGACGATATAATGCCGGGACAACGATGACGCCATCATGACGATCTACTGTGGCGGCTGCTTCAGTGCAGGCCGCCCGATTCCAGGATCGGGCGTATCGAGCTATCCTGTTATCAGAACGGCAGGCCCACATAGTTCTCCGCGAGCGCGGTGGAGGCTGCGCGGGAATGTGTGAGATAATCGAGTTCCGCCTCCTGGATCTTCTGGTCGAAATCGCCCGTATCGGGAAATCGGTGCATCATCGTCGTCATCCACCAGGAGAAGCGCACGGCTTTCCACACACGGGCGAGCGCCCGTTGGGAATAGGCGTTAATGCCGCCGCTCGAGCCTTCCCGGTAATGTTCAAGAAGCCCGGAGAAAAGATAGTGGACGTCGCTGGCGGCGAGGTTCAGCCCCTTGGCACCCGTCGGCGGTACGATATGGGCGGCGTCGCCGACGAGGAAAAGTCGGCCGAAGTGCATCGGCTCGGCGACGAAGGAGCGCAACGGTGCGATCGATTTCTCGAAGGACGGCGCGGTCGCCAGTGCCTCGGCGTGATGCGCCGGCAGGCGCCGTCTCAACTCGTCCCAGAAGCGGTCGTCGCTCCAGTCCTCGACCTTTTCGTCGAGCGGGCACTGGATGTAGTAACGGCTGCGCGTGGCCGAGCGCATCGAACAGAGCGCAAAACCCCTTGGATGGTTGGCGTAGATCAGTTCATGGCTGACAGGCGCCACGTCGGCAAGAACACCGAGCCAGCCGAAGGGGTAGACCTTTTCGAAATTCCTGATCGCTCGCTCGGGGACAGCCTTGCGGCTCGATCCATGAAAGCCGTCGCAGCCAGCGATGAAGTCGCAATCGATGCGCTGGACAATGCCGTCTTTTGCGTAAGTGACGAAGGGAGAGCGACCGTCGAAATCATGCGGCGTGACATTGACGGCATCGTAGATTGACGGGGCGCCGCTCGTTTCGCGCCGCTCCATCAGATCGCGTGTCACCTCGGTCTGTCCATACACCGTGACGCGCCTGCCGCCGGTCAATTCGTAGAGGTCGATGCGATGGTCGCGTCCGTCGAAGGCGAGTGAGAAACCGTCATGCGGCAGGCCTTCGGCATGCAGCCGTGCTCCGGCCTTGGCCTCATCCAACAGCCCGACCGTGCCTTCCTCCAGAACCCCGGCGCGGACCCGGCCAAGGATGTAGTCTTTGTTCACACGATCGAGAATGACATTGTCGATGCCGGCTTCCGTCAGAAGCTGGCCGAGCAGCAGGCCGGATGGCCCCGAACCGATGATGGCGACCTGGGTTCGCAAATGCGTCCTCCCTGCAATTTTGCGTTTTGCCGGATTCTGCCGTGTCATCCCCACTGCAACAATGGACATTCCAGCCTAAAAATTGCATTAATCGAACATTGGCGCGGGAGGAGCCCCATGAGCAGGCATGTACCCACCTATGAGCTCTATGGTGAAAATACCGGCCGAGAACCGGATTTTTGGTTGCACTGCGAAACAATTCGCTCCCGCAGCAGCCTGCATCAATGGGAGATTCGGCTCCACCGCCACGAAAGCTTCTTTCAGATATTGTACATCGAAGCCGGTTCGGGCGATGCGATCTTCGGCGAGAAGAGCCACGCCATCCATCCGCCGGCGGTCATCACCGTTCCCCCTGGGCTCCACCACGGCTTTCGTTTCTCACGCGATATCGATGGCATCGTCATCACCACGCTCAGATCCCATCTCAGTCATCCGCCCGGCGAGCGAAGCCACGTCGGCGAGTGGCTGGCAACGCCGCATCTGACGCCGCTCGATCCTCATAATGCCGAAGCGATCTATGTCATGCAGACATTGAGGCGATTGGGCGAAGAATTTGAAAGCCGCCGCAGCGGTCGCAACGAGGTGCTGGCCGCCTATGTCGCCCTGGTGTTGCGGCTGACGGCAAGGATTTCCCACCAGGGGAATAAGCAGGAGCCTCCGTTAAACGAGAACGTGCGGCGGATGGAAATGCTGAACGAACTGATCCAGCGGCATTTTCGATCACACAAGCCCGCTTCCTTCTATGCCAGGGAAATCGGGGTTTCGCCGACGCACCTCACTCGGATCGTCCGGTCAATGGCCGGTAATACGCCTCACGAATTGATCGCGGGGAAGCTCATCGAAGAAGCGAAGCGTCAGCTCGTTTTTACGCTCGCCAGCGTTCAGGAGATCGGATTTCAGCTCGGCTTTGCCGATCCCGCTTATTTCTCGCGCTTCTTCCTCAAATATACGGGAGAAACGCCGCGGGTCTGGCGCATGAAGGAGAAGGTCCGGCTTGAGGGAGCATAGAGCTTGCAATCGATCGCCGGAGGGCGATCACTTACCAAGCAGCCTCGGCGCGCTCTTCCGCATCACGGGCGCGTTCGCTCGTGCGGATCTCATGCGCCTCGCGTTCTTCCATCGGCTCAACCGGATCGGCTGAACCATCCCGCCGGGCTTCCGACGTCATATAAAAAGCGAGCGCCTTTTCCAGCCGCGCGGCGGTGAGCGTGGCAGCGAAACCCTTCATATCGTTTCCTCGGTTGGACCTTGCATCTTGCCCAAGATGCATAGCCGACGATACGGCCTTCCGGGAACAACGCCTGATGGTTTTCACCAACTTTAGATTTTGCTTGTCGGCTGTTCCGTTCGATGCCCGGTCAATGGAACATTTTGCCGGGTGCCGCGTTCGCACCGCACAGATGGGAGGGCATCACATGACTCGATATCTCGATGACCACAACAATCTGCCCGTGGATGAAAAGACCGGCCTGCCGCTGGAGCAGGTGCCGGACGACGACGAGGATGAAGATATCACAGCCGGCGGTCGGCGCGCCTTTTCGGCCTGGCATGTGATCGGCACCGGCATCGTCATCGTTCTCCTCGCAACCGCAGGCGCCGCACTCTGGCCGAGGCAGACGACCGATCCCACTCAGACCGCATCGACGACGCCCGCGGTCCCGAGCGCGGCCGAGCCCTCAGGACCGGCGGTGTCTCCGAAGGCAGCCGGGACTGTGCCGATCACGCCTGGTGCAACCGACAAGGCACAGTAGCGGCGATCCTGCCGCCATTGATCTTGATCAGTCACTGCGAAGAATGGACAGCGCCTCGTCGGCGATGATCTGTTCCTCATCGGTGGCGACGACATGAGCGGCAATGCGGCTCTCCCGCGTGCTGATGGTGAAATCATTGGCGGCGTTGGCCTCCGGGTCGATTGAAAGGCCGAGCCAGGACAGCCGTTTCGCCACGCCGGCGCGGATCTCCGGCTGATGCTCGCCGATGCCGGCAGTGAAAACGACGGCGTCGATGCCGTCGAGCGTTGCCGCCATGCGGCCGATTTCGCCGGCGATGCGCAGTGTGAAAAGGTCGATCGCCTCCCGCGCCTCCTGTCGATCGTCCTTCAACAGCTCGCGCGTATCGGCGCTGATGCCGGAAACGCCGAGCAGGCCGGAGCGATGATAGAGCAGATCCTCGATCTCCTTGAACGACTGCTTCTTCTCGCCTGCCAGATGCAGGATGACGCCGGGATCGAGCCAGCCTGGGCGCGTCGCCATGGGAATGCCGTCGAGCGCCGAAAAACCCATGCTGCAATCCCGGCTGACGCCTTGATCCAAAGCGCAGAGGCTGGCGCCGCTGCCGAGATGGGCGACCACCGCCTTTGCCGCGCGGGGCGCCTCGCGGCGAAGTTCGCGGGAGATGAACTTATAGGAAAGTCCGTGGAAGCCGTAACGCTTGATGCCCTGCTCATGCAGAGCGCGGGGAATGGCGAGGCGGCGGACGAGATCTTCCTGGGTCGCGTGGAAGGCCGTGTCGAAGGAGGCCGTCTGGGCAAGTTGCGGCTTGAAATGCCGGAGCGCACGGATGAAGCGCAGCGCCTGCGGCTGATGCAGGGGCGCAAGCGGGGTCAGGGCCTCGATGGCATCGATAGCGGCCTCGTCGAGGGCAGCCGCTTTCGTGAAGCGGTCGCCGCCATGCACGACGCGATGGCCGGCGCCACGCACTGCGGTCATGTCGAAATGGTCGGCGAGAAGGGCGAAGGTCTCGTCGACGATGTCGCGCAGATCTTCCGTCACCTTGGCCTTCAGCGGCACCTCGAATGTCCGCGCTCCCTCCGTCAGATCGAGCGAAAGCGGTTCGGCGCGAAAATCGATCACGCCCTTGCCGATCCGCCGCGCCTCGGCGCCTTCGATTGCGAAGATGCCGATCTTGACGGTCGAGGAGCCGGCATTGAACGTCAGCAGGAGATCGGTCGATGGCATATCTTCAGGGCCTCCGCACAATCGTTGATCTAGCGCCGGGGCTTCGGCCGGAAAGGCACTCATACGCCTGTCAGGCATTCCTATTGTTGCGAGGCTATCACCCCGACCGACCGGGATTGTGACACGGTAACTCTTGCGAATGCGCCGGACAACTACGACGGCTAATATTGCCTGATGTCAGTGCGTTACGGGATGGGTGAGGCGAGGCGTCATGAGAGCTTCACGCTGCGGAATTATTAACAAAAGGCAAATTTGAAAACGGAATAAGGAACTATGCCATGGCCGATATCGCCCCCAGCCAGGTTCATAGCGACACTTCCCACCCGCTCCACGGTTCGAATTCATCCGGCAAATGGTTCTTGCCGGTATTCGCACTCGTTCTTATCTGCGGCCTCGGATATGTCGCCTATGCACTCACCCGCGACCTGACAACCGCAGTTGCCGTTCCCTGGATTCTGCTTGGTCTTGCGCTGCTGATCGCGCTCGGGTTCGAATTCGTCAACGGCTTCCATGATACGGCCAATGCCGTCGCCACCGTTATCTACACCCGTTCAATGCCGGCGGAATTCGCCGTCATCTGGTCGGGTTTCTTCAACTTTCTCGGCGTGCTGACCTCAAGCGGCGCCGTCGCTTTCGGCATTCTGGCGCTGCTGCCGGTGGAACTGATCCTGCAGGTCGGCTCCGGTTCCGGCCTCGCGATGGTCTTTGCGCTGCTGATTGCCGCGATCGTCTGGAACCTCGGAACCTGGTATCTCGGCCTGCCGTCGTCGAGTTCGCATACGCTTGTGGGATCGATCATCGGCGTCGGTCTTGCCAACCAGTTCCTGGCGCCGGCAGGCACCGCGACGAGCGGCGTTGACTGGACGCAAGCGACCAATATCGGCCTGTCGCTTCTGATCTCGCCGCTGATCGGCTTCGGTCTTTCCGCGGTCCTTCTCGTGGTCATGAAGTTTCTGGTGCGCAACAAGGCGCTCTATGAAGAGCCGAAGGGCAACAAGCCGCCGCCGCTCTGGATCCGCGCGATCCTGATCTTCACCTGCACCGGCGTCAGCTTCGCCCACGGCTCCAACGACGGCCAGAAGGGCATGGGTCTCATCATGCTCATCTTGATCGGTCTGGTGCCGACGGCCTTCGCGCTGAACCGCACGCCCGATGTCAATTATCTCGAAGCCTATAAGTCGGCATCGGTCCAGGTGGAAACGGCGCTCGGCAAATATGTGAAGCCCGGTGTGGCCGTCACCGACTACAAGGCCGAAGTCAGCAACGCCGTCAAGAACAAGACCTGGACGGATGCGACGACGCCGGCCCTGCAGCAATATATCCATCAGACGAGCGCCGAAGTCGCTGCCTTCCCGACGCTCGAAGCGGTGCCGACCCATCTCGTCGGCAACGTCCGCAACGACATCTACCTGATCGGCGAGGCGCTGAAGCTGATCGACAAGCAGAAGCTGCTGCCGATGGACGCCGGCGACCTCACCGCGGTGACGAGCTATCACAAGGCGGTCGACAACGCGACGAAGTTCATTCCGCTCTGGGTGAAGGTGGCGGTTGCTATTGCGCTTGGCCTCGGCACGATGGTGGGCTGGAAGCGCATCGTCGTCACCGTCGGCGAAAAGATCGGCAAGACGCATCTGACCTACGGGCAGGGCGCGGCAGCCGAAGTCGTGGCGATGGTCACCATCGCTTCGGCGGACCATCTCGGCTTGCCGGTTTCGACCACGCATGTGCTGTCGTCAGGCGTTGCCGGCACCATGGCGGCGAACGGTTCCGGCCTGCAATGGTCGACCGTGCGCAACATGCTGATGGCCTGGGTGCTGACGCTGCCGGCCTCGATCGCGATCGCCTTCGTGCTGTTCGTTGTCCTGCGGCAGGTGTTTTAAGGCATTCCGTCAGGCCGTCGAGGCCAGACTGGCAGTGCGATTGCTGATGAAGATGCCCGCCTCTGCGGCGGGCATTGCCTTGCCGAAAAGATAGCCCTGGCCGATGTCGCAGCCGAGCTGCAGCAGGAAGGCAAGCTGGCCGTGCTCCTCGACGCCTTCCGCTGTTGTCTTGATGTTGAGGCTCCGGCCGAGGCCGAGCATGGCGCGGACGATCTTTTCCTGACGTTCGTCTTCACGGCAGGTGGCAGTGAAGCTCTTGTCGATCTTGATCTTGTCGAAACGATAGCGGGCGAGCTGGGCGAGGCTCGAATAACCCGTGCCGAAATCGTCGAGCGCGATCTGAATGCCGGCAGCGTGCAGTTCCTCGAGGATGACGGCGGCGACAGCGGGATCCTGGATCAGCGCGTTTTCGGTGATCTCAATTTCAAGGCGCTGCGGCGGCAGCCGGCTTGCCGAGAGGACCTTGAGGATGCGCGAGGTCAGGAGCTTGTCTTCCATCTGCACCGGCGAGACGTTGAAGGACAAGGTCACATGCTCCGGCCAGCTGAGTGCATCACTGCAGGCCTGGGCGAGAAGATCCTCGAACAGGGCGGTGATCATGCCGGTTTCCTCGGCGATGTCGATGAAGACGGGCGGCGGGATATTGATGTCGTCGTCGCCGATCCAGCGCGCCAATGCCTCGAAGCCACAGAGCTGGCCGGTCTTGAGATCGATCAGCGGCTGGTAGAAGGGTTTGATCGCCTTGTTGGAGATTGCGGCGCGCAGCCTCGTTTCCAGCGCAGCGCGTTCCGTCACCTTGTCCTGCATCGAGGCTTCGAAGACGAGAAAATGGTTGGGTCCGCGCGATTTCGCCTCGTACATGGCAAGATCGGCACGATGGGCGGCATCTTCCAGCGGTTCGGCGCCCTCGGCCCAGCGGTCGTAGCCGACGCTGGCGCCGACCTCGACAGCAAAGCCGTCGATATGGATAGGGCGGGTGACCGCCTGGATCAGCAGCCTGGCAAAATGCTCCTCGCGCTGCGCCGTCAGGGCGAAGGCGACGATGATGAATTCGTCGCCGCCGAAGCGATAGACGCAATCGGCATTGCCGAGCGCACAGATACGTTTGGCAACTTCGATCAACAGCACATCGCCGCCCTTGTGGCCGACGAGGTCGTTCACCTTCTTGAAGCCGTCAAGATCGACAGAGAAGATGGTGACGTTGCCTTCCGACCCCTCGATTTCGGCCTCGTCGTCCTTGGTCGGCCGCGACAGGATCTTGCGCTCGAAGGCATAGCGGTTCGGCAATTTTGTCAGGTGATCGTGGGTGGCGGTCCAGTCGGCCTTTGTCTGGGCCGCCGAGCGCAGCTCCATTTCCTTGCGGAGATCGGCGATGCGCAGCACCGAGTAGACGAAACTCATGGCGCCGGCGATGCCGAGCGCCAGGACGAGTTTGTCGGCGCCGTACTCGCCGAAACCGATCATGAAGGAGACCAGGTTGTCGCCGAACTGCAACAGCGTGCCGAGGAGCCAGAGGGTTACTCCGAACGCCATGATCGACACGCATTGCCTTCCGGCCCTGCTTTGGAAAAACACCGGCATATGGCCTTCTCCGTCTCCGCCCGCGCCGACGTAATCACGAAAGTCTGAAATGTTCGTTGAAACCAGAAGGCGAATTATCAGAGCGGCGGCCTGCTACCGGCCTCGAAAGGCGTGAGCCGTGGCGGCGGATACTCGTTCTGCGGGCGGCGACAAAGGCTGACCATGGGCGCGTATCTCGCGCCTGAGAAGAACGAAGGCGAGCGTGCAATTGCATCGCTCGCCCTTTCTCGTACTTCAGGCGGTGACGATCAGCAGCGGTACGCTGACGAGGAGACCGACCAGAACCGTAACCGTGGCGACACGCATAAAA
Organism: Rhizobium sp. Pop5; assembly: GCF_024721175.1. Lineage (NCBI taxonomy): Bacteria > Pseudomonadati > Pseudomonadota > Alphaproteobacteria > Hyphomicrobiales > Rhizobiaceae > Rhizobium > Rhizobium sp. Pop5. The sequence continues at coordinate 3,210,430 of NZ_CP099399.1, read as the reverse complement.
CGCAGGCGCCGCGTACGCTCCCCACTCCAGTCATATGTCATTTCTTCCATCTCCTTGGGACAAGGAAGTAGTTCCGGCAAAGCCGGGTTCAATAGAGATGACGCGATTTGCTTGCGTAAGGCTGGATAAGATCAGAGGTCACTAATGCTGAAGCGCAGCGACCAGCGTCGCCCGTCGCTGGTCATGCGGACGATTGCGAGCGGTCCGACGTCAATCAGCCAGAAGGAAGAGAGCGGCGCCTGAAGCACATGCACGACCGCCGCCCGGATGATTGCCGCGTGGCTAACGGCGATCACATGTCCGCCGAGGGTGGACTGAGCATCCATCCAGCCGGCGACGCGCGTGCGCAGGTCGAAAAGACTTTCGCCGCCGTGCGGGGCCGCTTGCGGATCGCTCATCCAGATTTCCAGATTCTCCGGCTCTTCGGACCCTATCGTGACGATCGGCCTGCCGGCCCAGCGGCCATGGTCGCAATCGCGAAGCGCCGGGTCGATCCCGGCGTCGAGGCGGAGCGCTGTCGCGGTCTGGCGGGTGCGCAGGGCGGGACTGGTGAAGATGCGGTCGGCGCGGGGCAGCGCGGCCATCTCGGCCGCGTCCTTCGCGGCCTTGCTTTCCAGCGGTTCGTCGAGCGGGAACAGGGCCTTGCGGCTTGCCGCCGTCGCGCCATGGCAGATCCAGGTGAGACGCGTGTTCACCATCGTTCTGATCTCCGGAATGCGGCTACAGCGCCGCGCGCCTCTTTAGGCGCGCAAAGGACGCTCTAGCGCTTTAAATTGCTGCATAATTTTATCCTTAAATCGGTTCCGAGTTAAGGAATTATGCTGTGGGACGGCCCTTCACCGGCTCGTGAAGTTCCGTTGACAGTCTCTCCAGCGTGCAGATATAACCGTGCTGTTGCGGGTTTGGAAGCCGGTGGAAATCCGGCGCGGTCGCGCCACTGTGACCAGCGTGTCGAAAGCTCTTCGTGCTGGAAGTCAGACCCTACCGCACAAGCACTCTTTCGACTGAACGCGTCATTCTGGAGGAATACATGTCTGATACCACTTTCGCCCCCGTCGCGGCACCGGCGCCGATCCCTGTGGGAGATATCCTGCCCTGGGCGATCTTTGGCGGCCTGCTGATGCTCATCGCCCTTTATTTTGTCGGCACCGAGGAAGGCGCGATGGCGCTGTTCAACGGCATGTATGTGCATGAATTCGTGCATGACGGCCGCCATCTCCTCGGTTTTCCCTGCCACTAAAGGGATTCTGACATGGTTGGAAACCTTCTGCTTCGCGGCATGCTCGCGGGCCTGATTGCTGGTATCCTCGTTTTTGCCTTCGCCCACACCTTCGGCGAGCCGTTGGTCGATGCGGCGATCGCCTTCGAGGAGGCGAGCGCACAGGCGGCGGGCGAAGCCGCCGAACCCGAAATCGTCAGCCGCGCCACCCAGGCCGGTCTCGGCCTTTTCACCGGCGTCATGGCTTACAGCGTTGCCGTCGGCGGGCTTTTCGCGCTTGCCTTCGCCTTCGTGCATGGTCGCTTCAGCAGTCTTTCGGCGCGCGGGACCTCGGCCGTCATCGCTACCGCCGCTTTCGTGGCGATCGTACTCGTTCCCGCCGTCAAGTATCCGGCCAACCCGCCGGCAGTCGGCAACCCCGATACGATCGGCGTCAGGACCGAGCTGTTCTTCCTGATGATCGTCGTCTCGCTCGCCGCGCTGATTGCGGCGGTGGCGCTTTCGCGCCGTCTTTCCGAGCGTTTCGGTCTCTGGAACGGCGCGATCATCGCCGGCATCGCCTATCTCGTCTTCATCGGCCTCGTGCTCTATCTGCTGCCGCCGATCAACGAGGTGCCCGAGAATTTCTCGGCACTGGTGCTCTGGCGCTTCCGCACGACCTCGCTCGGCATGCACGTCATCCTTTGGGCCACGCTCGGCCTTGCTTTCGGGGCGCTCGCGGAAAGACGGCTTGCCGTCAAGGGCGGGTTGCGGCCGGCGTTCCGGTGAGCCGGCGTCGTAAAGGGCTTGCCGCTCTCGGTCTTGCGGCAAGCCTGTTTCTGTTCGGGGTTGGAACCGCCTTTGCCCATGGCAGCAGCGAAGGCGGCAGCCATGCCGGTCTGGATATTCCTGAAATTTCCCACGGCGAGATGGCGGTGATTTCAGAATATCGCAGTGGGATCATCGACCTTGCGTCGCGGGCAGTCGATACGAACGAGCCGTTCCGCCGCATTCTGAACTATGCCGAGATCCAGTATTCCTATTGTCTGTGGGGCAGGGTACCGGGCAGCGTGACGGATGAGGGAAGTCCGTTCAACGAATGCGCCCATGCCTATCTCGCGGCAACCAAAGCTGTGCTGATGGCGATGCGGGAGATGCCGCAGGAGGCGCTTGCCGCCAACCGGATCATCTCCGCCGTCGACGTCGATATGGTGCGACGCGGGCTTGCGCTCGTCACGTGCCAATTCAGCGGCGAAGCTTTCAACACCGCCGATATCGTCAAGCCGCGATGGAGCAGGGTGCCGATCCATTTCGCCAGTATGGCGTCGCTGACAGGGCTCTCTGTCTTGCTCGGTCTCGCGGTTTTTACACTTCGCCGCTTCCTGCGCCCGCGGGATCAGTTGTCGGAATAGCGCTGCTCGCGCCACGGATCGCCAAGCATATGGTAGCCGTTCTTTTCCCAGAAGCCGGCCGCGTCAGCGGCGATTAGCTCGATGCGTCGCAGCCATTTGGCGCTTTTCCAGAAGTAGAGATGCGGCACGACGAGGCGCATCGGGCCGCCATGATCTGCTGTCAGAGGCAAGTCCTCCCAGGAGGTTGCGAGGATGGCATCTTCGGCGGCGAAATCGACAAGCGGCAGGTTGGTGGTATAGCCGTCATAGCTCGTCAGCATGACGTAAGCTGCTTCTGGTTTCGGCATGGCGAGGTCGAGCAGATCGCGGGTCGAAACGCCCTTCCATTTATTGTCGTAGCGCGACCAGGTGGTGACGCAGTGAATATCGCTCATCCCAATGCTTTGCTCGATCGCCTGGAAATCGGCCCAGGTGAGGGTGAGCGCAGTTTCGACGAGGCCTCGCACCTCAAGCCGCCAGCTATCGGTTGAAACCACCGGCTGCTGGCCGAGATCGAGCACTGGCCAGTTCTTGACGAGGTGCTGGCCGGGCGGCAGGCGCTCGGCCTCGGGACGGCTGATACGGCCGGTCAGGAATTTGCCCTCCGCCGCCCAGCGGCGCTTGGAACTGGTGAGCTTGCTGTCAGCGGGCGTCTGGTCGTCGCTCATGAGCGGGGTCTCCTTGCGATGCAGCAATAGGACATCCGGTCTCGCCGGGTGTCAAGTTTCGGCAGGCCCTTGGAAATCCTCGCTCGTCTTACTAAACTTGGGCCGGTCGGGCATGCCTTGCTGGGGAGCGGAGGCAGAAAGGGAGGAGCGGGATCTGTCTTCGAGATATCGTGGGATAGCGGCGCTGCTGGCGGTTCCGCTCGTCATCTTCGCCTTCTTCACCTTTGGAAGCGCGATTGCGACGCGCGCCTATATGGAGGAGGCTTCGGCCCAGGCGGGAACAGCGCTGCGCCTTGCCGTTTCGGCGCTCAGCGGCCATCTCAACCGCTACGAGGCGCTGCCGGCGCTGATCGCCGATCACGACGATATCCAGGAGCTGGTCAGCGCCCCCGACGACATGGCGCTGCGCGATACGGCCAACCTCTATCTCAAGGCCATCAACGGGCTTCTGAAATCCTCCGATATCTATGTGGTGAACCCGGATGGAGAGACGATCGCGGCGAGCAATTATGATGGACCGGGCAGCTTCGTCGGCCAGAATTTCAACTACCGGCCCTATTTCCAGGAGGCAATCGAAGGCCGGCAGGCCCGGTTTTATGCGCTCGGCACCACCTCGCTGAAACGCGGCTATTATTTCTCGGCTCCGATCCGGGTCGGCGCCGATATTCGAGGCGTCATCGTCTTCAAGGTCGATATCGACATGATCGAATCCTCCTGGAGCGGCGGGGAATACAAGATTTTCGTCTCCGATCCCGAAGGCATCATCTTCATGTCCGGCAGCCCGGAGTGGCTCTACAGTGCGATCCTGCCGCTGACGGCGGATCGTATCGCCCGCACGCAAGCCTCGCGACGCTATGCCAATGCCAGGCTGACGCCACTGCCCGTGACGTATCACCGCTTCGAACAGCACGATCTGATGACGCTGGCGAGCGACCGGAGCGCGAGCGAATATCTGGTGCTGTCGCATTACATGCCGGCCGAGGACTGGACAGTGAACGTGCTGATGGAGACGCGCTCCATCCGTGCGCAGGCGCGCACGGCGCTTGTCGCCGTCTTTCTCATCCTTTGCATCGCCGCCCTGGCAGTTGCCGTCCTTCGCCAGCGGCGGGCACGCCTTGCCGAGCGCATGCAGATGCAGGCCGAAGCGCGGGGCGAACTGGAGCGGCGGGTGGAGGAGCGGACGGCCGATCTTGCCCGCGTCAACAGCCGCATCGAGGAGGAGATCGCCGAGCGGCGGCAGACCGAGCAGCAGCTTCGCCAGACGCAGGCCGATCTCATCCAGGCGGGCAAGCTTGCCGGGCTCGGGCAGATGTCGGCTGCGCTTTCGCATGAGTTCAACCAGCCGCTCGCCGCCGCCAAGACCTATACGGACAGTGCTTCGGTGCTGATCGACCGCGGCCGGGTGGAGGAGGCGCATGACAATATAAGACGGATCGGCGGGCTGATCGACCGCATGGCCTCGATCAGCCGGCACCTGCGCAACTTCGCCCGCAAGCCGAACGAGAAGCTCGGACCGGTTTCTCTCGACGAGGCGATGCGCGACACGCTGGAGATCATCGCCTGGCGGCTGAAGGCGGCAGACGCCGAGCTGCGGCTCGATCTCGGCACACGGCCGCCGGTCGTGCGCGCCGGCTCGGTGCGTCTGCAGCAGGTGCTGGTGAACGTGATCTCCAATGCGGCCGATGCGGTGGAAGGACTTGATGACAGGCGCATCGAGGTTTCGGCGGTCGAGGAGGCAGGCAAAGTGGTCTTGACGGTGCGCGACCACGGACCGGGCGTGCCGGCGGCAATCGCCGAGCGCATCTTCGATCCGTTCTTCACGACCAAGGGCGTCGGCAAAGGTCTCGGCCTTGGACTTTCGATCTCCTACAATATCGTCAAGGATTTCGGCGGCAGCCTCACGACCGCCAATCATCCCAAAGGGGGCGCGGTCTTCCGCATCGAGCTGCAGTCGGCGGCGGGGCTGATGCCGGAGGCGGCGGAATGAACGATGCGAAGATCCTGCTTGTTGACGACGAGGAGGAACTGCGCCGCTCGACCGCGCAGGCGCTGGAACTCTCCGGTTTCAGCGTCGAGACCTTTTCGAACGGCGACCATGTGCTCGAGCTGATCGGCTACAGCTTTCCCGGCGTCGTCGTCAGCGATATCCGCATGCCCGGCGTTGATGGCATGACGTTGATGCAAAAGATCCGCGAGATTGATCCCGAAGTACCGGTCATCCTCGTGACCGGCCATGGCGACGTGCAACTGGCGGTGAAGGCGATGCGCGAAGGCGCCTATGATTTCATCGAGAAACCGTTCACGCCTGAAATGCTCGCCGGTGTCATCCGCCGGGCGATGGAGCGGCGCGGGCTCGTGCTCGAAAACCGGCTGCTGAAGGCGGTCGCCGGGAAACGCGACGACATCGAGGCGCGGCTGCCGGGGCGCACGCAGGTGATGGTGGACCTGCGCTACCGCATCCGAGCGATCGGTGCCAGCGATGCCGATACGCTCATCGTCGGCGAGACCGGGGCGGGCAAAGAAGTGGTGGCGCGCGCGCTTCACGATATCAGTGCCCGGGCGAGCCGGCCGTTCATCGCGATCAATTGCGCGGCGCTGCCGGCGAACCTGATCGAGAGCGAACTCTTCGGCCATGAAGCCGGCGCCTTTCCCGGCGCGGTCCGGCCGCGTTACGGAAAATTCGAGCATGGCCGCGGCGGCACCATCCTGCTCGACGAGATCGGCTCGATGCCCTTCGATTTGCAGGCGAAGTTTCTGCGGGTGCTGCAGGAGCGGGTGATAACAAGGCTTGGATCGAACGAGGTCGTGTCGCTCGACGTGCGCTTCATCGCCACGAGCAAAGTGGATCTCGAGGCGGAAGTAACCGCTGGCCGCTTCCGCGCCGATCTTCTCTACCGGCTGAACGTCGCGACGCTGCACGTGCCGTCGCTGTCGCAGCGGCGGGCTGATATTCCGCTGCTTTTCCTGCAGCTGGTGCGGGAAGCGGCCGCCCGCTACGGCCGCGACGAGGCGGCCGTGCCGCCGGAGGTGATCTCCGACATCGCCCAGCGCGACTGGCCCGGCAATGTGCGGGAACTGAGGAACGCCGCCGACCGCGTGGTTCTCGGTCTCGACAATGGCGGGCGGCAGGCCGAGGACGCGACCGGTCTCGCCGAACGCGTCGCCGAATTCGAGCGAGGGGTGATCGCCAGCGCGCTGGTGGCGCATGGCGGCAGCCTGAGGCCGGTCTATGAGTCGCTCGGCATCTCCCGCAAGACCCTCTATGAAAAAATGCAGAAATACGGCCTCGACAAGCGGATGCTGACTACCGAAAGCTGAGTCCTTTTTGGGGAAGGAGCGTGCTTTTCAGATCGTATTCTTGGCTTGACATGCAACCATTTGGTTGCCTATAAGGAGCATAACAGGCAACCAGATGGTTCCATATAAAGACATGGATGATGATGTGGTTTTCCGGGCTCTGGCGGATGCGAGCCGACGGCAATTGCTGGACCGGCTGCATGCCAGGAACGGCCAGACGCTGGGCGAACTCTGCCAGGGACTTGCCATGACACGCCAGGCGGTGGCGAAGCATGTTACGATCCTGGAGGAGGCTAATCTGGTTTCATCCGAGCGCCGGGGCCGGGAGAAGCTGCATTTCATCAATCCGGTGCCGATCAACGCGATCGCGCAGCGCTGGATCAGCAAGTTCGAGCGGCAGCGGCTGAATGCGCTGGCCGACCTGAAGGAAACCCTCGAAGGCAAGGGCCGCAACTGACGGCCCTGCCATCGGGAGTACTGACACTTGGCCAAAAGGAGCATCATCATGGCTGGCAGTACATATAACTACGTCACCTTTATCCGCACGACCCCGGACCAGCTCTGGGCGGCGTTGACGACGGCGGAATTCATGAAAAAATTCTGGCTCGGCGCGCATTTCGAGACCGAATGGAAGGCGGGCGCGGCCTGGAGACTTCTGTTCGAGGACGGATCGGTCGCCGATACCGGTGAAATCCTGGAATGCGACCCGCCGAAACGGCTGGTGCTGAAGTGGCAGAACGAGTTCATGCCGGAGTTGAAGGCCGAAGGTTATTCGCGATGCGTGATGGAGATCGAGCCGGTGACTGAGACAGCCACCAAGCTGACGGTCACGCACTCTATCGAAGTCGAGAATTCCAAGCTCATTAATGCCGTGTCCGGCGGCTGGCCGCGCATTCTCTCCAACCTCAAATCGCTGATCGAGACCGGCGAAGTGGTGCTGCCGCCCAAGAAATAAGGCAGTTGCCGTCAGCGATGGGTGGATTTCCACCCATCGCATCCGCCGTTTGTTTCCAAATCGACCCATGCTGCATCTTATCCTCGCAGAATCGTCTTTCGAAAGCGGCGGGGATGATTGCGGTTCGATTTTTCCCGGCGGCAGATAGGTGATCCCCGGCGCAGAGGATGCGTCGGTGGGCTCGCTTGTTTCATCAGGGAGGAAACGATGAAAATCCTGAAGGCCATGCTCGGCCTGACCGCGGCTGCTGCGGTCTCTCTTCTCGCCGGCGTCGCTTCGGCGCAGACCTATCCCGAGCGCACCATCACCATGGTCGTGCCTTTTGCCGCGGGCGGCCCGACCGATACCGTTGCGCGTCTTGTCGCCGAATCAATGTCCAAGGATCTCGGCCAGCAGATCGTCGTTGAAAATGTCGGCGGCGCCGGCGGCACGCTCGGCGCCGGCCGCGTGGCGAGCGCCGATCCCGACGGCTACACGATCCTGCTGCACCATATCGGCATGGCGACCAGCGCCACGCTCTACCGCAAGCTCGCCTACGACACGCTTGGGGCCTTTGATTATGTCGGCCTCGTCACCGAGGTGCCGATGACGATCGTCGCACGCAAGGACTTCGAGCCGGTCGACCTCAAGGGGCTGATCGACTATGTCAAGGCCAACAAGGACAAGGTGACGGTCGCCAATGCCGGCATCGGCGCGGCCTCGCATCTCTGCGGCATGATGTTCATGAGCGCCATCCAGGCGCCGCTGACGACTGTTCCCTACAAGGGGACCGGTCCCGCCATGACCGATCTGCTCGGCGGCCAGGTCGATATCATGTGCGACCAGACCACCAACACGACGAAACAGATACAGGGCGGCACGATCAAGGCCTATGCGGTGACCTCGCCCAAGCGGCTCGACGTCATGAAGGATATTCCGACGGCCGTCGAAGCCGGTCTGCCGGGCTTCGAAGTCGGCATCTGGCACGGCATCTACACGCCGAAGGGCACGCCGGCCGCGATCAACGAACGCCTGTCGAAGTCGCTGCAGGTGGCGCTGAAGGACCCGAATGTCGGCGCCCGCTTCGCCGAACTCGGCACCGCACCTTCGTCCGACGCTGATGCGACGCCGGCTGCGCTCAAGGCCAAGCTGGAAAGCGAGATCGCCCGCTGGAAGCCGGTGATCGAGGCTGCCGGCGAATATGCCGACTAATCTTGAGGGTGTGCCAGGAGCCCTTCACCCTACCCTCTCCCCGCTGGGGAGAGCGGACGTCCCATGTGTAGGCTGCATCCGCCGCAACGTCGTCGCTGTCGAAAGACGGGAAGAGCATGCCGCGAGTCTTCCTCTCCCCTCGGGGAGAAAGTGCCCGGCAGGGCGGACGAGGGGCGCCACGACACGACATCAACCATCTCCAAACCCAGGAGACACCATGAAATCCATCAGTTTCGATAGGACCAATGCGATCTGCGGCGCGCTTTTCGTCGCGACCGGCGCTTTCTTCGCTTTCCAGTCGCTGGGGCTCGATCTCGGCACGGCGTTGCGCATGGGCCCCGGCTATTTCCCGTTCATCCTTGCCTGCGCGCTGATACTTCTCGGCGCGATCATCTTCGTTCAGGCGCTGCGCGTCGAGGGGGAGCCGGTCGATCCCTTCGCCTGGCGCGGCATGTTCTTCATCCTGCCGGCCCCCGTCTTCTTCGGTCTGACGGTGCGGGGGCTTGGATTTGCGCCGGCGCTGTTTTTCACCGCCTTCATCGCCTGTTTCGCGTCGCGCAAGATGAATGTGGTGTTCGCGGTCATCCTCTCGCTGCTGCTGACGATCTTTTCGGTCGCCGTTTTCAGTTATGGGCTCGGGCTGCCATTCGAACGCTTCGGCCCCTGGGTCCGGTTCTAGGAGGCGATGGTGGATCTTTTCAGCAACCTCGCGCTCGGCTTCGCCACGGCGGCGACGCTCGACAACCTTCTCTTCTGCCTGATCGGCGTGCTGCTCGGCACGCTGATCGGGGTGCTGCCCGGCATCGGCGCCACGGCGACGATCGCCATGCTTCTGCCGATCACCTTCCAGCTCGAGCCGGTTTCCTCGCTGATCATGCTCGCCGGCATCTATTACGGCGCGCAATATGGCGGCTCGACGACGGCGATCCTCATCAATATGCCGGGCGAATCCTCTTCCGCCGTCACCGCGATCGACGGCTACCAGATGGCGCGCAAAGGCAGGGCGGGTGCGGCTCTGGCGATCGCAGCCCTCGGTTCTTTCTTCGCCGGCACGGTCTCCACCTTCCTCGTGGCGATCTTTGCGCCGCCGCTGACCGCTATCGCGCTGCAATTCGGATCGGCCGAATATTTCTCGCTGATGATTGTCGGCCTCGTGTCCTCGATCGCGCTCGCGCATGGTTCGGTGGTCAAGGCTTTGGCGATGGTGGCGCTCGGGCTGCTGCTCGGCCTTGTCGGCACCGATATCTATACCGGCACGCCCCGCTTTACGCTCGGCATCCGTGAATATGCGGACGGGCTGAACTTCGTGGCGCTCGCCGTCGGTGTCTTCGGCGTGGCGGAAATCCTGCGCAACCTCGAGGGCGAGTCGACACGCGCGGTGCTGATGGCCAAGGTGTCCGGCCTCCTGCCCTCCCGTCAGGAATTCAGGGAGATGATCGCGCCGATCATCCGCGGCACGGCAATCGGTTCGGCGCTCGGCATCCTGCCGGGCGGCGGGGCGATCCTTGCTTCCTTCGCTTCCTATACGGTGGAGAAGCGCATGTCGAAGACGCCGGAGGAGTTCGGCCAAGGCGCGGTTGCCGGCGTGGCGGGGCCGGAATCGGCCAATAATGCCGGGGCGCAGACCTCGTTCATTCCGCTCCTGACGCTCGGCATCCCGGCCAATCCCGTCATGGCGCTGATGATTGGCGCGATGATCATCCAGGGCATCGTCCCGGGACCAAACGTCGCTACCGAGCAGCCGGCCTTGTTCTGGGGCATCATCGCCTCGATGTGGATCGGCAATCTGATGCTCGTCATCCTCAACCTACCGCTGATCGGCCTGTGGGTGAAGCTGCTGACCGTGCCTTATTACGTGCTCTTCCCCGTCATCATGGCCTTCTGCTCGATCGGGGTCTACAGCGTCAATTCCAATGTCTACGACCTCTATGCCGTCGCCTTCTTCGGCCTCATCGGCTACGTGCTGGCGAAGCTTCGCTGCGAGCCTGCGCCGCTGCTGCTCGGCTTCGTGCTCGGGCCTTTGCTGGAGGAGAACCTCAGGCGCGCCATGATCTTGTCGCGCGGCGATCCCAGCACCTTCATCACTCGGCCGATCAGCGCCACGCTTCTGGCGATCGCGCTCGCCGTGCTCATCGTTGTCTTCCTGCCGAGCGTCAGGAAGAAGCGCGAGGAGGTCTTCGTCGAAGAGGCTTGAGGGTTGAACTCGGAGGCTGTTTGATGAACAAGAGATCATCTCAGCGGGCGCCGTTCGGGCGCCCGTCTCGCATGAAGGGATATCCAGGCCCCATGAGCATTTCCCGATGAGCATTCCCGCCCGGATCAAGGACGATCTGCCGTTCCTCACCGCTTTGCGCCGCGATCTGCACGCTCATCCGGAACTCGGCTTCGAGGAGGAACGGACCGCCGGCATTGTCGCCAGGCTTCTTGAGGAGGCCGGCATCAGCGTGCATCGCGGGCTTGCCGGCACCGGCGTCGTCGGCACGCTGCAGGTCGGCAATGGCACGCGTAGGATCGGGCTGAGGGCCGATATGGATGCGCTCGCCATGCCTGAAATGGCGGAGCGGCCCTATAGGTCGACAGTGCCTGGAAAGATGCATGCCTGCGGCCATGACGGCCATACGGCGATGCTGCTCGGCGCCGCGCGGCATCTGGCGGCGACGCAGATTTTTTCCGGCATTGTGCATTTCATTTTCCAGCCGGCGGAAGAGGGCCGCGGCGGAGCCAAACGCATGGTGGAGGAGGGGCTGTTTCAGCTTTTCCCCTGTGACGCGGTCTACGGCCTGCACAATATGCCGGGGCTCGATGTCGATGAGGTCGCCGTGGTCGAAGGGCCACAGCTTGCCTCCTCCGATAGCTGGCGCATCAACTTTCGCGGCATCGGCACGCACGGCGCCAAGCCGCATCTCGGCCGCGATCCGATTACGGCCGCTGCCACTTTCCTGTCATCGCTGCAAACAATCGTCGGGCGCGTGGTCGATCCACTGCAGCCGGCCGTCGTCAGCGCCTGTTTCCTGCGGGCGGGCGATCCCAAGGCGCTGAACGTCATCCCCGATACGGCCGAGATCGGCGGGACGGCACGAGCCTATTCGCCTGGTGTCCGCGACCAGCTGGAAACGGAGATCGGTCGGCTGGCCAGCGGAACGGCTGCGATGTACGGCGTAACGGTCGACTATAATTTCGAGCGTCGGATTCCGCCTGTCGTCAACGATGCGGACGCGATGGCGAGGGCGCTGGTTGCGGCCGGTGCTGTCTTCGGCGAGAAAGTGCGAACGAGCTTCCCGCCGTCGACAGCAGGCGACGATTTCGCCTTCTTCGCGCAGAATGCGCCGGGTTGTTATGTCTGGCTCGGTAATGGCCCGGCGGTGGACGGGGCGCTGCATCACAATACGGCTTATGATTTCAACGATGGGGCGCTTGGTTATGGGGCGGCTTATTGGGTGGCGTTGGTGGAGCGGGAGTTGAAGGGTTAGCTGGCGCGTACAGCCCCCTCATCCGGCTGCCGCCACCAACCGGGGCGAGCCACGGGTCTCGCCCGTCCTTCGGACCCCCGCTGGGGAGAAGGGACTCGCGGCAACGTCTCGATTCCTCTTCTCCCCTCGGGGAGAAGGTGCCCGTAGGGCGGATGAGGGGGCTGCACGGCAATCCCCTCGTTTGCGGTCTGTGCGTCTCGACTTACCAAGTCTCCAGCACCGGGCTTTCCAGCACCTGCCCCGTCAGCACATCGGCAATCCCCCGGTCCGTCTGGTGCGGGCCGGCATTGCAGGCGAGGGTGGCGCCGAAGCAGGCCTTGAAGACGCGGTAGGGCGGTTTCCAGTCGACGATCTTGTCCATGCCCTTGCGGATGTCGGCGAAGGCGGAGGCGGTGTCTTTCAGTGAGGCATCGGTGACGAGGCCCGAGAGCGGCAGCGGCAGGATCGCCTCGATTTGGCCGTCCACGGCGACGGCCATGCCGCCGCCGGCTGATATCACGGCGTTGGCGGCGAGCGCCATGTCGCGGGTATTGCCGCCGAAGACGGTGAGGTTGTGGCTGTCATGCGAGACGGTGGTGCAGAAGGCGCCGCGCCATTCGCCCCAGCCGGTGAGGAAGCCGATGTGCGTGATACCATCAGCTTTTCCGTGGCGATGGGCGACGGCGATCATGGCGCTGCCGGCGGGCGGGACGACAAAGCCGTCCCTGACTTCCGTTTCGGCCTCGCCCCATTGGGTGAAGCGCGGGCGGTCGATGGTGGCGACGCGGACGCGCGCGCCCTTTGCGGGGATGCGGAAGTCGTTCTCGGTCAATGCTGACAGTTTCACGGAATTGGTGAGAGGAGCCGTATCGAGCGGCTGAACGGCCGCCTCCATGGCGCCGTTGCGGGCAACGATGCGGCCGCTTGATATGACGAGCCGCGCGCGGAATTCCGTGACGTCGTCGAAGAGAACGAGGTCGGCGCGGCGGCCGGCGGCGACAAGGCCGAGATCCGAGCGTTTCAGCCGCTGCGCCGCATTGAAGGTCGCGGCACTGAGCGCCCATTCCGGCTTCATGCCGTAGCGCACCAGGCGTTTGATGACATCGTCGAGACCGCCGCTTTCGAAGAGTTCATCGGGAAAAACATCGTCGGTGCAGAGCGTCACGGTTGGGGGCAGGTGGCCGAGATCGTTCAGCACGTCGACGAATTCCTCCAGGAGATGGTCGTGAGAGCCGCGCAGCTCGATCGTCAGGCCGGCGGCAAGCTTGGCAGCGAGGTCGGCGCCGGAGGTGAGTTCGTGGTCGGAGGTGACCCCCGCTGCCATGAAGGCGTTGAGGTCGGCGCCTTCAAGACCCCGGGCATGGCCGCAGACGAGCTTGCCGGCGGCAAGGCCCGAATTGACGATGGCGTTCATGTGCGGATCACCATCGATGACGCCGCGCATGTTCATGACTTCGGCAACGCCACCGACGGCCGGAGAACGCAGCATCTCGGCGATGATAGAGGCATCGAAATCCGCACCGGCCAGTTCCAGGCCCGGCGCTGAGGGCACGCAGGAGGGCGCGAGCAGGATCATGCGCAGCGGCAGCACGCGCGCCGCCTCGATCGCCCAGCGCACACCGTCGAGGCCGTGAACGTTGGCGAATTCATGCGGATCCCAGACGACCGTGGTGACGCCACGCGGCAGCACGGCGCTCGCATATTCTGCTGGCGTCACCATCGAGCTTTCGACATGCATGTGCGTGTCGATCAGGCCCGGCGTCAGGACGGCGCCGGTTGCATCGATGATCTCGACCGCGTCCGTGCGGCTTGCCGGGGCATGGACGCTTGCGATGAGGGCGCCAACGAGACCGATATCAGCCTCCCGGATCAGGCCTGTCACCGCATCGAGCAGGCGCCCTCCGGTGATGAGCATATCGAAGGGGGCGTCGCCGCGGGCGGCGGCAACGGCACGGGCACGCAAGGCCGGGTGGTTGAGATCGAAAGGCTCCTGATGAGGGGTGGCGGTCATTTGCGGGCCTCGCTGATCAGGGCGGCGAGAATGATGGCACGCGCCTTGTCGGCGTCGATCTCGGCAGCAAATTGCGCATTGAAGGTCGCATGCGTGACGCGGGTCTCGACGACGGTGCGGCCGCGGGTCAAGGCGCCCTGCAGTTCGACGTCGATGCGCGCGGGGCGGAAGCTGACGAGATCGGGAGCGACGAAGGCGACGGCGGCCGCGGGATCGTAGATCGCCATGCCGGGACGGCCGCGGCTGGTGCCGATGTTTATATAACCAGCGAACATGTCGGCGAGCAGTTCGGCATTGGCGCCGCCGGCATTGCGCACCGGCTCGGCATCTTCGGGCCGGGCCACCACCTTGCGGCAGAGGTCGAGATCGACCATACGCAGCGGCAGGCCATGGGCGATAACGATTGCGAGGGCCTCGGGATCGGCGAGCGCGTTGAACTCGGCAGAGGCGGTATGGTTGCCTGATGTGACGCCGCCACCCATCCAGACGAGTTCGGTGACGCGGGCGGCGAGATCGGGGCGGGCGAGTGCTACGGCGGCGATGTTGGTGAGCGGGCCGAGCGCCAGGATGCGGGGCTGGCTCTGGTTTTCCAGCCAGCTGCAAAGTGCTGCGAAGGCATCGGTTTCGGCAAGGGCGGCGGCCTTCGGCAGGCTCTTGCCTGACGTCTGAATGCCGGTTTCGCCGAGGATCCCTTGAGCGGTTTCGAGCTTGCCGAGAACGGGTGCCGCGCGGCCGGTATGGATGGGGAAGGTCCAGCCGAAGGCGCTGGCGGCACCGGCGGCGTTCGCCCGCACCTGCGGGAGCGGCGCATTGCCGAAAACCAGTGAGATGCCATCGATCTCATGTTCCGACTGCGCCACCACCAGAATGGCGGCGATGTCGTCGAAGCCCATGTCGGTATCGATCCACACACCCATGATGTCACCCAAAGCGGTTGAGGTTGGCTGCGCCGGCAATCGGCAGGTCGAAGGCGAGCGCGCTGCCGATCTGGTGCGGCGGCAGGCTTGCATCGATCTCTGCCTTGATGGGCCCGAGCGGCGTATCGAGGAGATATTCGCGAGTGTTGCCGGCAAAAGACGTGCCGCGCACCGTGCCCTGGAAGGGACCGGCGCCGAGGACCACCGCCCGTGGACGCCAGGCGAGGCCCGCCGGGGCCTGCGGCGCCGGACCCGAAAGAGCGACTGGACCGTTCGGCGTCACAAGCTTTCCCTCCTTTAGCGCGAAGACATTCTCGAAGCCGACGAAATCGGCGACGAAGGCGGAGACGGGGTTGTTATAGATCTCTTCCGGCGTACCGATTTGCTCGATGCCGCCGTTCAGCATCACGACGATGCGGTCGGCGAGCGCCAGGGCTTCCACCTGGTCGTGGGTGACGAAGATCATGGTGACGCCGGTTTCCTTCTGCACGCGCTGCAATTCCGCGCGCATTTCGAGACGAAGCCGGGCATCGAGATTGGAGAGCGGCTCGTCGAGCAGCAGTACCTTCGGCTCCATCACCATCGAGCGGGCCAGCGCCACGCGCTGCTGCTGGCCGCCGGAGAGTTCGGCGGGTTTGCGGCCGGCGAAAGCGGTGAGGCCGACGGATTTCAGGCCGACGCCGAGGCGGGCGTCGAGGTCCGCGCCGGAGATGCCCTTGAGACGCAGGCCGAAAGCGACATTCTCATAGACTGTCAGATGCGGGAAGAGGGCATAGGACTGGAAGACCAGGCCGACGGAGCGCTTGTTGGCGGAGACGCGAGTTATATCGGCACCGTCGAGGCCGATGCGGCCGGAAGCCGGCGTCAGCAGGCCGGCAATGGCACGCATCGTCGTCGTCTTGCCGCAGCCGGAGGGGCCGAGGAGAGCAACGAGTTCGCCTTTGCCGATCTCAAGATCGAGGTTCCTCACGGCGACCGTATCGCCATAGCTCAGCGTCAGTTTGTCGAGTTGAAGATAGGCATCAGACATAACGCGAGAATCCCAGGAAGCGTTCGGCGAGGAAGACGATGCCGATCGAAAGGAAGGCGAGAAGGGCGGAAAGTGCCGCGATGGAAGGGTCGTAGGTGGTTTCCATATAACCCAGCATGTCGATCGGCAGCGTTCTGACGCCCGGGCCGGAAAGGAAAAGCGAGACCGGCACCTGATTGAAGCTGGTGACGAAGCCGAGGATGAAGGCGGCCAGGATGCCGCCGCGAATATTCGGCATCACCACACGGAAGAAGGCGCCAAGCCTCGAGGAACCGAGCAGGACGGCCGCTTCCTCGATATCCGAGCGCAAATTGTCGAGGCTCGCCGAAACAACACGCACGGCATAGGGCAGCACGAGGGCCGCATGGGCGAAAAAGAGGGCGAGCGTGATGTTGAAGCCGAAGGGCACGACGAGGTAACGCAGCAACGCCAGGCCGACAATGATGCCGGGGACGATGATCGGCAGCGAAACGATCGTGCGGACGATCTCCGCGGCGGGCAGCCGATAGCGCGACAGGGCGTAGGCGGCGGGGATGCCGAGGATGAGGGCCGCGAGCGTTCCGAAGACGGCGAGGAACATCGACATGGCGAAGCTGTCGCGGAAGCTTTCGATGGTGAAGACCTTCATCACCCAGCGCAGCGACAGGCCCTGTGGCGGGAAGGCCAGTGTGTCGCCCGCCGAGAGCGAGGCGGCGATGATGATCAGGAATGGACCGATCAGGAAGACCAGCAGGAGGAAGAGGACGGCGGGCGAAAAGAGACGGATGCTCATCTGCGGCTCCTCGCGGTCGCAAGACGTTTCAGCAGGATATTGGCGGCAAAGCTCATGACGATCAGGATGAAGGCGATGACGCTTGCCGAGACGAAATCACTGGCGACCGAAACCTGCTGATACATCAGCGTTTCCAGCATCAGCACCTTGGAGCCGCCGAGGATGGCGGGCGTGATGTAGGCCGTGAGCGAACCGGTGAAGACGAGTGTGCCGCCGATGACCAGACCCTCGCGCGTCAGCGGCAGGACGACCTTCCAGAAAACCTGGAACCAGTTGGCGCCGAGCACGCGCGCCGCGGGAATCGCATCTTTGGGCATGTTTTCAAGCGCGCTGATCAGCGACAGGATCATCAGCGGCAGGAAGAGCTGCAGGAGGCCGATGAAGACAGCGGTTTCGGTGAAGAGCAGGCGCAGCGGCTCGGCGCTCAGGCCTAGGCCCGTAATCGCCTGGTTGACGATGCCGGTGCGGCCGAGAATGACGATCCAGGCATAGGTGCGTGCCACCGGCGAGATCATCAGCGGTAAGGTGACGAGGCCGATCATGCGACCTTTGCCCGTTGGCGGCAGGTTGACGATCGCGAAGGCTGCGGCATAGCCGATGGCCGCCGAGACGGCGGTGACTTCAAGGCCGAGCCTGAAGGAGCGCAGGAAAACGGTGCGGTTCAGCGTCTCGGAAAAGAAGCCTGTATAGGCCGACAGCGTCCAGGCGCCGCCGGCGCGAAAACCCTCCGACAGCAGGATTGCGACAGGCAGCAGGAAAACCACCGTCGCAAAGACGGCTGCCGGCAGGGCAAGCGCCAGGGCTTCCGCACGGTTCTGGAACATGAGACGCCTTTTCAGGTGAGGAGGGCGGCCCCGGCGGGAGAGCCGGGACCGGTTCATGCGAGCCTTACTGGCCGACCTTCTCGTTCCAAGTCTTCAGCCAGCCGGCGCGATTGTCGAGGGCTATGGCGGAAGGGATCAGCTTGAGGCTCTTGGCCGTCGCCTCGCCATAGGTGAGATTGTTGGCGGCTGCCTCGGAGAGCTTGACCTCGCTATTGGCAGGGCTGTCGATCAGCTTTTCGGCGAGTTTGGTCTGGGTCTCGGTCGAAAGCCAGAAATCCACGAACTGCATGGCGAGATCCTGGTTCTTCGAACCCTTGGTCAGCACGAGAACGTTCATGCCGCCGGTCTGGCCCTCCTTCGGCGTCGCCCAGGCAACCGGGAGGTCGAGCTTGGTGAAACCCGCCCAGGAGAAGCGGCCGATCGGCGCTGCCCAGATCTCTTCCTGCTGCATGAGCTGCACGAGCTGCGAGGATTTTTCGTAGAAGGTGACGATGTCGTCCTTCTTCTCGCCCAGCGTTTCGATCGGGCCTTTCAGATCGGGCGTATCCTTGCCGAGCGCCAGGCCGAGCATATAGAGCGCCGGCGGGCCTTGATTGGTGGTCACGTTCGGAAACGCGACGTGGCCGACATATTCCGGTTTCAGGAGATCAGCCCAGCTATCGATCTTCATCTTATCGGAACGGTACGCGATCGAGGTGGCATAGAAGGTATAGCCGACGCTCATGCCGTCGCCGTTCGGATCCTTGGCGACGTCGTAGAGCTTGGAGAAATTGCTAAGCTTTGCGGTGTCGATCTTGTCGATCAGGCCGTTGCGCGCGGCGGCGAGTGCATCGGCCATGGAAACGGCGGCGAGATCGATGACGGGGTTGGCCTTATTAGCCTGCATCTTGGCGAGGCGCTCGACGCTGTTGCCAGTTTCGACCACCAGCTTGCAGCCGCATTTGGCTTCGAAGGGATCATAGACCAGCGTCTTGAAATCATCCTGGGCGAAGGCGTAGACGGAAATGGTCAGCGTTCGCTCGGCTCCCGAGGCGCCAAACGGCGATAGCGCGAGGAGCGCTGCCGAGGCAATCAGAGTTTTCTTCATCCTACATGTTCTCCATCTCTGAGGTTTTTAGTGCCGGGTTCGCTGGCCCGGATGATTGGCGGACGATCAATTGCATGGCGACACGTTCGATCTCCGCGGTAACGAGCATGCCTTCCCGGCTGCCGCTCGTTCTTATGGTGCTGACCAGGGCCGACACGGCGATCTCGGCAATCCTGTCCATATCCATCCTGACCGTTGTCAGCGACGGTGTAACCACGGACGACCAGATGAGGTCGTCGAAGCCGGTGACGCTGACATCGGTGGGAACATTGATTCCGGCCTGCTGCAACTCCGTCAGGGCGCGAACTGCCTGCAGATCGGAGAGGGCTGCGAAGGCGGTAAAGCCCTGCCCGACCTTTTCGGCGAGGCCAAGCGGGCAGCCACTGCCGATATCCTGCTCCAGCCTGTTGATCCACAGCGTTTCGCAATCGATATTCGGGCGCATGCCGAAGCGGACGCCGCCGGCGCGATCGTTCTGGACGTTGGATTCCTGATTGTTGCCGATGATGAGAATGCGACGGTGGCCGAGTCCCGCGAGATGCGCGGCGATCTCGCGCCCACCCTGCCAATGGTCGGCGGCAACGGTGTTGCCTGGTGTCGAGGGGGTATCGATGACGGCGACCGGACAGGCGGCGGAAGAAATGCGCGTGGCGCGGCGGGGGATGATGACCATGCCGTCGACGCCGCGCTCGACCAGCCGGCCGATCGCCTCGGTCTGGGCGGCGATATCACCACGGGAGTCGGCAATCAGGACGCCGTAACCCGCGGCGGAGGCGGCGAATTCGATCGCCTGCGCGATCTTCGGAAACAGCGGGTTGGCGATATCGGGCAGGACCAGCCCGAGAACGCCGCTGCGGCCAGTTCTGAGGGCCCGGCCGGCCTGGCTCGGGACGTAGCCAAGCTCTGCGGCATGCTCCCGGATTCTTTCAACCAATTGGCCGGAGACCCGGCCCTTGCCGGAAAGCGCGTTGGAAACCGTGGCGACGGAGACGCCGAGCGACGTCGCTATCTTGCTGAGGTTCGGACCCGGGCGCGGTGAAGCCATGATCGAGCGCGTTCTGATTAATCGTTTAATCAGGCTTATATCAGCAGCTGCCGCTTGTCGAATCCAAATTCCTCTTGTGCGCACCTATTCCGTGCGGAGTGGTATGAAAAAAGCCCCGCGAGACGATCGCGGGGCTTTGTATTTTCCAGAAAGGCAATGCCGATCAGCTCTTGGCAGGTTTTGCCGGCGCAGGCTTCACCGGCGCAGTGATCTTGCCGTCCGGAGCATAGCCGCCGCCGACTGCGATGTTCAGCGAGACATAGTCCTTGGCCATCTGCTGGACGGACTGGGCAAGGCTTGCCTGGGCGAGCGAAACCTGACGCTGTGCGTCGAGAACGTCGAGCAGCGAAGAGGCGCCGTCCTTATAGGATGCTGTGGAAAGTTCGAGCGTTTCCTGCGTGGTCTTCACCTGCGCCTGGAGTGCAGCGACCGTCTGGGCATCGCGCCGGACAGCCGAGAGTGCGTTCTCGACCTGCTCGACTGCGGTCAGCACCGTCGACTTCCAGTTGAGATAGGCGGTTGCGGCAGTGGACTGTGCCGACTTGACGTTGGCGCGCAGGCGGCCACCATCGAAGATCGGCAGGTTGAGGGTCGGGCCGAAGGACCAGGGCGTCAGTCCGCCATGGATGCCGCGCTGGTTGATATAGGACGGCGAGATCGAACCGCTGAGCGAGATGCTCGGATAAAGCTGCGCCTCGGCAACGCCGATATTGGCCGTTGCGGCCGCAAGATCACGTTCCGCGACGCGGATGTCAGGACGGTTGCGGATCAGATCGGCCGGGATGCCGGAGGTGATGCCGCCGCGGAATACCGGCTGACCGGAGCCCTTCAGCAATTCATCGACGAGAGCCGAGGCCGGCAGGCCGAGCAGCGTGGCGATGTGATGGGCTGATATGCGGATATTGGTTTCGAGGCCGGGAATTTCGGCAAGCGTCGACTGGACGAGACCTTCGGCCTGAACGACGTCGAGACGCGAGGCGGCGCCAGCTTCAAGCTGGAACTTGGTCAGTTCGTAGGTTTCCTGGCGAGACTTCAGGTTGGCCTTCGAAAGCGCCAGACGCTGTTGATAGAAGCGAACGTCGATATAGCTCGAGACGAGATCCTGCACGAGGGTCAGCCTGGCAACGTCAGCCGATGCGTAAGCGGAATCGAGCGAAGCAAGCGCGCTCTCCGTGTTGCGCTTGTAGAGCCCGAAGAGATCGAGCAGCCAGCTCAACTGGACGTCGCCGCCACTGGTGTTGCGCGTGTCGACCTGGGTGCGTAGCTCGCCCCTCTGGCCGCTGACCGTGTGCGAGGCGCCGACCGTCAGGCTCGGCAGGCCGCCGGCGCCGGCGGTGGTGACGTTTGCGGAAGCCGCATTGATTCGTTCGATCGCCTGCTGAACCGTCAGGTTCTGATCGAGGCCGGCCTTGACGTAGCCGTTCAGTCTTGGGTCCTTGAAGGCGGTCCACCATGCTGCGGTAGCAACGTCGCCGTTACTCTTAGTCCCGCCTTCTCCAAATTTGGCGGGCAATGGCATTTCAGGAGGAACATGATCCGGGCCAACGACACAGCCCGACAGTAATAACAATAATGCCGGTGTGGCAAAACGAAGAGATACCATTCATTTCATCCTGTACTCGAGCAAGTCAATTCTTGTCGGAAGCTTCATACTTCACTATTGGCCGCCGCGCCTCGTCCTACCAAAACACCATGCCGAAGCAGTCGGGCGCAATGTAGCAATCGGAACAGCATTATCACAGTGCATTTTTATCACAGTCCTGCCGCATTTTTGTCGCGTGTGGCAAAGATGCGTCGGATGACGACGAAAAACGACGGCACGAAGAAAATGCCGAGCATCGTCGCCGACAGCATGCCGCCGAGAACGCCGATGCCGATGGCGTTCTGCGCCGCCGAGCCCGCGCCCGTCGCGATCGCCAGTGGCACGACGCCGAGAATGAAGGCAAGCGAAGTCATGATGATGGGCCGCAGGCGCAATCGCGCCGCTTCCAGCGTCGCTTGGTAGAGCCCCATGCCGCTTTCCATGCGGTCCTTGGCAAATTCGACGATCAGGATCGCGTTCTTCGCGGCCAGCCCGATGGTGGTCAGCAGACCGACCTTGAAATAGACGTCGTTCGCCTGGCCGAAGACCGTTGCCGCCGTCAGCGCGCCGAGAATGCCGACGGGCACCGCCATGATCACCGAGAAGGGGATCGACCAGCTTTCGTAGAGCGCCGCCAGGCAGAGGAAGACGACGAGAACCGAGATCGCGTAGAGCATCGGCGCCTGCGAACCGGAAAGGCGTTCCTGATAGGAGATGCCCTGCCAGGCGACCGTGTAACCGCCGCCGAGCTGTTCAGTCAGCGCTTCCATCTCGTTCATCGCATCGCCGGAGGAAACCCCGGGCGCGGAGGCGCCGTCGAGCGGAATGGCGCTGACGGCGTTGAAGCGGGCGAGCGAAGGCGCGCCCTTCACCCATTCGGTTTTGGTGAAGGCGGAGAAGGGCACCATTTTGCCGGCATTGTTGCGGGCATACCAGTGATTGAGATCGTCCGGCTGCATGCGGAAGGGCGCGTCGCCCTGGACGTAGACCGGCTTGATCTCCCCGTTCAGCGTGAAGTCGTTGACGTCGCGGCCGGTGAAGATGATCGACAGCATCGAATTGACCGAGGCGATGTCGACGCCCATGGCGCCGATTTTTTCCTGATCGAGGACGATGCGCATCTGCGGCTCGACCTCCTTGTTGCTGCTGCGCAGCGCTACGATCTTGCCCGACGTATTGCCCATCTGGATCAGCCGCTTGGAGGCGGCGGTCAGGGCATCATTGCCGTGGCCGCCGGTATCGACGAGATACATGGAGAAGCCGCTTGACACGCCGAGACCCTGGATCGCTGGCGGTAGGAGCGCGAAGACCTGCGCCTCGCGCATCGCAAAGAAGCTGCGCAGCGCACGGTTGACGACCGACTGGGCGCTCAGGTTCGGGTCGGTGCGTAGCGAGAAGTCCTTGAGCTTGGTGAAGACGATGGCACTGTTCTGTCCTGAGCCGTTGAAGCCGAAGCCCAGCGCGCCGAACACCGATTCAACGGCATCCTTTTCATTTTCGCGATAATATTTCTCGACTTTCTCAACGACCGCCTGGGTCTGCTGCGTGGTCGAGCCCGGCGGCGTGGTGACGATGGTCAGCAGCACGCCCTGATCTTCCTGCGGCAGGAAGGAACTCGGAAGGCGGGCGAAGAGATAGGCGCAGCCGGCGCCGACGAGGAGGAAGACCAGCATGACGCGGATCGGCCGCTTCAGGAGATAGCCGATGGCTCTGACATAGCCGTTGGTCGAGCGCGTGAAATTGCGGTTGAACCAGTCGCCGACGCGGTGTTTCCTGTGTTCGCCGACCGGCTTCAGCATCGTGGCGCAGAGCGCCGGCGTCAGGACGATGGCGACGAGCGCCGACAGCAGCATGGCCGAGACGATGGTGATCGAAAACTGGCGGTAGATGATGCCGGTCGAACCGCCGAAGAAAGCCATCGGAATGAAGACGGCGGTCAGGACGAGCGCGATGCCGACGATGGCGCCGGTGATTTCGCCCATCGATTTCTCCGTCGCCTCGAGCGGCGAGAGCTTCTCTTCGGACATGATGCGCTCGACGTTTTCGACGACGACGATGGCGTCGTCGACGAGAAGGCCGATCGCCAGCACCATGGCGAACATCGTCAGCGTATTGATCGAGTAGCCGGTGACCGCCAGCACCCCGAATGTGCCGAGCAGCACCACGGGAACGGCGATGGTCGGGATCAGTGTCGCGCGGAGATTCTGCAGGAAGACGAGCAGCACCACGAAGACGAGGACGATCGCCTCGATCAGCGTATGCACGACCTTTTCGATCGACAGCTCCACGAAGGGCGTCGTGTCATAGGGATAGGTGATCTTCACGCCTTCCGGCAAGGTGCGGCCGATGACGTCGAGCGCGGATCGCACGCGGGCGGCGGTATCGATAGCGTTGGCGCCGATCGCGAGGTTGACGGCGAAACCGGTCGACGGAAGGCCGTTGTAGCGCGAACTGCCGCCGTAGCTTTCCTGGCCGATTTCGATGCGCGACACGTCGCTCAGCCGCACCGTCGCACCGTCCTTTTCGACCTTCAGAATGATGTGCTCGAAATCGGCGACAGTGGTCAGCTGGCTTTGCGCGGTGATGGTGACGTTGATCTCTTGACCGGGGATCGTCGGCTGGGCGCCGAGCGAGCCGACGGAGACCTGGGTGTTCTGGGCTTGGATCGCCGACGTCACGTCGCTTGGGGTCAGCTGGTATTTCAAGAGCTTGTAGGGATCCAGCCAGACCCGCATGGCATATCCCGAACCAAAGACGTTGATGCTGCCCACACCTTCCAGGCGCTGGATCTGATCCTCGATCGAGGTCGACATGAGGTTGCCGAGGTCGACCGAATTACGCTTGCCGTCTGTTGAAACGAGCGAGCCGACGAGAAGGATGCTCGAGGTCGAGCGCGTCACGCGGATGCCGGCATCGATGACGTCGCCCGGAAGCTGCGACTGAACCAGCTGCAGCTTGTTCTGCACCTCGACCTGGGCGATGTCGGGGTTGACGCTGGTTCCGAAGGTCAGTGAAATGCTGGCCGAACCCGTCGACGAGGTCGAGGTCATATAGGTGAGGTCGTCGAGACCGGTCATGCCGTCCTCGATGATCGTCGTTACCGATTTTTCGACGGTCTCGGCGCTGGCGCCGCGATAGGTAGCATTGATGCGCACTGTCGTCGGGGCGATGTCAGGATATTGCGAGATCGACAGGGTGAAGATCGCGAGCAGCCCGGCGAGCATGATGGTGATCGCAATGACCCAGGCGAAAATCGGACGTCGGATGAAAAACTTGGCCATCAGTTGTTCCTGTGCGGCTGAGACGGTGACGATGCAGGCCTGGAGCGGTTATTTCGCTGCGGGTTTTTGCGTGTCACCGGCCGCTGGCTGCTCGGCAGCCACGACCACACCGTTGTCGTTGATCTTCATCGGGACGGGCTTCACCGGCATGCCTGATGTGATCGATTGCAGGCCGCTGACGATCAGCTGATCGCCGTCCTTGATGCCTTCGGTCACGAGCCAGGAATTGTTGGAGGGTGAGCTGTTTTCAAAGGCGCGAGTTTCGACCTTGCCGTCGGCGGAAACGAACTGTGCCGTCAGCCGGCCGTTGGCATCGCGGCTCGTCGCCAGCTGCGGCAGCGCATAACCGGCCTCGGCGCCGAGCTCGACCGTTGCGCGGACATACATGCCGGGCAGGACGACACGGTCCGGATTGGGAAAGAGTACGCGGATGATGAAGGTGCCGGTGGTCTCGCTGACCACCTGCTTCGACATGTCGAGCTTGCCCTGCTGGTTGTATTCCTTGCCGTCTTCGAGGATCAGATGGAAGGCGACGTTCTCTGCGCCCTTGATATCGCCGGCGGCCATCGCATCGCGCAGCCTCAGGAGGTTAGTGCTCGATTCCGTCAGAGAGATATAGATCGGATCGAGCTGACGGATCGTCGTCAGTGCCGTCGACTGGTTGGCCGAGACGACGTTGCCGATATTATAAGCGGTCTGGTCGATGACGCCGTCGAAGGGGGCGAAGATCCTCGTGTGGTCGAGGTCGATCTGCGCGGCGGAAAGCGCTGCCTTCGTCGATTCGACTTCGGCCTTGGCCTGGAGCAGCGTCGTCTTGGCCGTTTCGAATTCGATCTGGGTAGCGCCGCTGCCGACCAGGCGTTGATATCGTTCGAGGTTGCTTTCAGCGCTCGGGACGCTTGCCTCGGCCTTGGAGATTGCCGCCTTGGCCTGTTCGACGGCAGCGATATAGGGCGCGTCCTCGATCTGATAGAGGAGATCGCCTTTCTTGATCTCGCCACCTTCCTTAAAGGCGATTTCGCGGATGATGCCACTCACTTGCGGCCGGATGTCGGCCGTCTGGAAGGTTTCGGCGCGGCCGGGAAGGATCGTGGTGATCGGGAAACTGTCCTTCTTCAGCGTGACCACCCCGACCGGGGCGGCTTGCTGCGCCGCGCCGGCGTTTCCGGCAGGTTTGCCGGCGTTGTCGCTGCAGGCGGCGAGCAAAGCGCTGAAAGCGAGCGAGGAGATGAGGAGGGCACGCCGTATCATGCTGAAGTCCCTGTACGGTGGCAAACGCCGCTCGATCCACGGGCTCGGCCGGGCCGAGCGCAGGCTTATTTAAGCGTCAGGATTGAGTTGGCTGCAAATGCCGCGATCCGAATTTAAGAAAAGCTTTACAAAGTGACGTAAGTCAGCAATCGTCACTTAGCAAGCTTTATTTCGCAGTGCGGCATCCACCATGCACACGATTTCTTCGGCGCGGTGCACGAGTGTGTCCTTGTCGTCCCGGGCGATGAGGATGGGATGCAGGACGCAGGCGAGCACGTCGGCAACCGTATGTGCCGCGCGTTCGGGATTGGGGCAATGATAACCGCCCTCCGCCACGCCCGTGCGGATGATCTCGCCGAGCTTTTCCTCGATTCGGGCGCGATAGCGGTTGCCGGCCTCGAGTTTGGCCTCGATCGTCGACAGCACCATTTCGAAGATATAGGGGTTCTTCTGGATGTCCTGCAGATGGCTTTCCAGCAGGCGCAGAACGAAGCGGAGCAGTTGCTCCTTGGGCGACAGGTCCTCGTCGAAGGCGGCGAAACGTTCGGTGGCGTTGTCGAGATGGCGCCCGGCGATGGCATCGACCAGTGCGACCTTGGAGTGGAAATGCTTGAAAACGTTGGCGGGTGACATGTGGAGCGCGCCTGATATATCGGCGATCGACACGGCAGCGTAGCCGCGCTCCCGGAACAGCATCTCCGCCATGGAGAGGATGTCCTCCCGCGTTTCCTCGGCCTTGCGTCTCGGCCTTCTTGCCATTCGTCCCCCGCCGGGCAGAGCCCGATCCTTTTTGTCGATGCTAGCGCGACTGAATGAGATGCCGCAAGCCGGCGATCGGCATGGCGGCTTTCGCGCTTGGCCTTTTCAAGCGAAATAGGGGCTGAGGTTGTTTCGGATACGGGCAAGCGGGGTCTCGCCGCTGTCGTCGGGAACGAAGCGTTCGCCGGTGATTGCCTCGTAAGCTCTCATGTATACGGCTGAAGTCTGCTCGATCAGTTCGACAGGGATCTCGGGGATTTCGTCCTTATAGGGATCGCAGCGCTCCGCCACCCAGGCGCGGACGAAATCCTTGTCGAAGCTTTCCGGGCGCTTGCCGGCGGCGAAACTTGCCGGATAGCTTTCGGCAAGCCAGTAGCGGCTGCTGTCCGGCGTATGAATCTCGTCGGCGAGGATGATATTGCCGTCGGCATCGGTGCCGAATTCATATTTGGTGTCGACGAGGATCAGGCCGCGTTTTGCGGCCATCTCCTGGCCGCGGGAAAAAAGGGCAAGCGCGTATTGCGACAGGGTCTCCCATTGCTGCCTGGTCAGAAGACCGCGCGTGACGATTTCGGCAGGCGTCAACGGCTCGTCATGGCCGCCGTCGAATTCCTTGCTGGTCGGCGTGATGACGGGTTCGGGCAGGATCTGGTTGTCGCGCATGCCGTCGGGCAGACGCATGCCGTACATCTCGCGCTCACCTTTTTTGTAGAGCGTCAGGATCGAGGTGCCTGTCGTGCCGGCGAGATAGCCGCGCACGACGATCTCGACCGGCAGAATGTCGAGCCGCTTGCCGATGACGACATTCGCATCGGGATAGTCGAGGACGTGGTTCGGACAGATATCCCTAGTCGCCTCAAACCAGTAGCGCGCCGTCTGCGTCAGCACCTGGCCCTTATAGGGAATGCAGGTGAGAATGCGATCGAAAGCGCTCAGCCGATCGGTGCTGATGATGATGCGGCGCCCATCCGGGAGGTCGTAATTCTCGCGTACTTTGCCGCGATAATAGTTCGGCAATTCCGGGAAATGGGCTTCGGAGAGAATTCGCACGACGCTCGACTGTCCTTGTAGTTGGGTGAAGGTTTCCTGCTCTACTGCATAATTCCTTAAATCGGAATCGATTTAAGGACAAAATTATGCAGCACTCAAAATGCTACAGCGTCCTTTGCGCGTCTGAAAGACGCGCGGCGCCGTAGTTCCATTGCCGGCGAAGTCAAGCCGAGCTCCGAATATCGCATCACAGCCAGAACAGAGCCAGGAGAAATAGAGCGAGGCCGTAACTTGCAACAGCAAGCGGCCAGCCGGCGCGCAGGAAGTCGGCGAAGCGGTAGCCGCCGATACCCATCGCCAGCGTATTGTTGTGATGACCGAAGGGCGTCAGGAAATCCAGCGAGGCGCCGGCGGCGACCGCAATCAGATAGGCGTTCGGCGCATGCTGGCCGGCTCTTGCAAATTCCAGTGCGATCGGGCTCAGCACGATCGCAACGGTCGCATTGTTGACGAAGGGCGTCAGCGCCATCGCGAGGAAGAGGATGAGGGCGATGCCGAAGAGCGGATGGGCGATCGGCACCGCCAAGCTCAGCCAGCCGGCAATGGTTTCGGCCGCTCCCGTGCTTGCCACCGCCTGGCCGATCGGAATCATCGCCGCCAGCATGATGATGATCGGCCAATTGAGATCGGCCATGGCCTGGCGGATGTTCAGATGATTGAGCAGGGCGAGGACGAGCACGACGCAGGCAAAGGCGATGTCGGGATGCAAGCCGGCGGCCGAGGCGGCGACGCCGCAGGCAAAGAGAGCGAAGGGCCGCCATGAGGGGAGGGCCGGTTCGACCGGAGCTGTCGGGGCAAGCGGCAGGCACTCGCTTTCATCAAGCGCTTCGGCGATCGCCAAGCTAGGCCCCTCCAGCGTCAATATATCGCCGATCGACAGCTGGAGATCGAGAAAGCGGCCCTCGATGCGCGGCGCGCGCATGGAAAGGGCGGTGACCGCCACGCCGCGACTGTGAAAGACTTCGAGCGAGCGGATGCGCGAACCGACCAGCGTGCTTTCCGGCATGACGACGCTTTCGACGCGGGCGAAATCCGGATGCAGGGCATGCGGATGGTCGTCGCCGATCAGCGCCTGGGTGGCGGTAAGACCGGCAAAGACCGCGTCTGCGCCTTCCGCCAGCAAGACATCGTCCGGTCCGATCACCGACTGGTCGAGCGGACCGAAGACGAAGTTGTCGTTGCGGATCAGCGCATGCGGCTTGATACCGAAACGGGCCGGACAGTCGGAAAGCCGCGTGCCGATCAGCGGCGAGACATCGGGGACACGACGCTCGACGACGATGCGGCGGACAGCCGACGAAATCGTTGCCGGCGCCTCGTCGGGTTCCGGGAACAGGCGCTGTATTCGGAGGGTGACGAGCAGAATGCCGGCGATTGCGACCGGCAGGCCGACATAGGCGAAATCGAAGAAATGAAAGCCTGCTCCCGTCGCCTTGGCGAGCGCATCGCTGACAAGCAGATTGGCCGGCGTACCAATCAGCGAAACAAGACCGCCGAGCAGGGCTGCGAACGAGAGCGGCATGACGAGCTGTCGGCGGGGGATCGCGAGCGCCGTGCCGAGCCGCAACGCCACCGGCAAGGTAATGGCGAAAGCGCCGATATTGTTCATGAAAATCGAGATGAAGCCGGCAAGCGAGGACGTGCCTGATATCACCTTGAAATCGGAAGGCCTTGCGGCTGCGAAGCGGGCGGCCAGATTGTCGAAGAGCCTGGCGCGTGCCAGCACCTGGACGATCAACAGGATCTCGACGACGGTGATGACGACGGGACTGGCAAAGCCTGTGAAGATCTGGTCGGCCGGATAGAGACCGAGCGCATGGCCGGCAAGCAGCCCGGCGATCGAGACGACCTCGATGCGGAAGCGATCGAGTGAGAAGAGAACCAGCATTACCAGCAGAAGGATCAGCAGGGATGCTTGTTCGAACGACATAGGCGGATCCGGTGGTTCATCGATCAGGCGGACTGTAGCCGTTCTTCATCCGCTGTATAGAGCACTGGCCGGCAAAGATTGAACAATCCTCACGTCCTGCTTGAACTTCGTGGCACCTGCCACCTGCCTGCGGCATTCCGCTCCAGCATGGGCGTTGCGAAGACGCCGACGGTGCGTGCCATCCATTGTGCGCCGGCGGCTGCCAGCCTTTCGCGCCAGCGTTCCGATTGCAACATGGCAGCGCCGATGGCGACCGGTTCGATGCCGCAGGCCGTCAGCAGATTGAGGCCTGCAACGATCGAGGCGCCGCTCGAAATGACGTCGTCGATCAGCGCGACGCGCCGTCCCTCAAGCAGCGGCAGCATGCGTGGATCGACATAAAGGCGCTTCTGCTGCGCCGGCGTGGTGATCGAGGATAGGGCGACTGAGAGTTCGTCGCGGTACCAGAATTTACGGGAAGTGCCGAGCGGAACGTAGCGGCCCTGGCCAAGCTTCTGCGCCACGGCGGCGGCCAATGTCAGGCCGAGCGTCGGCAGGCCGGCGACGATATCGACGTGCATGGGCCTGATCTTTTCGGCGAGATTTTCCGCCAACGCATCGAGCACGGCGAAGCTCGTCTGATTGACGATCAGTGAGGCGAGGGCATGATCGCCGCCATCAAGCACGCGAATCGGCAGGCGAAGCTGGCGGCCGTCGTCGAGTGTTGCGACATAGAAGGAGGTAAATTCTTCCGCGTCGGCAA